>JAADHO010000120.1 GCA_013151775.1 Deltaproteobacteria bacterium | reverse complement strand
TCCGTGCCCGGGCGGATCGGGATCCACTCGGCGTCCGTGCGCTCCACCGTCTCCGTGCGCCGCGGATCGATCACGATGACCTGAGCGCCACGGGCGGCGGCGGCCTCGAGGCGGTGCATGTCGAGGGGTGGCGAGTCCGTCGCCGGGTTCGTGCCCCACACGATCAAGAGCTCGGCGTTCTCCATGTCGGCGAACATGTCGACGAGCATGCGTCCCATGGTCACGTGGGGCGCGATCATGGCCATGCTCACGTAGCAGAGGGCGCCGACGCCCATGGTGTTGGGCGAGCCGAAGGGGAAGAGAACGCTCGACGCCGACGAGACGGCCACGCCCTTGGGCTGAAACACGTCGCAGAGAGAGAGTTCGAAGGCGCCTCGCCCGGTGTAGATGCTGACGGCCTCCGGACCCGACTCGGTCTTGATGCGCTGAAGGTTCTTCACGATGGCTGCGTACGCCTCGTCCCACGTGCAGCTCTCGAACTCGAGCGTGCCCTTCGGGCCGACACGCCGCAGCGGCGTCTTCAGGCGATGCTCGGAGTAGACGATCTCCGCCGCCTTCTCGCCGCGCCGACAGATCATCCCGAGGGGATGCGTCGTGTCCGCGCGGATGTCCGTGAGCCTGCCGCCCTCGAGCTCTACCTCGACCCAACAGCCCGCCGGGCAGATGCCGCAGACGCCGCGCCTCCACTCTTCACCGCCCGAGGGCGCTTCTTCGCTCTCCGCCTGCGTGCCGTTCATCGTCGATCACCTCGGGCCATATATGCCGAGGCGCAAGCGACGTTTCGTCGTGCGCGGAGAAAGTTGGATCCGGGCGTCAGGCAGGCGTCGGCGTGGAGCGTCGGCCAGCTGCGAGGGTCCGCGATCGCAGGCATCGCCGACCTTGGCCGCTTCGTCCGCGTCGACGCATCGGTCGAAGGCGAGACGATCGCATGAGTCACTACATGGAGTTGCATGAAGCGGGTGAGGAGAGCCCGCGGTCAGGCCCGTTGCCGATGCACATGGCGCTTCGGAGGTCGGCCTCGCACGTCGCGAAATTCACCGTGGGATCGCCCCCTCCGCTGCATCCGAGGTTGACCATCAGGTTCGTGCAGTCCGCCATCGAGTCAAATCCCAAACTACCCGATCCAGCGTCGGAAGCGACAGACAGGCGACAGCTTGCGCCTTCTCCACAATCACAGGATTTTTGACACAATAGTGTAGCGGTCCCGGTGCACGATCCGGACCCGCCGCCGCCGCTACCACAGGCTCCGAGGAGCGCCACTAGCGCGATCACACCACCACCCGCGAATACGTGTCTCATCGCTGCCCAGTAGCATTCTATGATACCTGTGGCAATGAACTGTCGTGAGCCGGATCGTCTCTCGTGACAGGAGTGCTCTCTGGCGCAGGAGATCCCTCGATGTTGCATCGGGTAGTGCTCGCAATGGAGACCCCGTTCAGAGTAGTCTCCGGGCTTCGTGCTCGAGGAACCCTCCAAGGACATGCCGAGCCGCTTCGGCCGCTACCGGATCTTCTCCAAGCTCGCCGCAGGTGGCATGGCGACGGTGTACTTGGCGCGCACGGCTCACGAGAGCGGTTTCGAGAAGATCGTCGCGCTCAAGGTGATCCACGATCACCTCGCGGACCAGAAGGCCTTCGTCGACATGTTTCTCGACGAGGCGCGGCTCGCCGCGAGCATCGACCACCCGAACGTGTGCAGCGTGTTCGACTTCGGCCGACAGCGAGGGGTCTACTATCTCGCGATGGAGTTCCTGCTCGGCGCACCGCTCAAGCGCGTCCTGAGGACCGTGGTGAAACGCCGCGATCGCGAGGAGATCAAGCGCCTCCCTTGGTACACGGCTCGCCTGATCGCCGAGGCGGCCGAGGGCCTGCACGCGGCTCATGAGCTTCGCAGCGCCAAGGGCGAGCCCCTCGGCGTCGTGCACCGCGACGTCTCCCCCGGAAACATCGTCGTGACCTACGATGGGGCCGTCAAGATCGTCGACTTCGGAGTGGCCAAGGCGGCGGAGCGCATCCACCAGACTAAGGTCGCCAAGCTCAAGGGCAAGTACGCCTACGTCGCACCCGAGCAGCTCCGAGACGAGGGCGTCGACCGCAGGTCAGACGTGTGGAGCTTGGGCGTGTGTTTGTGGGAGGCGCTGACGCTGCGGCGGCTCTTTCGACGCGACTCGGACGCGGCGACGCTCTCCGCCGTGGTCTTCGACGAGATCCCTGCGCCCTCGAGCGTCAGCCCGTGGGTCCCACAGGCGCTCGACGCCATCGTGTTGAAGGCCCTCGCGCGAGATCGGGACCAACGCTATCGCACGGCGCGCGCCATGGGTCAGGACCTACGGAAGTTCCTCACCACCACCGGCATGACCGTCGGCACGGCGGAGGTGAGCGAGTGGATGGAACTGCTCTTCCCAGGAGAGCGCGAGTCGCGCTTGGCCCAGCTTCAGCAGGCGAGGGAGGGGCAGCCTTCGGATTCTTTCTCCGCGCTGAACGTAGAAGAGGAGTCGTCCACCGAAGACGGCACGCTGCCATCCGTCTCGCGACTCGTCTCCGCCGAGACCGCGGCGCTGCTCCGGACGGGCATCTCGCTGCACGACCTGGGCGACCTCGTGCGAGAGCACCACACGAGCTGCGATCCGGAGGTCGCGGGCCTGGTCGCCATGGACGTATGCGACGGGCTCCACGACCGGCCGGCGGTCGTGGTCGCGGATCAGATTCGTATCAGCGAGTCCGGTCGAGTGAGCTTGGCGTCTCCGCTGGATCGCGCGCGTGCTAGCGCGTCGGCGCGCTCCATCATCGCGGCCTTCTCCACGCTGCCCATGGCCGAGGGCGCGCTGCGCGAGCTGCTGCACTCGGCCGAGTTTCGCAGCCCAGACGAGCTCAACGAGGCCCTGCAGCGGGCGATCGATCCGATGGCGCGAGGGCGCGCGCGCAAGGCCCTGGTGCGCCTCCTTCAGCTACGACGGGGCCCGGAGACCCTGCGCCCGGCGCGCCCCGAGACGCCGGACGCGGCCCTCGAGCCTGCGGCAGCGTCCCACTGGATCATCGATGCAGAGGCGCCGCGTGCGCCCGAGGTGCAGCCCCAATCAGCGCCCGAGACGCGACCGCAGCCGGTCGAGCGCAAGGGGGTCGACGACACGACGACCAAGATCCCCCTCGCCGCGTCCTCCGCTCCCGTGAGTCAGTTCGATCCCGACGAGTTCGCGGGAGAGGTGCGAGGACACGGGCTGCGGAACCTGCTCTTGCTCGTGATGGTCCTCGGCGCCGCGGCGACGGCCGTGGCCCTGCTCGCGCCCGATACGCTGCGTGGATGGCTCGGGTCCCCGGCGCCAGAGCCCGAGCGTGTGGCCGAGCCGATCGTCAGGGAAGCCCCCTTGGGCGAAGTGCTCGTGCGCGTCGCGACGGAAGGTGCGCGGGTCCTGCGCTTCGTGGGTCGCGCGCCTGTGGACATCCCCGACGTCCCGATGGGCTCGGCTCAGCAGGTCCTGGCCACCCAGAGTGGCCGTCCCGACGCGTGGGCGGTCGTTTCCGCGGACGCGCTCTGGAGTGACGCTGAGGAGCCGCGCTTCGAGCTCGCCGTTCAGATCCCGGAGGAGGGAGAGACCCCGGAGATGCCTCCGCTGATGTCGGGCGCGGACTCCGAGAGAGCTGGGACCCTTCGGGTGATCACCACGCCGCCGGGCGCCAAGGTGTTTCGAGTCGTCGGGGTGGGCCCCGAGGTCCGCATCACGGGCGTCCACACGGATGAGGTGCTCGAGTTGCTCGTCATGAGGGATGGCTACCAGACCCATCGCGAGCTCGTCACCACGGATCGCTGGCTCGATCCCGAGCGACCTCGGGTCGAGATCGACGTGACTCTGCCCGAACTCCCCCGAGAGCATCATCATCGCCGACGGCGTAGCGAGTAGCTCGCGCCACATGGCGCTCGCGCTCGCTGACTCACGCCGGACGCTGTTCGCCTTCTCATGCGGCCAGTAGATCCTTCATGGTCTGCCGGTCTGAAAGCGCCACGACGTCGGACAAGTCCCGGAGCCGGTGCAGATCTTCGGCCCGATATACATCGTACTGGTCATCGAACACAGTCACCCGCTGCTCGTTGCGGGCCGGAATGTTCAGATCATACCAGCGCTTGAAGATCTCGTTGGCTACGGTGTGCGCCTGCGATGCATTTCCCGTAGCGAGCGCCAGGAGCGCCGAGGTCGTGCGCGATCCATGCACCAGGAAATCGATCCGTACATTGACACCGCGTCGTCCGAGCAACTCGATATTCGGCTCAAATTCGAACTCCGAGTCCACGAGAAACTCCTCGATCTCCTCCGAGATGCTCCCCTGCAGCGAACTGCGACGTGTGTACGTAAGATCCGCCACCCTTACGCACGCTTGACCGAGCCTTACGATTCCCTCCACGAGAGAGTCCAGACCAGAGAGTGCATACTCTAGAGCGCCACCTTCTTGCCGAACCTCGTAGATCCTGATCGCGTCTTCGGCCAATCGCTGTCGCTTCTTGGAGAGCCACGGTCGGACCTGTAGGTCCAGTAGCCAGGAAGTCGTCTGACCAAGATCACTCAGCTTCAAGGTCGGGAACATCGGACTCGCTTCGACAACGAATACGTCAACGGAACTCCCATCTGGATACAGGAATCCGGTCTCGATCCGCACATGACCCTTCGGCAGCTCATCCACGCTCCGTACCAGCGAATGGCCGGATGTCTGTTCCTTAATGTCCAATACGCTCAACATAGTCACAGATCTAGCGGTGCCATGAAGGTGCCCTGATGATCGATCTGGGCCATCTCGCAGAACACGGAGAACACTTCGTTTAGAGATCTCCCGGCCAAATCCGGCCGATCAATAACGCCATCCGGGAGGTTGCGATCTGGGCAACGATCAGACTGCACCGAGTGCTTGTGACTTCGTCCTGCAGGTCGGTGTGCGGGACCATCCACGTCGAGTCGACACACCGGACCGACGCCAACCGCACGGACATTGAATGTCTTGGAGCCGACCTCAGGATTAAACGTGATGTTGAGCTTCAGTTCCACTCCGCCGGCGTTGTCGATCACAATTCCCTCGGCGACTAGCGCGGGAGCGGTTGCTTGGCGCCTGGAAAGCTTGATGTCGCCCTTGATCACTTTGCCCGGAAGGTCTCGCAAAGTTTCGAAGTCTGTCCGCACCATAGCGCTCATCGTACCGGGACGCTCGAGGTCGCGCCAGACGATGTGCGTGCATGGCGGTCGTCGTCGGAACATCGCCGCCGACGGCGTAGCGACAGGGCCGAGTAGTCGGTCCGCCGCACGCGGGTGCTCGGCCGTCCGTTCGTCACCCTCGACACGGCCAGCCAGAGCGCCCATCCTTTGCGTATGCGAGAGCGCTATCGGGGGCGTCAGACGAGCTGGCGAGCGGGCTTCGCGCTCGCGGCCTGCTTCTGGTTGAGCGCCTGCTATCTCAGCCACGGACTCGAGCCGGACGTCGGCCCCGCTCCAATCGACGCGGCGCGCCCCGACACCTCGGTCGTCGACTCCAGCGTCGTCGACTCCAGCTCGCCCGACGCCTTCGTGTGCGCTCCCGGCGAGCCCTGCGACTGCCTGGCCGAGGGCACGGTGAGCTGGCCCGGCGTGTGGTACTGCGCCGCTCGAGGGACGCTCATGTCCGGCTCCGACGGCCCCACGGAGTGTGGCAGCCTCGGCGCTCCGTGGGGCGGACGCGTCCGCATCAGGGCTCGCTGCCGCGGGCGCTATCGCTTCTGCGCGCGCGTCGAGTCCTTTGGCGGGTGCACGGTGATCGACGACATTTGCTCGTCGGGCAGGCTGTCCGATGACAGCGGTCGAGCCACCCTCAGCCCACCTCCGGGCTGGGCCACCGGCAACGACTGCACGTCGCAGGCCTTGTACGAGACGGGCGGACAGACCTGCGTGCGCATCAGCTGGGAGACCGAGAGCGGCGATCGCGGATCCCGAGAGCTGGGCTGCCTCGCGCCCTTCGGTCCCGTGGGATCCGGCGGCGGCGGCGGCGGTTCCTTCGGCGGCGACTCGGGCGAGTGGAGTTTCTGAGCTCTGGCGAGCCTTCCTCAGAAGAGCGCGAGCTGCGGCCCCGCGAGCTCTTCCCAGCTCTGGTCGAGGGCGCGTAGCAAGCCGTTCGCCGCCGGGGCCAGCTGTCTCGACTCGTAGTGGTCGTAGTCGAGAGCCGCGTGGGCTTGGTCCGCGGGTTCGGCTCCCGCGCGGGTGATCACGTAGCGAATCTCACGCACGGGTCGCCCGAGCTTGCGCGCTGCCTGCACGTGGGGCGGCACGTTCTTCTGATAGCTGTCGAGGCTGCGGCGCAGACGCTTCTCGTAGATCAGCTGGTCGTCGAGCTCCCCGGCGCGCATGCGGGTGCGCAGCTCGCGTAGCCAGCTCTCGTGTGGGCGACCCGAGAAGACGCGCTCATACAGTTCGCGCTGCATGCGGCGCGCGAGCGGCGTCCAATCCGTGCGCACGGCCTCGAGACCCTTCAGCACCAAGCGCGTGCCGCCGTCCTCTGCGCGCACGAGCCCCGCGTAGCGCTTCTTGCTGCCCTCCTTGCCGCCTCGCAGCGTGGGCATGTGGAAGCGCAGGTAGTGGGTCTCGAACTCGATCTCCATGCAGCTGTCGATCCGCAACTCCTTCCTGAGACGCTCGCGAAAATGCACGTTCAGGCTCTGGGCCAGCTCGCGTCCTAGCTCGAGGCACGCGCTCTCGCGCTCGTGCTCGCCCGCGTGCACGAAGATCGAGTCCGTGTCGCCGTAGATCACAGGCAGCCCGCGCGCCTCTACGAAGTCCACGCTCTGACGAATCACCTCGTGTCCGCGACGCGTGATGGAGCTCGCGAGACGCGGATCGAAGAAGCGACAGCCAGGCGTCCCGAGCACACCGTAGAAGGAGTTCATCAGGATCTTGATCGCCCGTGACAGGGGCATGTCGTTCTTCTTCTTGGCCTCGTCGCGCGCAGCCCAGAGCGTCTCGAGTAGACCTGGCAGGATGTGCTGCTCACGATGAAAGCACCCGCCGTCGAAGCCCGGGATGGGATCGTCGCCGGGGAAGGCGAGGCCCAGCGGGTCGACGCAGAAGCTGCGGACGATGCTCGGGTACAGGCTCTTGAAGTCGAGCACGAGCACGTTCGCATACAGTCCCGGTGTGGAGTCGAGCACCATGCCGCCGGGGCTCGAGGGCGACTTGCCCGAGGAGCCCACATCGGGCGCGACCACACCGTGTCGGTGCAGGCGCGGCAGATAGAGGTGATCGAAGGCCGCCACGGAGCCGCCTTGTCGATCCAAGGAGAGCCCCGTCAGGCGTTGTCGTTCGATCAGGAAGTCGAACAGGCGTGCTCGCTCGAAGATGTCGAGCACGAGGCGCGCGTCCTCGAGGTTGTAGTCGACGAGGCCTTGCGGATCTTCGTCGTAGAGGCGCCGGATCTCCGCTACCGGATCCCCGCCGTGGTGGATGCGTTTGCCGCGGCCGAGCAGGGTCTGCGCGACGTGCTCGAGGCTGAAGCGCTCGAAGCTCAGGGTGGCGGACTTCAGACTCGCGATGCCGTCGAGCACGACGCGTCCGGGCATCAGACACAGGCTCGGAGAGGAGTCGTTGTGTGGCGGCAGGACGCGCGCGCGCCCGCCTCCGCGACCGAGGGCGAAGGGCAGGCGCAGCGCCTCGGCCTTGCGCGCGAGATACGCGATATCGAACTCCACGACGTTCCAGCCGAGCAGCGCGTCGGGGTCGGCCCTCTGTACGTGGTCGACGAAGGCGGCGATCACGCCGCGCTCGTCGGGCAAGAGGCGCACCCGGTCTCCGAGCGTGAGCGCCGGGTCGGCGTCTCGGCGCAGGAAGACCACGTCGCCTCCCACTCCTGCGCAGGCGATGGAGAAGAGCTCGCCCTCGAGTCCGTGCGTCTCGATGTCGAAGGAGAGGGCGCTCAGCTCGACGCGGAATTCCACTTGGCGGATCACCGGGTCTCGCAGCTCGAAGTACCCGTCGCGTCGCAGCAGCTCACCGCGCGCGCTCAGAGATCCGGTGATGAAGCGCTCCATCAGGAAGCGGTCTACGGGCTTGATGTCGCCCTCGAGGGTCTGGCGCACGTCGTCGCGCACGGCGTCACGCTCTCGGCGCAGCGCGCGTTGACTCGAGAAGTAGACGGCGTCCACGTCGCGGCCCGCGAAGCTGCGCAGGTCGAGCTCTCGGCGCTCACCGCTGTGAGTCGGCACATGCCGCTCGACGAAGAAGTTTGCGCGCTGACGCGTGAAGATCAGGCGCACGGGGCCGAAGCTCGACTGCCCCCAGAGGTCGAAGCGCAGGCCGTCGTTCGTGTCGCGCCAGCGCCGGGTCAGCAGGAAGACATCGAGCTCCGTCTTGGACATCTGCCTAGCGTCGTCGCGCGGGCGGCCCCAGGCGACGCTCGATGGGCGCGAAGCCCGCCTCGGGCAGGGCGAGGTGATCTTCGATGGCGTGTCGCACGGTGGGAAACGCCAGGTCCAGAGCCAACGCCTCGTCGAAGGTGAAGAAGCCCAGCTCGAGGCTCTCCGTGCCCACGCTCAGCTCGGGCGAACGCAGCGTGGAGCGATAGAAGATGTGCACCTGACCGATGTGCACGACCGAGTAGATGCCGATCAGCGCGCCCAGCTCGAGGTCCGCGCCAGCCTCCTCCATGGCCTCGCGCGCGGCACCTTCAGCGGGCGTCTCTCCCAGCTCCATGAAGCCCGCGGGCAGCGTCCAATGACCGCGCCGTGGCTCGATGGCGCGCCGACACAAGAGCACCTTCCCCTCGTGCACGGGCACGGAGCCGACCACGTTCTTCGGGTTCTCGTAGGCGATGTACTCGCAGTCGGGACACACCAGGCGCTCGCGATCGTCGCCCTCTGGGACTCGCCTCAACCTCGGTCCGCGTTCGCCCTGCGTGGTCATGTCTCAGGTGTCGCGCCACCGCGCCCGCTTGGCAAGGGTCGCGTGAGTCGTGTCCGCAGGCGGCTCAGCGATAGGGCCCCGGATGGGGAGCGCTACGCTCCGGCGGGTGAAGGGCGCAGGCCGCCAGATACTCGGCCATCTCCACGCGAGGCGCGGCGACGCGATGGGTCGCGTCTTCGGTCACGAGGCGCACGCAGACGCCTCGCTTGTCCTCGGTCGCCGATACGTCACGCAGCTCGTCGTAACCGAAGAAGCGCGCTGGTCCCAGCGGGATCCCGAACCAGCGTGATGACGTCTCGACACCCTCTGGGGTGATCTTCCAGCGCGTCGATCCGCCCACCACGAGCAGCGCCAGAAGCAGCGGCCAGAACGCGATGTAGAGCGCGCCACCCGAGCAGACGTAGAACACCAAGCTGGCACCAAGGAAGAGCGCGGCGCCCGTGAACCTGAGCGAGGCAGGGGTTGCGGCGTGTCTCAGGCACGTCTCGCCCTGCCGATCCCGACGCCCGACTCCTCGCGGAGGCTCGCTCGGCGAGGAGAGGCTCGCGTGTGCGCCCCGCAGGGCCTCGAGAGCGCCCTGCTGATCTTCTGGCTCGAAGATCCTCGGCGGACTCGAGGTGAGGTCCATCAGCGGCAGATCGAGCGCGTGGCCCAGCTCGCGTGCCAGGGCGCGACCTAAGGAATAGGGCCCTCGAGCCATCAGCACGTCCGCGTCGCGTGGCGGCTTGGGCGGCGCTCCGAGGGCTTGGGTCTTGGGACGCGCGTCGACCTCCGCGGAGAGGGCCGCGAGCGCCTCCTCGCTCGGCTCCTGTGGCAGGAAGGACAGACGATAGATCGTGAAGACGCTGCGCCCCTGCCCGCCGCCGCGTGAGCCGCGACGCGTGTAGCTGTCGAGCACGAGGTGACCGACGTGGGCGAAGGTGTAGTCACCGCTCGGCCCCGTCAGCTTTCGATCCGCGGGCGCGAGCACGAACTCCACGGGCGCCCCTTGCGTGCGCTTCAGGCGGCGCAGCGCGATCCATAGGAAGGTCGCCGGGAAGAAGCCCACGATGGTCGACCAGCGTGGGGCGCGACCGGATAGGGCGAAGAGCGCGAAGCCCACACCCACGGCGAGGGCGACCCCAAAGATGGGCTTCAGGCCTTCGAAGGAGGCGGCGAAGCGGATGCGGATGTGACCGTCGTCCTCCGGGCGGACCTCGAGGCTCATGCGCGGAGCCTATGCGCAGGCGAAGTCGAGGGAAAGCGATCGCAGGGGTTCGCGGCCTCTGCTGCCGCTGCTAGGCTGCGCCTCCCCATGGAGGAAACGATGATCGACATCCGAGGTCTCGTCGGTCTGCGTCCCGCGCCGGCCGACGTCGCGTGCGTGAGCTGTCCGCCCTACGACGTGATCAAGCCGGGGTCGACGCTCGAGGCGACGCTCGAGGAGAACGCCGATTCGGTCTTCCACGTCACCTTGGGCGCCGAGCCGCAGGTCGCTCTCACGAGGCTGCGCGCCGAGGGCCTGTTGGTCGACGACGACACGCCCGCCCTCTACGTCTACGAGCAGACAGGCGACTTCGGCACGCGCACGGGCGTCTTCGTCGCCGCCGAGGTCAGCGCCTACGCGGAGGGCAAGATCATCCGCCACGAGAAGACCTTCGACGCGAAGGTGCAGGGCCGGTTGGCCTTGCGTCGTGCCACGGCGCACAGCTTCGGACCGGTGTTCTTGCTGACTCGCGCGAAGCTCGGCCCCTTGCTCGAGCAGGCGAAGCGAGGCGAGGCTCTGTACGACTTCCACAGCGACTTTGGCGGCGAGTCCGACCTGCACGGGCTGCGCTCACGCGTGTTCCGAGTGCCCGAGGCGAGTGACCTCGGTCAGCGCCTGCGAGCGACACTCGGCGCTCATCCCCTCTACATCGCGGACGGACATCACCGCTACCACACCTCGCTGGTCGGCGGTCAGACCCACGCCCTGGCCTACGTCACGGGGGACGCGGAGATCCTCGCGTACGATCGCGTCGTCACGGGCACGCGGCCGATCGTAGACGCGCTGAGCGAGCTCGAGCTCGAGCCGCTGAGCGAGTTCGCCACGCCTCCGAAGCACGCCTTTGCGCTCTACACCACGCAGGGCAGCTATCTGCTGCGCGCCGAGCGCGTGCCCGATGACGTGGTCGGTCGCCTCGACTGCGCCATCCTCGAGCGCGAACTCTATCCCAAGCTCGGACTCGAGCACGACATGATCACCGACCCCGCGCACTTCGACTACTTCCCCGAATCCGCCCTCGACGAGATGCGCGCCGCAGTCGACTCCGGCGCTCACGACTTGGCCATCGCCCTGCATCCCGTGAGCATCGACGAGCTCGTGGCCGTGGCGGACGCCGGGCTCGGCGACGCCAACGTGGTGATGCCGGAGAAGAGCACCTTCTTTTCGCCCAAGGTACTCACCGGCCTCTTCATCTACCGGCACACACTGCGATGAGCGACCAGGCACATTCCCACGCCATCAGGCGCCGCTTTGCGCTCGCGGACGACGTCCTCTTCCTCAACCACGGATCCTTCGGCGCCTGCCCGCGCGAGGTGCTCGCGCTTCAGTCAGAGCTGCGAGAGCGCCTCGAGCGTGAGCCCGTGCAGTTCATGCTGAAAGAGCGTCCGCGGTTGCTCGACGAGGCGCGCGTGAAGGTCGCGGCCTTCGTGGGCGCAGCGCCCGAAGACCTCGCCTTCGTGCCCAACGCCACCAGCGGCGTGAACGCCGTGCTGCGCTCGCTCCGCTTCGAGCCCGGCGACGAGATCTTGGTGACCGACCACGGCTATCACGCTTGCTCCAACGCCGCGCGCTTCGTCGCGGAGCGCGCCGGCGCACGCGTGGTCACGGTGAAGCTGCCCTTCCCGTTGATCTCCGCGGAGGAGGTGATCCTCGCGATCCATGGCGCCGTCACCGAGCGCACGCGCGTCGCCCTGCTCGACCACGTCACGAGCCCCACGGGTCTGGTGATGCCCCTCGATCGTCTGGTCGCTGGGCTCGAGGCGCGCGGAGTGATGACGTTGGTGGACGGCGCCCACGGCCCCGGCATGCTCGAGCTCGATCTACCGAAGCTCGGGGCGAGCTTCTACACGGGCAACCTGCACAAATGGTGCTGCGCGCCCAAGGGTGCGGCGCTGCTCTGGCTGCGTCCCGACATGGCCGAGGCGGTTCACGCGCCGATCATCAGTCACGGGTTCGACTCCACACGAGCGCGTCCGCGCTTGTGGGAGGAGTTCGACTGGATGGGTACGGCGGATCCCACGGCCTGGCTGTGTGCGCCCGCGGCCCTCGACGCGCTCGCGGCCATGGCGCCGGGTGGCTGGCCCGAGCTGCACGAGGCGAATCGCGCGCTGGCGCTCGAGGCGCGAGACATGCTCTGCGACGCCCTAGAGGTCGAGGCGCCAGCGCCCGACGGCATGCTCGGCTCCCTCGCCGCTGTGCCGCTGCCCGAAGCTCCCGAGGCGCGAGCCGGTCACTTCGAGCTGAGCCCGCTGGCTACGGCACTCTACGAGCGACACCGAATCGATGTCCCGATCGTGCCCTGGCCCGGCGCCGGACATCGCCTCGTGCGCGTCAGCGCCCACGTCTACAACCGTCGCGAGGAGTATCAGGCGCTCGCCAAGGCGCTGCTCGAGGAGCTGGCGCGCGAGTCGAAGGGCTGACGCCTCAGTCGTCTTCGGGCAGCAGCCAGAGCAGGTCGGCGGGCTTCTCGTCGTCGGGCGCCGCGAGCGCGGCTTCGAATTCGTCCTGGTCGCTCAACGAGAGGATCGTCAGCGACGACCGCACTCCACGCCGGGCCGCACGCGCCGGGATGCCGAGGCCGCGGCGCACGTGCATCTCACCGGCCATCACGATTAGATGCGACGGCGGGTCGTCGCTGTTCATGATCTCGGCGACTTTCGCCGCCATGCTCTCGTCCCACAGCACCTGCGCTTGGTACATGCGCTCGAGCGCGTCGTCGTCCACGCCCTCGTGTTCACTCATGGCCTCGACCACCATGTCGTGGTGGGCTTGGTCGCCCATGTCCATCTGGGGCAAGGCGGCGCGCGCCTCTTCGTCCAGACCCGCGATGCCGTCTTGGGCCACGGCGTGCGCCTGCTCCCGCGGCGCGTTGAGCGCGTAGAGCGGAATCCCGCGGCTGCGCGCCAACTCCAGCATCGGCCGATACATGCTGAAGTCGTGACCCCAGCGCGCGTCCCACTCCGTCTCGCGTCGCAGCGCCTCTTCGTCGAGTCGCCCGTCGACCCACTCGTCGAGGGCGCTCTGGAAGGGCTGCTGAAACATCTCCATGCCCACGGCGATGTGCGAGTCGCGCGACGCGAGCAGTCGCATGATCAGGTACTCCATGGCGTGGGAGGGCGCGCTGTTGTGCTGCTCGCCGAGGTAGATCACACGGGCCTCGAGCAGGCGCGCGCGCAGCTCGTCCAAGCTGATCGCGGCGCCCGTGCGAGAGTCCGTCAGACGCGCCGGAGGCGCCATGGCGCGCACGACGTCCTCCGCGTCCTGAGGTCCCTCCTGCATGGCGGGGCCGCAGGCCGAGCTGAGGAGCACGAGCAACGCGGAGAGCATGGCGAGGTGTGGGGGCACGGGGAGTCGCATCGCGCGGAACCTAGCACATGGGCGCGCCTGCTCATGCGCCCGGAGTGTGCGCGTCATGAACTCACTCCGAGTCAGCACCTGGACAACAAGCGGCACACGGCTTCGCTCACATGCTCGCGAATCAGCTCCTCCGTCTCCCAGTCCTCGGGGTCGACTACCTGGAGACCGTACACGGCTGGCAACATGCACGCCGAGGCGGTTCCGTGCGGGTCGATGAAGCTCCGGCGCACTCTTCTCGCCGCTTCTCGAGCCCGACGCGGGAGATTCCCCAAGGCCAGATCCACCTTCGCCTCGAGTTCGGGACTCGCGCTGAGTGCCAGGCGTGCGATGTCGACCAGATCCCTCGCCTCATGGCGTGTGTCCCAGGCGACGCACTTCATGATCACCAGCGCCAGAGGAGAAGCGATTCGAACGCTGGCGTCGAAGACAGATGAAGACTCGAATTCTCCGTCCAGGGCCTTCACGAGGCCGGGAAGATCGAGCGAGGCGCCTTGATTCGCGCTGGCCTGCGGGTTCGGCAATGCGACCAGATCGACGTGTTCTGAGCCGCGTGCGTAGCGATGTGGAGGCGGTTCACTGCGCGCGGGCGTGAAGCCTTCCGAGCGCAGGTTTTGAATGACCCGTGCGAGGTCCGCTTCACTCAGACAGATGTCCAGGTCAGCCGTCGCGCGGACCAGCCGCGGCAGGCTCGCCAGTAGCTCGGCGGAGTTCGAGAAGCCGGGCGCAGAGTCGCCCGCGGCTTCGACGACTTGGACATGCACCGCCAAACCACCGATCAGCAGCAGGCGGCAGTGGGGCGCAGTGGACGAGACGCTTCGGAGTAAGTCGATCAGGTGTTGATTGTCGCTGTTCATGACGGCGTCCATTGGTCTTCGGCGACCATCATGACGCGGTCGTCTCCGCTGGCCATGGCGTCGAGCCAGGTGACGACGGCGTTGGTGGCGGGCAGGTCACCCGAGGCGTCCGGTTCTAGGAGCACGCCGCGCTCGGGCGGTCGCCAGGCGATCACATCCGGCAGGCCGCGTTCGATGGCGCGCAGACCATGCAGCTTCGCCAGCTCGACGTTGAGGCCTTCGGCGTAGAGCGTGATCGCACCGGAGCCGCCAACGAGTCGCGACTCCAGGGCAGACGGCCCCGCAAGACAGACGTGCACGCCAGCCATGGCGGCGAGCTCGCCCAGAGCTCCACGCGCCGACTTGCCACCGACGCAGGCGTAGGCTTGGCCGGGGCGCTTGCGCTGATGGCGCTGCTTCCAATCGCGGAGCAGCGCGTCCGCGAGCAACACGGGATCCCGTGCGCGAATCGCGCCTCGGCCGCGCTCCACCAATCCTGCAGCTTCCAAAGCGAGCAGCACGCGGTGCACACCGTAGCTGGAACGGCCGATAGCCTCGGCCAGGGCGCGCTCGGTGTACCCGCGCTCAGGGTGGAGCAGCAGGCAGACGGAGACGTCGAAGCCGACACCGCGCAGGGGGCGCTGCGTTCCGCGAGGCCTGCCGCGTGGGCGGCTGCCGCTCTGGCTGCTGACGCCGGGCCTTACGCTCACACGCGCGCGCAGGCTGAGCAGCTCCTCGGCACCGCGTCGTTTCTGCTGCACGGCTTCTTCGATGCGAGCCGGACCGGCGCAGCGTCGCTCGAAGGGGCCTAGATCGACGAGCCATTCGCGCACGACCTCAGTCGCGGCGCTGCCGTCGATATCGGCCGCCGTCGCGCCGCCCATCGTCAGCCCGACGAGACGTTCACGCACCCCCGCGGCTCGACGCGCCGTGATCACAGTGCGGATATCGCTGGCACTGATGGCGCTCACACGCAGCGCATTCATGAGGTCGCGCGCTAACCAGTCTCCGAGGGCTGCCGCCTCTGGCGTTCCGTCCTCCAGCAACACGGTTCGCCTCTTCATGGCGCGCGCTCGAGCCCCCGGCGGAAAAACGCCTCGGCCGGATCCATGGCCGCGAGCCAGCGCGAAGAACTCAGCGCCTGCGCCAAGGGCTCCGCCGTGACCTGCTCGGCGTGTCGCTGAAGGGCCACGACTTCGCGCTCGCGGTCGAGCATGGCGACGAAATAGGGCGAATGCGTCGTGGCGACGATGGAGCTGCGCTCGGACATCTCGCGCAGCAGGTCGACCAGGGGTTGGAGCACGGCGGGGTGAAGCCCCGCGTCCGGCTCTTCGAGCAGCAGGATCGCGGGCGGGTTGGGGTGCACGTAGAGCGCGGCGAGCATCAGCATCTGGCGTGTGCCTTGGGAGAGCTCGTCCACGCGTGCCGGCGAATCGCTGCCGACCTCGAAGACGTCGAGCTCGGCAGGTCCGCCTGTGATGGCGCGGCGTTCGACGCGGCTGACCGTGGGCACGAGCTTCGACAAGACGTCGCCGAGGCGCGTCGCGCTCGCGTCGTCGGGCACGGCATCGTGCAGCAGCCCGCGTGGGGAGGCGCTGGCGCCCCTGTGACGGTACCCGCGAAGGCTGGGATGCTCCTCTCCGAACGGCCGCTCGATCGTGTTCGGCTCGGAGAAGGACTCCCGGCTATTGAAGATAGGGTCCCGATCCACCAGGGCCATGCTCGCGAGCGCGTGGCGCAAGGCCATGACGATGGGATAGCGCGAGGCGTCCTGCACGCCTTCGAGGCCGAGCGCGTCGATGGCGTGGTAGCGCTCCTCGAGCTCGCCGTCGGTGGCCCGCAGCCGCGTCATGGCGCGACTGCCTTCGAGCCACGGCTCGCGCGCCTCTCCGGCTCCGTAGAGCAGTTCTTCACGCGTCACGGCCACGACGCCGCGAGGATCGTCGAGTTCGATCAGGTACTCACCGGGTCGAAAGCCGAGGCCCGCGTCGAGCTCGAAGCCCAGACGCAAGATCACCGGCGCAGGGCTCCCGCGTTCACGCAGACGTGAGAATCCCAGCTCACCGGCGAGGGCCGCTGCGAGTCCGTCGCGAGCCGCCACGGAGAGGAAGCCGAGGGCGTCGAGCGTCGTGCTCTTGCCGACACCGTTCGGCCCAACCAGGACCGTCAGCGGCGAGCCGAGCTCGAGCTCGAGGCGTGACAGGGCACGGAAATGCTCGACCTCGAGGGAAACCAATCGGATGGGCAGCGCCGAGGCGGAGAGATCGAGTCCACGTTTGCGCCGATCGTACTGACCGAGGTCCATGCGCGCGAACGCGGCCGTGACGCCATCGGCGAAGCTAGACCAAGGATTCCAGCTCCCGACCCCGTGTTGGCGAACGTGAAGCTGCAGGTCATCGGCGAAAGGCCCAAGCTCGAGCAGCCGCGCTTCTTCGAGCTCCAGGGCGGCTGTGATCTCGTCGAAGCTGAGCTCGTGGATGTCCGGATGAAAGCGTGACGCCACGTAGCGCATCAGCACGTCGACGTCTTCGAGCAGCGACCGGGCCTCGGCCGCTGAGACATACGCCAGGCCCAACGCCGTGGGGCGCCGCATGTCCGGTCCAGATTCGGCCCGAGCTGTGGTGATGAGCTTCAGCTCAGCGAGCTTGCGAACGACCTCGAGATCGCACTTGGCGTAGTAGCCGACCTCGTCTTCTCGCGGCCAGCGCGCGTGCTCCGCGTGGAAATTCCACAGCATCTCGAGCACCCGGCGATGCTCTTTGGAGAGCTCCGGGTAGGGCAAGACGGTGCTGAGTTCGAGGGTCACTCTTGAAAATATAGCAATCTAGTTTTAGATATCAAGAGCTGGCTGCACTCCTTTATTCATATATCTAATTTATCAGTGCAACGCTTCACAAGAAGAGCAGGACGACTCCTACTACTGCGACGATGGCGCCTCCGAGGGCGCCGAGGCCTACGCGTTCGCCGCGGAAGACGACGGAGAAGGGGATGATCAGGATGGGTGTGGTCGCCATCAGGCTCGCCGCGACGCCCGTGTCGGTGTTCTGAACAGCCAAGAGCGAGAGGCCGACGCCGAGGAAGGGCCCGAAGAAGGAGCCCGCGGCGGTGATCGCCATGGTGCGCGTGTCGCGCAAGGCGGCCCACACGCGGGGCCAGATGCCGAGGACGCTGAAGAGCACACCGAAGCTCACGAGTCCGGCGATGGCGCGGATCTCCGTGGCGGCGAAGGCGTCGTAGGAGCCCATGCCGATCTTGCTCAGCACTAGGCCGAGGGCTTGGCCCATGGCGCCGCCGAGGCCGAGCAAGATGCCGCGCAGGCTCGGGCGTGGTCGGTCGGGCCCTCGCGCCATGGGGCTGCGCGCGGTGATGGCCCAGGCGATGCCGCCGAAGGTCAGGGTCACGCCCGCGAGGTCCAGCCAGTCGAGCCCTTCGTCGAGCCAGAGCCAGCCGAAGAAGGCGGCAGCGGGCGGCGCCAGGCTCATCATCAGGGCCGAGAGGCGCGGGCCTATCTCGACCAAGGCGCGGAACAGGCACAGGTCGCCCATGGCGAAGCCGACCACACCCGAGAGCGAGAGCCAGGCCCAGGCGTGGGCGTCGGCGTCGAGGGGCAGCGGCTGTCCGCGGGTCACGCTCGTCAGCGCCATCAACATCGCGAGCCCCATCACCAGCCGGATGATGTTCACGGGCAGGCTGCCCACGCGCTCGCCGGCCGTGGAGAAGGAGATGGCCGAGCCCGCGAAGCAGGCCGCGGTGAGCAGCGCCGCGATCTCGCCGATGTGGTTCACGATGCGCGCCTCATGCGCCTCGGGACATGCGGTCGAGCGCCACGCACGTCAAGCGATGGAGAGCACGCGGATGACCTCCTCCACGGGCAAGATGCCGCGGCTCGCCAGATCCATCGCCTGCCACTCGAGGGTGCGCATACCCGCCTTGGCGGCCGCCAGCTCGAGCTCGTGCTTCGGTGTACCCGCCAGCATCAGGTCGCGGATCTGATCGTCGACCTTCAGCACCTCGAGCAGCGGCACGCGTCCGCGCCGACCTTTCCCGCGGCAGGCCTCGCAGCCCTTGCCTTCGAAGAACTCGTCGGCGAGCTCGTACACGTCGCCCTCCATGTCGAAGCCGAGCAGCGCGAGCTGCTTCTTCTGCAGGTCCGTGATGCGAGCCTTCTCCACGCAGTCCGGACAGTTCCGGATCGCCAGACGTTGGTTCACCACCGCGATGCTCGCGCCGGCGATCTGAAAGCGATCCACGCCGAGCTGCTGCAGACGGTTGAAGACGCCCGCAGTGCTGTCCGCGTGCACGCTCGTCAGCAGCAGATGACCCGTCAGCCCCGCACGGATCGCCGTCTGCGCCGTCTCCTCGTCGCGGATCTCGCCCACCATGATCACGTCTGGATCCTGCCGCAGGATGGAGCGCAAGCCGGTGGCGAAGTCGAGCCCGACGGCGTTGTTCACCTGAGTCTGGGAGACGCCCTGAAAGTCGATCTCCATCGGATCTTCGAGCGTCACGAGGTTGAGCTTGTCGCCCATATGCTCGCGCACGTGCAGCATGGACGCGTACATGGTCGTCGTCTTGCCGCTGCCCGTGGGACCCGTGAGGAAGATGACGCCCGCGTCACGCGAGAGCAGCGTCTTGTAGAGAATTAGGGTCTCCTCGTCGAAGCCGATGGCGCCCAGGGAGTAGCGATTCTCGTCGTTGATCGCGAGCCGGATGACGATCTTCTCGCCGTGGTTGGTCGGCAGGGTCGAGACGCGCGCCTGGTACATCTCCGTGTCGAAGGTGAAGCGTCCGTCCTGAGGCACGGCGTGCACGTGGATGGAGAGGGTCGCCATCACCTTGATGCGGTTGGTGACGAAGCGCGTGTGGTGCTTGGGGATCAGCCCGATCTCGTGCAGCACGCCGTCGACGCGGAAGGTCACGCGCGTGCCCTCGGCCTCGGGCGTGAGGTGAATGTCGCTGGCCTGCACGCTGAAGCCCGCGGTGAGCAGATCGCGCACGAGCCCGACGGCGTCCACGCGCGTCTCGTGTTCGAGGGCGGTGACTCGCGCTGCCGCGTGTTCGAGCACGGCCAAGGAGGAGTCCTCCATCACCTCGAGATCCTCGAAGCGATAGGCCTGCGGGTCGAGCAGCTCTCCGGGGATCTCCACCAAGCCCATGAAGTTGCGCGTCTTCGTGCCCGTGACGCGCCAATACCAGAGCACCGCGAGCACCACGCTCAGCGCGATGCACGCGACCATGCCGAGGCGCGCGCCCGTTCGAAACGCCGCGTTCATGTAGAAGGCCTCGGTCAGCAGCAGCAGCGCGCCGCTTGCGACGTAGCCGAGACCCACGGCGAGGGTGGCGAGGATCAGGCGATCCTTGGGCCGCGTGTCGAGTGGCGGTTTGGTGTCGGGCCGAGCCGTCACTTGAACGCGACTTCGCGGTAGTAGCGAAGCTCCGCGATGGACTCACGGATGTCGTCGAGGGCGCGATGCGACGCCTTCTTGGACGGGCGCTTGGCGTATTCATCCGGGTACCAGCGCGACACCAGCTCCTTCACGCTCGACACGTCCACCAGGCGGTAGTGACAGTGGGCCGTGAAGGTCGGCATGTAGCGGCTGAGGAAGAGCCGGTCTTGATGAATGGAGTTGCCCGCCAGCGGCGCCTTCATGGCCGCGGTGTGTGCGCTGACGAAGGCGAGCAGTTCCGCCTCGGCCTCTTCCTCCGTCACGGTCGAGGCGCGGACGCGCTGAGTCAGCCCCGACTCGCCGTGGTGTCGTGTGTTCCACTCGTCCATGCTCGCGACAAGCTCGTCCGACTGATGGATCACCAGGTTGGGCCCCTCCGCGATGATCTCGAGCTCGGCGTTGGTGACCAACACCGCCGCCTCGATGATGCGCTCACGCTCCACGTCGAGCCCGGTCATCTCGAGGTCTACCCAGATCATTCGGCCGGATTGGGACATGGGGCTTTCGTTAGCAGAGGCGATGGAGGAAACTCAAGCCCCAGCCTGCGGGATCCGATGGATCGGGGGAGACGCCGGCGTGTGCCGAAGGACTCGATCATGGACGTGGAAACACTCTTGGCTCAGATTCACGAGGTCTGCCCGCTGCCGGCGACGGCGCAGCGCGTGGCGACTCTGTCGGCGCGTGAAGACGTGGCCATCGCGGAGGTGGCGTCCGCCTTGGCGACGGATCCCGCGTTGGCGGCCGAGACCATGCGCATCGCCAACAGCGCGGGCTTCGGTGGGTTCCGCAAGGTCGAGACGCTGGAGCGCGCGGTGATGACGCTGGGCCTGAACGAGCTGAACACCATGGCGACGGCCATGGCGATGATGGCCGCCTTCGCCAACGAGGACGAGCGATCTTCGAGAATTCACCAGCGCTCGGTGGTCGCCGGCAGCCTCGCGCGCAAGCTCGCCAAGCCACTGAAGCTGCCGCCCTCGGTCGCCTTCTTGGCGGGTCTCTTGGCCGAGGTCGGCGCCCTCGCGTGCTTCGCTGTGGACGCCACGTCCTATGGCCAGATCTTCGATCAGGCTGGGGGCGACGAGGTCGCTCGACGCACTCTCGAGCGGCAGCGCTATGGCGAGAGCTCGCGCCGCGTGGGCGCCGCCTTGCTCGATCAGAACCAGCTCCCCGAGAGCGTCTCGGGCGCGGTGGGCGCCGACGACGACGAGGAAGATCCGACGCCCATGGGCGCCCTCGTGCGCTTCGCTCGCGCCGCCGTGCCGCCGCTGGTCCACGCGGCTCAGAGCGGCGACCGCGTCGGTCTCGGCGACGCCCTCGACGCCCTCGCCGTGGCGCATCATCTCCCGCTGCAGGGAGACGTCCTCTTCGACATCTGCCTCGACGCCGCCCGAGACGCCGCGCGCGCCCTCGCCTAGCGCATCCGCTCTCGCGCTCGGTCTGCGCCATCGCAGATCCGCGCTGCGCCCACGGGCTGCATGCGCTATGATCGCCGGCGTTCTGGGTCGAAATCGGCACGAGGACGTGAGGTGAGGATGTACGAACAGACAGGCGACGGCAGCGAGCTAGCGGCCGAGCACGGCATGGACCCACTCGCCGCCGAGCTCTTGGGCCTCGCGCCCGCCGGTCGGAAGCTGAACTCCAGGGAGTTGCTCGTCGGCGCCGTGCGCGCCTTCGCGGCGCATCCACTGCTCTATGTGATCGTCGGCCTAGGCAGCTACCTGCCCGGAGGCGTCATCGACCTCGCCTACACCCTCAACGGCCAGGTCTCCACGAATCCCCTTGGCTTCTGGTCGACGCGCATCGCGGACACGATCTTCACCAGCATCGGCTTCGCCATGCTGACGCACCTGACCTTCGACGTGGTCGAAGGACGCGATGTCTCCCTCGGCGCCTACATGAAGCCGGGTCTCAGCGACGCCTTCTCGGCGTTCTCGGTGCAATTGCAGTCGGGGATCTTGATCGTCCTCTCGGCCATACCGGGCGCGATTCTGGTGCTGATCGGCCTCTCCGGAGGCGGCCTGGTGGCCGTGCTCCTCGACGTCCTCGGAGGCGTGCTCGTGTTCGTCGCCAGCGTGTACGTCTATCTAGGCTACAGCCTGGCTTTGCCTGCCTACATCGACTCTTCCCGGAGTCACAGGAAGCCACCGAGCCAGGCCCTGCGGCGTTCCTGGTCCCTGGTGAAGCATCGGCGCGGCCGGCTCTTCCTAGCCTTCGCCGGCCTCAACCTCGTGCTCTTCGTCGTGGCGTGCCTAGGCCTGATCCCCGTGGGTGTCGCGGGCGTCTTCGGCGAGACGAACGCCGCCACCGGCATGGGCGAGATCTCCGCCACGTCCCAGGTCTTCCTCACGGTCTGGGGCGTGATCTGCCAGGCGGCCTGGGCCGTGGGCGGCGTGCTGCTGTCGACCGTCGCCTACTCTCAGCTGGGAAGCAGACCGCGGGGCGTGGACGTCGAGTCCATGGTCGAGGTGTTCTCCTAGGCGGCTCGGCGAGACCCTAGAAGCGGCCGGTCAACCCGAGGCTGAGTCCGCCCCGCAGGGGGCTGAGGACGGGCGTGATCTCGAGCCCGCTCGGCACCTGGCTGCGTCCCTTGCGGTCGCTGAGCTCGAAGCCCAAGATGCCGCCCAGAAGACCCAGCGCGGGCGTCAAGAGCGTGCCCGCGAGCGCACCCGTGTCGCTGATGCCGCCGTAGCGGTGGCGTGTCAGGGCGCCGATCAGGCCGAAGCCCAGCAGCGCCCCGGCGCCCAGACCCGAGGCCAAGCCCAGGGTGGTCCACCAGAAGGTTCCTCGGCCTCCGGTCGCCCGCCCGGCTCCGTAGATCCCCGCCTGCATGAGCGCGAAGGTGAGGGCCGGACCGAACAGTATTCCCATCGTCAGGGTCGTGTCGGAGCTGCTGTCGTATCCAGCTACTATGACCCCGATGGTGATCGTCGTGCCCATGACCAAGCCCAGGCTCCCGAGGCCGAATTCGGCCAGCACGCTGCCCACGGGATGCGGTCGTGGAGCGTGCTGCTCGGCCGTGGGCGGGTAGTCGAGATAGGTTGGCTGCGGCGGCTGCGTCGTTGGATCGGGCGCCGTGACGCCGGGCCGGGGTGAGCTGAGCTCGGCGGCCGAGGAGCCCGCGGCCTGCCCTTGTCCAGCGACGTCTTCGGTCTGGGCCAGCGCGGAAGAGCTCGCGGCCAGCGCCACGGCGAAGGAGCAGCAGAGCGCGATCTTCAGCATCTGCACAGTCTCTCGCGGATCGTCTGCGGCGTCCAGGATCTCAGGTTCGTCGGCGCCGGTGCCAGGCCAGGGCGAACAGGCCCCACAGCCACACGCTGCCCGGAGTCGCGGAGCTCGGGCCTCCCGCGGCGCAGCCTCCGCGCAGGGAGCCCACGTCTCTGGGAGGCAGGCCACCATCTGCGTCGAGCGCGCCATCCAGGTCGACCACGCCTGCGTCCCATGCGCCGCAGCTCAGGTCTGTGCCGTTGCAGTCTTGGTCCACGCCGTCGCCGCAGACCTCGGCCGCCGTGGGATGACGGCTGGGGTCCGCGTCGTCGCAGTCTCGTGCCGCGTCCCAGCCGTCTCCGTCGGCGTCCACGAGCGCCTCGCGGCAGGTGTCGTCTGCGCCGGTGACGGTGGTGCAGCCCGCGGGGCAGCTCCCGCGCTCGGTCACGCCGGCCACGCAGCGCACGCGGTCGAGGCCGTCGCAGCGCCACAGCTCCGAGCCTGGCGCGCAGGCGGGCGCGTCCGCCGTGACCGTGAGCTGGATGGCGAGTTGATCGTCCGCTGGACCACCGCGGTCGGCGAACCAGGCGACGCCCTCTTGGACGACGCCGAAGCTCTGGTCGTAGACGCCCGCGGCGTCGGGCGCTCGAATCGAGAAGGCGAAGCGCCCGGTCCCACCGGGCGGAACGGGCGCGTCCACGCTCGCGGCTCGCGTCGCGTTCACCCAGTCGCCGGCCGCCAGAGCGCTCGGCGTGTCGCGCGGTGTAGGCGCCAGCAGGGTCACGCCGGGGGTCCAGGTCTCGGTGCCCGTGTTTCGCAGCACGAACTCTCCCGAGACGCTGGCGCCGCCCGTGAGCTCGAAGGTCTCGCTCGCCAGCGGGAAGCTCTGGCTGACCCAGGCCGCGGAGTAGTCGCTCGCCGAGGACCAGAAGTCGGCGCCCATCTCGGAGTACACGCCGCGCGCCTTGTCGCGGTAGTTGGCGTAGCGCGAGGACCAGCAAGACCAGCTCGGCTGGCAGCCGTTGTAGTAGCGCGTGACGGTCTTGATCCACGGGTCGAAGCGCGCGTTGTCGACGCGCACGCCGTTCATCCAGTCGATGGCGCCGGCGCGATCGCTCACGCCCGAGACGTAGGCGGAGCGGATCACCATGCGGACGACGAAGTCCACGGCCGCCGCCACGTTGCCGTCGATGCTGAGCACCCGCGTGCCCTCGCGCGCGAGCGTGTCGTCGAAGGTGCCCGCGTCGAATTGGAACATGCCGAGGCCGCCCTGTCGCAGGGAGCAGGGCCCGTCACCGGCGCCCGCCACGACCGGACCTCCGCCGCAGTCGGCGGAATTCGGCCCTTGGCAGGCCCAGGTCAGCTCGCTCCAACACTGGCTCATGCCCGTCTCGGCGTCGGCGATGCCCGCGAGCAGGTAGCCCTGCGTCATGCCATTGGCTGCGGAGGCGTCACGGATCCGGCCCGCACGCGTGCGGCGCGCGGCGGCGCTCAGGTTCGATTGGGCGCCCGCGACGCCAGCCGGCGCGTCGGCGCTGGGCATGGCGCAGCTTCCCAGGTTGAGGCCCAGGGCGAGCACGAAGAGCGTTCGATAGACAGACATCCTCAGAGCCATGGAGCAACATCCAGACCAACGCGTGAGCCGAAGAGTGGGGACTCCAGTCCACGTTTTGGAGCGGAATTATCGCGTCTCTGTGTCCCGTTGTCGAGCCCCCCTGTTCAACACATGGACACTTCCAGCGTTGCGTGATCCGTCGAACGCCCTGATCTCATGCGTCGCCCGCTCATGTCGTGCGCACGCACGTCGCCGCATGTCGCGGGGCGAGTGTCGCGCTGTGCGAGCATTTGGTAGGCTCTGAAACGCAGAACGAGGATGACAACAGGGGAGGAAGAATGAGTCGCGGTCATTGGGAGCTGGTTGGTCGATCTGGGCTGTGCATGCTGGCCTTCACTCTGGGCTGCGCTGGTGCTCAGCCACGCACCGCTGGCGCTGCGCCGGCGCGCTCGAGCTTGGCGGCAGCGTACCGACTCGGGGAGCTGCCGGCGGTCTATCGCGACGATTTTGAGCGCGCCAAGCGGCTGATGGATGCGGGCCGCTTGGACGAGTCGGTCGCTCTCCTCGATGCGATTCGACGACGCGCGCCTCACAACGAGTTCGTGCTGCACGAGCTGGCCCTGGCATATCGCCTATCCCACCGACCGGAGAAGGCCGTTGAGCTGCTCGCGCCTTATGAGGCAGTGCTCACTGTGCAGAGCGCAGCGAGCTTCGGCAGCGCCTTCGACGAAGCCGGCAGACCCGATGAGGCGGAGGCCGCACTGCGTCGCGCCATCGGGCGCTTTCCGCGTGCGGCGCTGCTCTATTCGGAGTTGGCGGCTGTGTTGGCCATGAATCGTCGTATGGACGAATCGGTCGAGATGCTCGCCCGAGGCATGCGGGCCGAGCCGACCAACGCCGCGATTCATCATCAGGGAGCCGCGATCTTTGCGAACTCGCGCGCCGGCGCCATGACGCTGTACTGGGGCGAAGTCTTTCGCCTGCTCGAACCCGGATCCGAGCGCAGCGCGGCGATGGGTGAAGCCATGGTGAATGTGCTGCGGCAGAACGTGGAGTTCACCCCGTCGGATGAGTCTGGGGCGTACACGATCAGCACGCACCTCGCCCCCGGTTCGCCTTCCGGCGTGCTCCTCTCCGGCGGGCGCGTTGGTATGCCCTTCATGTGGGCCTATGAGCAGCTATTCGCGGTTTCCCTGAGTGCTGCGGGAGTGCACGAGATCAATCTGGCGAATCTCCACAGCACGCGTGCTGTGATGATCGAGCACCTCGGTACGGGCGGAGCGGGACCGGTGCTGGATCAAGACCTCTTCGTGTGGCTCGAAGCGCTGCGCTTGGCCGGCCATCTCGAGGCCTACGACTACTGGCTGCTCGGCCCCGGCTTTCCGCAGGAGTGGGAAACTTGGCGTAGGGATCACGCCGACGCGCTCACCGCACTCTCGGCCTACATCGCTTCGCATCCGTTCCACCCCACGGCGGGCGTTGCGCCGGAGGATCCCGTCTTGTTGAGGGCCGGTCCGCCACCCGAGACTCCGGTCACTCAGCTCTAGAGCGCCGTGGTGCGCTCGAAGCCCGGTCGGGCGATCATGCGGTCGGACATACACGAGCGTGGGGCTGTGCTCCTGGGCCGATGCCTGTACGGTCGCGCGCTCCGGGAGCCGAGCCATGTCCAAGCCCAAGCACAATCTGATCTATGGCATCGACGACATCCCCCCTTTGGGTGAGACGTTGGTGCTCGGATTTCAGCACTACCTCACGATGTTCGGATCCACGGTCGCCGTTCCGCTCTTGCTCGCGGAGCCCCTCGGGATCGCCAACGACCAGCATCAGCTCGCGCTCTTGATCGGCACGATGTTCTTCGTCAGCGGCATCACGACGCTGCTGCAGACGACCCTCGGGAACCGGCTGCCCATCGTGCAGGGCGGCAGCTTCAGCTTCCTCGCCGCGACCTTCGCCATCTGCGGCATGGCGAGCCTGCGTCAGGCGGGCTTCGAGGTGCGCATGCAGCACGTGCAGGGCGCCATCATCGCGGGCGCCTTGGTGGAGATCGTCGTCGGCTACTCGGGCCTCGCGGGCAAGCTGATCCACTTCGTCGGGCCGATCACCATCGCGCCGACCATCGCGCTGATCGGGCTGTCTCTCTTCAAGTTTGGCGCGCCGATCGCCGGTCAGGATTGGGCCCTCGGCGGGCTCACCATCGGGCTGATCATCCTCTTCAGTCAGTACCTGAGGAACAAGGGTCGCGTCTTCCAGCTGCTGCCGATCCTGCTCGCCATCTTGCTCGCCTGGGGCTTCGCCGCGGTCATGACCTGGGCGGGCGTCTACGGCGCGGATCATCCCGGACATGTCGACACGGCCATCCTCGCCCAGACGCCTTGGGTGCGTGTGCCCTATCCCTTCCAGTGGGGCATGCCCGTGTTCGCCGCCTCCGCCGTGGTCGGCATGCTCGCGGGCTACGTCGCGTCCATGATCGAATCCGTGGGCGACTACTACGCCTGCGCGCGCCTCGCCGGTGCGCCTCGTCCGGACGCCAAGGTGATCAATCGCGGCATCGGCATGGAGGGCGTCGGCTGCTTGATCGCCGGCGTGATGGGCACGGGCAACGGCACCACGAGCTACAGCGAGAACATCGGCGCCATCGCCCTGACGCGTGTCGGCAGCCGCCGCGTGGTGCAGGCGGGCGCCGTGCTGATGTTGATCTTCGGTGCCATCGGCAAGTTCGGCGCGCTCTTCACCACCATCCCGCAGCCGATCGTGGGCGGCATGTACTGCGCCATGTTCGGCATGATCACCGCGGTGGGCCTGTCGAACCTTCAGCTCGTCGACCTGAACTCGCCCCGCAACCTCTTCATCCTCGGCTTCTCCATCTTCATGGGACTCAGCCTGCCCGAGTACT
>JAADHO010000402.1 GCA_013151775.1 Deltaproteobacteria bacterium | reverse complement strand
CTGCTAGGAACGGGGAGCATGGCTCAGCGCGCGGCTCCGCGGGTGGGCACTTCGGTGAGGATGCGCTCGATGATCTCTTCGGCGCGGCGCTCCTCCATCTCGGCCTCGGGGGTGAGCACCAGGCGATGGGCCCACACCGGCCCCGCCAGCGCCTTGACGTCGTCGGGCAGGGCGTAGGAGCGCCCCGAGAGCAGCGCCCGGGCTCGCGCGGCCGTCACCAAGGCCAAGGAGGCGCGGGGAGAGGCGCCGAGATAGACCTGCGAGTGCTCGCGCGTGTGTCGGGCGAGGCGCACGACGTAGTCGAGCAGCTCGTCCTCCACGTGCACGCGGGAGACCAGCGAGGAGAGCTCGACGATCTCCTCGGGAGTGAGCACCGCGGCGGGCGTCGGCGGCGGATTCAGGAAGCGCCTGAGGATGGTGCGCTCGTCCTGGGCCGAGGGATATCCGAGCACCAGGCGCACGAGGAAGCGATCGATCTGCGCCTCGGGCAGGGGATAGGTGCCCGCCTCCTCGATC
The DNA here is from genome assembly GCA_013151775.1 of Deltaproteobacteria bacterium. Taxonomy (GTDB): domain Bacteria; phylum Myxococcota_A; class Polyangia; order Polyangiales; family Houyiibacteriaceae; genus JAADHO01. Next base: position 6,068 of record JAADHO010000402.1, on the reverse strand, counting down.
GGGTTCTGGGTCGCCAAGACCAAGAAGGGGGAGGGCAGGGCGCGGGTGTCGCCCTCGATGGTGACCTGCTGCTCCTGCATGGCCTCGAGCAGCGCGGATTGGGTCTTGGCCGGGGCGCGGTTGATCTCGTCGCCGAGCACCACGTGGGCGAAGATGGGGCCCTCGCGCAGCTGGAACACGCCGTCGCCAGGCGAGAAGACGAAGGTGCCCGTGATGTCCGCGGGCAGCAGATCGGGCGTGAATTGAATGCGTCGAAAGGAGCAGCCGAGGGTCGCCGCGAAGGTCTTCACCAAGGTCGTCTTGGCCACTCCGGGGATGCCCTCGAGCAGCACGTGGCCGCGCGCAAGCAGCGCGATGGCCAAGAGCTCCGCCACCCGAGTCTCGCCGACGTAGACGCTCTGGATCGCTTCGAGGACCGACATCAGCCGCGCCCGGACGCGCACCAAGGTCTCCTCCGCAATCATCTCGCTCATCTGGCCTCCGCGTGTGTCGCGAGCCACTCGAGGGCTCGCTCGCCCGTCTGTACCATGCGCGAGAGCGTGCGTCGGGAAACCTTCGGGGGACCCGGCGGCAGGTCTTCTCTTCGGACGAGCTCGTCGAGCTCGAGCAGCAGCGCGCGCAGGCGCAGGATCTGGGCCTCGGGCATGGACGTCCGTCTCAGGGCCGCGAGCACGTCACGCAGCAGCGGATGGGGCGACAGAGTGAGCGCCTCGACCAGCGCCCGTTCGAGCTCGAGCTTGTAGGTGATGGCGGGATAGAGCAGGTTTCTGCCCTGCTCGCGGAAGAAGGCGATGTGGCCCGCGTAGCCGCCGCCGGGCAGCGCACGGGGCAGCAGCTCGTCCACCCGGTAGGGCGAGCGCCGGGGCAGAGACGTGAGGGCCGCGAGCAGCAGCAGGGCGACGAAGAGCAGCGACAGGACGCGCATGGCCGCGGGCGGCAGGTCGGCGCGATCGAAGGCCTCCCGCCACTCTCCGAGGCTGCGCGCCCGCGTGTGGTTGGAGGACGAGGCGCCGAGCAGCTCGGTGCGCGCCGTGACCAGATAGACGCGACCGCCTCGACCTGCGGAGAGGTAGCGCAGCAGGTTGGCTGCGAAGCGCCGGTTGCCCCGAAACTCGAGCATGTTGTTGATCAGCACGCTCGGGTCGCTGAGCGCGACGAAGCGTCCCTCGCCGACGGCTCCGGTCAGTACCAGGGCGTCGTCGGCTCGACCGAGGTGAAAGATCGGAGGCAGGCTCGCGTGGTGGAGCGCCATGGGGTGGTTGGTGACCAGCGCGGAGACCCCACGGCTCAGCGGGTGGGTTCCGTCAGCTCGGGCGATGGAGAGCTCGGGCCGGCCTCTCAGCTCGGGCGATCCCGGAGCCGGTGTCGTGCGCGTCACGTGGTAGCGCGCGAGCAGGGCCCCGCCGCTGCCGAAGTCGTCCGCCAAGGCGACCCGGCCTCCGCGCCTCAGGAACGCGCCGATGGAGCTCCCCGGCGGCGGGCGCGTCGGGTAGATCAGCAAGAGCGCGTCCTCGGGCCTCAGGCTGTCCACATCGAGGCGCTCCGGCGTGCGCACGTCGATGCCCTCGGAGGCCGCGATCTCGAGCAGTCCGTCGAGCCCGTTCCAGGCGCCCTGCCCGAGGGAATAGTCCGTCTGAGCCGAGACCATCGAGGCAGAGGTCAGCACCAGGCCCATGGCCATCAGGCTAAAGCAAGCGCCAGCTTCGACCGCACGTACTCTTGTCAGGCGGAAGTCCATTGCTATATTGCCTGAGTAGGACGAGTCACCGGCCCTGTAGACACTTCCCATACCTCGCGGTTCCGGGCCCATGCCATGGAGACCGCGGTCAGGAGCGACACCATGTTGCCGCCCTTCATCATCGACCAGATTCGCAGACGAGAAGAGAAAGAACGGCATCGGGACGATCGCCCCGTGATCGAGCTGCCGCTTCCCATTCCCGGAAGCCGCTCCGTTCCCGGAAGCCGCTCTGAGCAACGCACGGAGGATGAGTCGGATCGTGGGGTGGTGATCATCGATCTTGGCGCTGGAGCCTCATGAGCCTGTGATCTCGGCCCAGCGCTCCAGGATCTGGGCTGGGTCGAAGCCTGCGTCGGAGTAGGCCCCAACCGCCTCCCGCGCCTCCACGGCGTAGACGCGTTCGCCAGCCACACCGAGCACCTCCCCGTGTACATCGCGGCCGAGCTCGGAGAGTAGGAAGATCGTCACGGGGGCGATGTCTTGGGGCCGCATGGACTCAGGCGAGATACTTTCGAATAGTTTTGAATCACAAGTGATACGTGTTGCTGCGGTGGGGGCGATCACGTTGACGCGGATCCCGTGTCGCCTCAGCTCGATCGCGGCGGATCGTCCGAGCCCGATGATGGCGCCCGCCGTGACGGCGTCGAGGCTGCGCCGGGCGAAGCCGAAGAGCCCCTCGGGACCGGCGCTGAGCACGATGGAGCCGCCGCCTCGCGAGGTCATCTCCTCGGCCGCGGCTTGCAGCAGCCCGTAGGGTCCGCGCAGGGCCACGTCCATCGCTCGCGTGAGCACGCCCTCGGTGACGCGTCCGATGCGCGTGTGGTGCCCCAGCCCGGCGCTGGCGACCACGCCGTCGAGCCTGCCCCAGCGCTCGATGGCGCGGGCTATCAGCGCGCGTGCGGAGGAGAAATCCGACACGTCCGTGCAGTCCGCCAAGGCCTCCCCGCCGGCCCGCAGGATCTCCGCGCAGACCGCCTCCGCCGGCCCGCCGTCCTGCCCCGATCCGTCGAGGTCGCAGCCCAGGTCGTTGACCAAGACGCGAGCGCCCTGCTCGGCCGCCGCCAGCGCAGTGGCGCGTCCGATGCCGCGGCCGCCGCCCGTGACGAGCACGACCTTTGCCTCGAGCAGGCCCACGCGGGCCTACTCGACCAGGGAGCTGCGGCTCAGGACGAAGCCCTGCCCAGCGCTGAGCTGCGTGTTGTAGGTGCGTCCATCGGCGCCGCCGATCGCGTAGTACATCAGATTGCGCCCGTCACCCCGTCGGGTGTCTGCGAGCACGTCTCCGCCGCCGAAGGGCGAGCAAATATTGGTGGCCGAGGGCAGCTCTCCCGCAGCGCAGGGTCGCCCGCTCTCGGTCGGGTGGTAGAGGCCGAGGTAGTGGCTCATCTCGTGCGCCATGATCTGGGCCACGGTGCGATAGTCCGTGCCCACCACCCCAGTGTCGAAGGACACGACCACGCCGCTGTGCATCGTGCCGTGCACCGCCGGCGGTCCCGGAATGCTGCCGGCCACGCCAAGGGCGATGCCTCCCGTCTCGCCCGCGCCAGTGGAGATGCTGCGCACGAGGAAGAGGTCGAGGGCGTTGTTGGTCTCGCCCGCGCTCAGGCGGAAGAGCTGGGAGAGCTCGCTGGTCGGTCCATCGGAGCTGTCGATCACCGCGAGGGTGCTGGCCGCCGAGCCGGTGATCTGCCGGTAGCGGATCGTGCCGAGGGAGATCCCCGCCGCACCCAAGATGCGCTCGGCCTCCGCCAAGGCGCGCGAGAGCCGTCTGTTGCTCGGCGCGCTCGCCTCCGTGAGGCCGACCCCAACCAGGAACACGTTGACGTTCAGCGTGCCACCGCTGACGTCCGCACCCATGGCGCGCTTGACCCGCGCGTAGAGGTGCAGGGTGGCGCTGCGCGTGTCGCTCGCGCCGCTCGACAGGGCCGACACGAAGAAGCTGTAGCGTCCGCGCTCGAAGGTCACGCGATCGCTGGTCGAGTTGGGGATCAGCATGGCGATGGACTCGCCGCTGCCGATCGGCAGCCAGCGGATGGGTTGATCCTCGTACATGCTGATACCGCCGAGGCTGAAGAGCACCTCCTCGGCGGGGTCGTAGACGTTCACGAAGGAGAGGTCGACGGCGTCGCCCGCGGTCTGGTCCGCCATCAGAGTCACGCTCACGGCGTCGTTCGCCACGCCGAAGGTCATGCGCGGTGAGGAGAAGCCGGCGCGCACCTCCACCTCACCCAGGTCGACGATCTGGTTTTTCACCGTGCCGCCGCGGCCCGGATACCAGCAGCCCATGAAGCGCTGCTCCGTCGCACCCGGGACGCCCAGGTCGGCGCAGCGCTGCCCCGCGATGCAGTCCGTGTCGTCGTCGCAGATTTCCTGGCATTGCCCGCCATAGCAGGCGCGAGACTCGCATTGGCTGGTGACGATGCGGCCGCTGCAGCGCCCGGCTAGGAAGCGTCCCGTGGAGTCCGCGTTGACGCAGGCCGCGGCGACAGCGTCGAACTCACCGTCGCCCGTGGTGTCGAGGCGCACCGGGGAGCACACCAGGTCGAAGCTCCCGCAGCTTCCCCGATCGCTGCAGCTCGCCGCGCAGCTCCCGTCCGGTAGGCAGACGCCGGCGCAGCCCCCGCAGCCGCCCGCGTCCGGCGGAGGGCCGGCGTCAGGCAGGGTCGCCTCACAGCGGCCGGACACACAGCGCCCCCCGGGGCATTGGGCGTCCGCGGTGCACTCGGGACCCATGCAGACGCCCGCTTCGCAGCGCGCCGGGCTCCCGCCGCATTGGCCGGGGGTCGTGCAGGCGGGTCGACAGCTCCCGCGCCAGCATTGCTGGCCTCGGGTGCAGTCCGCCGCGCTCGCGCAGGCGCCGAGGCAGACGGGCGTGCCGAAATCCGCCACGCAGACTCCGCCCTCGGGGCAGTCGCTGTCGGCGCAGAGGGCGGAGCAGTAGCCGCCAGGGAAGGGCGCCGCTTCGATGCACGACAAGTCGCCGTCACAAGGCGTGGACGAATCACAGGCCGCCCCGTAGGCGGGGCTCGTGGGCGCGGTCGTGCTCTTGGAGCAGCCGAGGCTCAAGCTGACGAGGGCGAGGCATAGAATGGGACGCATGACACTCCACCCTGCCTAGGGCAGAGTCGGGGGAGAAGGCTGTTCGGGGACGAGGACTTGGAGTATACGCATTTCCTCACGCGCTGCCCGGACGGCGGTACAGGAGATTTGCATTGAGGGGCACACCCTTTGGCCGCTACGAGCTACTGCGCAAGATCGCGGCGGGCGGTATGGCGGAGATCTACGTCGCCCGGCTCTGGGGAGAGGGCGGCTTCTTCCGCGACGTGGTGATCAAGAAACTCTTTCAGCACCTCTCAGAGCACGATCGCGCGCTGCGCATGTTCCAATATGAGGCGCGCCTGCTCGCCGAATTGGGGCACCCCAACATTCCCCAGGTGCTCGATCTCGGCTACGCCGACGGCAGCTGGTACATCGCCATGGAGTACGTCGAGGGCCTGACCGTCGCCGACACCTGGCGGGCCGGTGTGCGTCTGGGTCAGCTCATGCCCATGCACGTGGCCGTCGGCATCGTCATGCAGGTAGCAGAGGCGCTGCACCACGCTCACCAACGCCTCGATCGGGCGGGCCGCCCACTCGCCATCGTGCACCGCGACGTCACGCCCCAGAACATCATGGTCACGCGCGACGGAGTGGTGAAGTTGATGGACTTCGGCGTCGCGGCCACCGCCGCGCGCCACGACACGGAGGCGGGGACCGTCAAGGGCACCTTCTCCTACATGGCGCCCGAGCAGGTGCGCGGTCGGCGCGTGGACTGTCGCGCAGACGTGTTCTCCCTCGGAGTGATCCTCTACGAACTCACGACGGGCACGCGACTGTATCGCGGCAACGACGTGCAGGTGATGACGGCCATCGTCGAGTCGGACGCGCCCCCGCCCTCCTCGCGCGCGCCCGACTATCCAGAGGACCTCGAGGCCATCGTGCTCGGCGCCTTGGCGCGAGACGCTTCCGTGCGCATCCCGAGCGCCGCGGAATTCACGCTGCATCTGGAGGGTTTCGCTCAGCGCCGAGGCTGGCTCGCGGGTCCTCGGGCCTTGGCCGAGTACATGTCTCTGGTGCTGCCGAGCGAGCGGGTGCGAGAGGAGGATCTGGCCATGGTGGAGGCGGCGCCCGTCTCCGAGGAGTGGGAGGCGGTGGATGTGGACGTGGAGGCGGACGCGGAGCCCTCCGGCATGCTCTCCTTCGTGGACGAGGACAGCGAGAGTTCCCAGGAGCGCCCGACGCAGGACGTCGCGGACGAGTGGCTCGAGTCGACCGAGAGCGACGCAGTGGA
>JAADHO010000211.1:1366-7993 GCA_013151775.1 Deltaproteobacteria bacterium | reverse complement strand
CGGGCCAAGCGCGCGAGCAACGCGTCCGGCACGCCGCGCCGCGCAGCCAAGGCCTGGAGCTGAAGCACGGCCGGCTGATGCAGGGACGGGCGCGCGAGCGCAGCCACCAAGGCGCTGATGGCGCGCTCACTGCCCAGCGACGCGAGGGACGCGAGGGACGCCCGGGCCAAGCGCACGTCCGACCCGCGGCTCAGCTCCACCAGACGACGCGTCGCCCGGGGATCGCGCAGCCGGCCCAGGGCCATCGCGGCGCGCATGCGCACCTCGGCGTCGTCGTCGGACAAGGCGCCCGATAGGGCCCCCACGGCGAGGGCGTCGCCCAGCTCACCCAGGGAGGAGACCACAGCGGCGCGCACCTGCGGCGAGCTGTCCTCCACGGCCCCGACCAAGGCCATGACGGCGCCCGCGTCGCCCAACTCCCCGAGCACCCGCGCGGCCTCGCGTCGCACGCCGGGCTCGCTGTCTTCGAGCAACCCGGAGATGGGGGACAGGGGCACGTCGTGTCCGATGCGCCCCAGAGAGCGCACCGCCTCCTCGCGGACCTCGGGCTCGCTGTCGCCCAGCGCCCGCGACAGGCGACCGACCGCCCGAGCGTCGCCGATCTCGCCCAGGGCCGCCACGGCCGCGCGCCTCTGGTTCGGATCGGGGTCCTCGAGCCAGCCCATGAGTCGCTCGCCGGCCCCGGGCAGCTGCAGCCGGGCGGCGCCCCGTGCGGCCTCGATGCGCACCGCCGGATCCTCGTCCGACAGAGCACGCAAGAGCGCCGGCCCCGCCTGAGCCGCATCCAGCGTGGCCAGCGCGCGCACCGCCTCACGTCGCGTGTCCGCGTCCCCACTGGCGAGATCTCGCTCGAGTCGCGGCAGGCGCGCACCCCAGTCGAAGGCCAGAGAGAGGGCGCACAGGAGCATCAGGCTGAGACGCCGCGCAGAGGTCACGCGGACGAGCGTAGCAGAGCAGGCGCGCGCTCAGGCAGGGTCGGTCGCGCCGCCCTGACGGCCGACCAGCGCCTCGAGCTCCTCCCGGGTCACGCCCAGGCGCGCCGCCACCTCGCGCGCCAGAGAGGTCTCGGCCACACCGGGGACGAACTGGTAGGTGGGCGTGGCGTCGTCCTTCAGCTCCACGCACTTGAAGCAGAGCCGCGGGATGGCCGACTCCTCTTGGAGCCGGCGCGCGGCGTCGAGGAAGTGCGTAGTGAGCAACACCTGTGGTCTGAGCCTCGGCAGGAGCGAGAGCACCATCTCGAAGATGGCGATGCCCTCGGACGGATTGGTGCCCGAGCAGATCTCGTCCAAGGCCACGAAGGAGCCCGGGCGGATGCCCTCGAAGAGCCGCCGCACGCGCATCAGCTCCGTGCCGAGGCGGCCCTCCTTCTGATCGGCGGGCGCCTCCTCCACCAACGAGACGAAGAGCGAGGGCGCGCGCGTGAGCTTGGCCTCGGCGGCGGCCACGAAGAGGCCCGACTGACCCATCAGCTGCGCCAGCGCGGCGGCCTGAAGCAGGCGCGTCTTGCCGCCCGAGTTGGGGCCGGTGATCAACAAGACGGCGTCGTGCCCGGGCAGCTCGAGATCGCAGGCCTGGGGCTCGACCTGCTGCAGCCAGAGCAGGGGGTTCCAAAGCCTCGAGATGGAGCGCGGACCGGCGGCGTCGTCGAGGCTAGCCGGCGGCTCCGAGACCTCGGCGAGACAGACGGACAAGCCCGCGCCCTCGGCGCGTCGCGCGAAGCTGAGGTTCGCGAGGTAGAACTCGAGATCACCGACCAGCCGAAAGCAGGGCAAGAGCGCGTCCTCGAGCCGCTCGAAGACCCGGTCGAGCACGGCCAAGAGCACAGCGTTCTCGTGGTAGCGATAGCCCCGAAGCCAGGCCATCAGCCGCGAGAAGGCGCGCGACACGGGCGCTCGGACGAGGGCGTTCTCGCGGTTCTCGCGCGTGCTCAGCAGCTCGAAGTCTCGCAGCTTTCCGTCGGAACCGAGCACCACGCGGATCTCCAGCGTGGCCAGATGTGCGTCGAAGGCGAGCACCCGCTCGAGCTCGTCGAAGGCTGCGCTGGTGCGTGTTCGATGGGCGAAGTCGTAGAGCCGCGCCAGAGCGGACTCGGCGCCCTCGAGGCCCGCGTCGAGCTCGACGAAGAAGGCCTTCAGCAGCGTCAGCACCTCCACCTTGCGGCGCACGGTCTCGCCCGCGCCGATGGGCTGCTCGTCGAGCATGCGCCGCAGCCCAAAGAGCGACGCGTAGGCGCGTCCCAGACTCGCCGCGAGCTCGGGCTCGTGTTGCAGTTCGCGCAGCACGCCCTGGCGCAAGACACGATCGCGGCCGTCATCGGGCGGCAAGGCGAGCAGGCGGTTCAGGCGCATGGGTCCGGGTCGAAAGCGCTCCGCGTCGACCTCCACGGTGAACACCTCGTCGACCAGCTCACGCAAGAAGAGCCCGCTGGCGAAGCCCTCACTCTGGAAACTCGAGGCCGCGATGGGCGCCTGCTCGGACGCCGCCCGCAGCGCCCCCGCGGCGTCCCCCGACTCGAAGGCGAAGCGCAGACTCGAGCGCAACATCTCAACGCCCTGGGGGCGCAGGGCCTGATCGTGGAGCAGGTCTGGCCAGCACGTCTCACCCTCTTCGCAGCGCTCACCGACGCGCGCCTCCGCCTCCTGCGTGGAGCGCGACTCGAACTCATCCACCTCCTGCGAGCGCCGGGTGGCCCGGGCGTGTCGTCGCCGCCTGCGCTCGATGCGTGAGTTCATGGGAGGCGGCAGCCTACCCGCTCACGCCCTGGCTGGCGATCCTGCTGTGCATGCCGGAGCGCGACTCAAGGATCGCGATCGAGCGCAGGACAAGCGAAATCGGGCAGGCCGAGATCCTGCGCCCCCTGCTGCAGCATCGAGTCGCGCGCGTCGGCCGGAGCGTTGAGCAGCGCTCGCCACAAGACGCGTCCGCCTCGGGTGCGCAGCTGCGAACGGAGGCGCTGGTCGAGCTCGGCCTGCGCCTCCGCGGAGTCGGGGGGTGATGAGCTGATCACTCCACAGATGCTTTCGAGATCAGCGCTCAACAGCTGACGCGATTCCGTCCCCACCACGACATCATCCCTGACGCTCGCGCGCGCCATCGTGACGCCGAACGAGAGGACAGACTCGAGCTGCTCCTGCGTGAGAGCCGCGGTCGCGACGAGTCGACCTTCATGGACGCGGAACTCCAGACTGCGCATGAAGGGGCTGAGTACGGGGAGATGCGAGGCGATCTCCTCCTGCACGTCACCTCGCATCGCGAAGAGCCGCTGCATCAAATTCTCAGCGGCCCCGGGATATCCGGTGTCGACGTGCAATTCGGCCTGCAATCCCGTGTGCGCGTCGAATGAAACGCTCGCCGCGTCGAGGGCGCCGAGGTAACGCTCCTGCCGCCATATCTGTCGAGCAAAGGCGGTCACCAGGGCCGGGCCCGGAAGCGCCGAGGCGTCGATGGTGTGCTCTCCGAAGCCGCGCTGCTGCGCCCAGAGCAAGAGACCGTCGAGCAGCCCCGGCGCTCGCGTGGCCCCGTCGAAGAGGGCCAGCAAACGCTCCGGAGCGACGCCATACGCCCAGACCACGGTCTGATCATCAGGCGAGTAGACCGTGACCTCCCGATACGTGAAGAGCGGCCTGCCCGCGTGCTCAGACACCGTCTGATGGACCTTTCGCGCCAGCACCGCGGCCCAGCGCCTCAGGGAGGAGAGCTCGTAATGTCCTCGCCCGACAAGCACGAAGTCGGTGTTTCGATGGGGACCTAGACGCAGCGTCGAGCCAACCGTGAACGTGTCCGTCGCTTGCTCGAGCTCACGAAAGGCGGCAAAGAGTTCTTGCTCCGCCGGCGACTCGCGCTGCGCCATGCGCTCCGCGATCTCCCACAGTGGAGCGTAGGCCGAGAGCTCGCGCAGCTCCTCGATGTCCACGCGAGCGATGGCCGCGGTCGCCGGCGGAAAGTAGTCGGTCGCGGGGCGCAGCGTGGGCACAGGCGGCCCGTGCGCGACCTCGTTCGCCGTGTTCGGCCGAGGCGCGTGGGCTCCGCAAGCGGCGACGGCGAGCAGGCTGAGCGCCAAGGAGACGCGAGTGAATCCCCGAGTGAGCATGGCGCAGCGTCACCGCGCGACCCAGCCCGCGTCAAGCGCTCGTGAATCCTTCGGAATCCTTCCTCTCCCCCGTGGGACGGTGGTGCCTCTGGTGCTAGGCTCGGTCTGCGCCGGCCGAGGCGCCGGAGGTAGGACATGGATCACGCCCTCGAGCCCGCGACCTCGGGTCCCACGCTCGCCCCCGCCTCCCTGCAACGCATACGCTGCTTCCTGCAGACCCGCGGGCGCATGAAGGTGAAACCCTGGGCGCCGGCCGAGGAGGTGCTAGACGCGTTGCGTCGCTGCCTGGAGGCGCGCCACGACGATCGCCGCTTCTGGGTCGACCTCTCCCTCTTGCTCGACGCCCTGTGTCGCGACGCCGTGGCCCGCTCCACGGGCGCGCACGACCTCATGGACAACGAGCTGCTCGCCCCCGCGCGCATCGAGAGGCTGCTCGAGGAGATCCGCGACGCCCTGAAGAGCGCGCCCACAGGCCACGCTCCCTTTCGTGCGCTCGCGGGCTCTCTCTCCGGCCCCGGGGCCGCCCTGCTCCTGCTGCTCGGCAGCGCGACCATCGTGGGCTGCTATCGAAGCCACATGCTGGGCGCGGACGGCTCGGTCATGGACGCCTCACCTCCCGACGCGCGCAGGCTGGACGCAGCCAGAGCAGACGCATCGATCCGCGACGCCGCACCCAGAGACGTCGGCCCGCTGGACTCTGGCCCCGTCTGCGACCCGGTCACACAGGTCGCCGAGTGCACCCTGACGCCCGAACTCAGCGATCAGCTCTGCGCCTGCATCGAGGCGCTGAACGAGAGCTGGCAGACCGCTCTGCGGCAGCTGGTCGACCGCACGGGCTGCAGCTTCTTGTCGAACCAAGCCTACTGCCTGCTCAACGCCTGCGCCGATCCAGCCGCGGCCGGGGACTTCGATCTGGAGACATTCCTCGACGGCTGCTCCGCGCCCCTCTACCTCGGCGTCCGCTTCGATTGATGCGCCCGTTCACGCATCCCCTCGATCTGGTGCCGCGCGTCCCCAAGACCTGCATCTGGGAGATCACGGGGGCGTGCAACCTGCGCTGCGTGCACTGCGAGAATCGCAGCGGCGAGGCGCACGCGGACGAACTCAGCCTCGCGCGCATGCTCGAGGTCGCGGACGAGCTGTCGGCGGCCGGCTGCCGGATGGTGGATCTGACGGGCGGCGAACCCCTGATGCGCCGCGGCTGGCAGACGCTCTGCCGCCGACTGCGTGAGCTCGGCCTGCGCGTCGCGCTCGTGAGCAACGGGCTCTTGCTCGACGGCGACGCCATCTCGGAGGCCGTCGACGCGGGCGTGGAGCTCTTCTCCATCTCGATCGACGGACTGCGCGAGGTGCACGACCGGACCCGCGTCTGGCCTCGCGTGGTCGCCGACGCGCCCTCGCCCTTCGAGCTCGCCATGGCCGCGATCGACCGCCTGGCGGGTCGCCGTCCGCTGCGCGTCATCACGCAGCTCAATCGACAAAACGTGCATCAGCTACCGTCCCTCTGGCAGCTGCTTGGAGAGCATGGGGTCGAGCGCTGGCAGCTGCAGCTCGCCGTACCCGAGGGGCGCCTGCTCGATCTCGACGAGCCCTATGTGCTCGATCCGCAGGAGCTGCCCGCGATCGCCGACTTCATCCTCGAGACGCGCGCGCTCGAGCGGGCGCCCTTCATCGACGTGAGCAACACCCTCGGCTACTTCTCCGAGCACGAGCTCAGCCTGCGCCGACGCACCACGGGTCCCGCCCTGTGGCTCGGCTGCCAAGGGGGGATTCGTTCGGTCGCCATCACCTACACCGGCAAGGTGCGTGGCTGCTCGGCCATGCCCGCCGCCTTCGACGCGGGCGACCTGCACACCCAGAGCTTCGAAGAGATCTGGCGCGACGCCGATCGCTTCGGATTCTCCACGCGCTTCGATGCCTCGCAGCTCACGGGCGCCTGCGCGAGCTGCGAAGCCGGGAACGTCTGCCGCGCGGGCTGCACGGCCATGGCCTTCTGCGTCGGCGGCAGCATCTACGAGAACCGCCACTGCCTCCGGGCGCTCGAGGCCGAGGAGGCGCGGACATGAGAGCGCGACCTCACTACGCCGGACTCGAGCTGACCTTGGCGTGTCCGTGCCGCTGCGTCACCTGCGGCTCCCGGGCGGGACGGCGGCGAGAGCGCGAGCTCGACACGCAGGAGTGGCGCGGGGTGATCCGCGAGCTCGCCGAGCTGGACTGCCGGCGCGTGACCTTCCTGGGCGGCGAGCCCTTCTCCAGGCCCGATTGGTCCGAGCTCGCCCACGAGGTGAGAGCGCGGAAGATGGCGCTCGAGATCATCACCTCGGGCATGAGCGTCAGCGAGCGCGTGGTGGCGCAGCTGCTCGATCTCGAGATCAGCTCCGTGACCGTGAGCGTCGACGGAACCCGCGCGGTGCACGACGAACTGCGCGGCGTCTCGGGCAGCTTCGGGCGGGCCCTCGAGGCCATCACGCGCATGGACGAGGCGGGCCTTCGGGTGGGCGTCGCCACGCAGCTGAACACGCTCAGCCTGCCGA
>JAADHO010000211.1:0-1316 GCA_013151775.1 Deltaproteobacteria bacterium | reverse complement strand
TGCAGCTCAGCATGCCCTCGGGTCTCGCGGGCGACGCCTTGGTGCTGCCGCCGGAGCGCATGCCAGACGTGTTCGCGATCATCCGCCGGCTGCGCACGCGCGCTGGGTTGAGGCCCTTTCTGACCAACAACCTCGGCTACATGAGCTGGGACGACCCCATCCTGCGCTCGGCGCCCGGGGTCGCGCCTCGCTGTTGGCTGGGCTGCTTCGCGGGCGTGCGCACCGTCGGCGTCGCCAGCGACGGAAGCGTGCGCGGCTGCCTCGCCCTGCCCTACGAGATGCGGGAAGGCAACGTGCGAGACGAGGCCCTGAAGAGCATCTGGCGCGACCCCGCGCGCTTCGCCTACACGCGCGCCTTCACGCTCACGGACCTCACGGGGGCCTGCGCCGCCTGCGAGCACGGCGCCGTGTGTCGCGGCGGCTGCAACGCCCTCGCCATGCGCGTGCATGGCAAGACGGGGACGTGCACGCACTGCATGGCGCAGCATGAAGACGCGGCGCGGGCGCCCGTAGACGCTCCAGGGCCAGCGAGCGCATGACATTGTGGACGCGCGGCCCGAGACACGTCGTGGCGCTCTGCGCCCCGCTGCTGCTGCTGACGTCCACGGCGCTGGCGCAGCCCATCGAGTGGACACGCGACGCAGGCGCCGAGGGCTGCATCGACGCGGCGGCGCTGAACCGTGCGCTGCTCGCGCTGGACGGACGTCGAGCCCGCGGAGGCGAGAGCCAGCTGCGAGGCGAGGTGTCCCGCGCGGGAGATGCCTACGTCGTGCGCATGAGAGTCGTGGACGACCAGGGCCGAGCGCTCGCCGAGCGAGAGGTGCGCGCCGACGTGCCGGACTGCCGCTCCCTCGACGACGCCATCGTGGTGATCGCTACGCTGCTGCTCGACGCCGAGGCCGCGCGCCATCGGGCTGAGGCGCTGGCGGCCTCGATCCACCCGGAGACCCAGGCCAGGCTCGAGCTGCAGGCGGGGGTGGGGATCGGCACGGGCCCCTTACCGGGACCGAGCCTGCGCGCGCGGCTGGGGCTGATGTGGAGCCGGCGGCGGCTGTGGCTCGGCGCCGACTTCGCGCTCGAGCGCGGCAGCTCGATCAAGGCGCTGGAAGGCGAGCTACGCAGCTACGCTCTGTGGGGAGAGGTCTTCGGCTGCGGACGCGCCTTGGGAGACGCGCGCCGCGGCCTCGGCCTGTGCGGCGTGTTCGGCGCGGGCAGGCTCTTGGTGCGCACCCGCGGGCTCTTGGCGGCCAACGGCGACCAGCGGCTGACCCACGCGCGGGCTGGACTCGGGCTGCGCGTGCAGCTCGACCTCGGGC
>JAADHO010000243.1 GCA_013151775.1 Deltaproteobacteria bacterium | reverse complement strand
CCATCTCGGCCTTGCTGGCTGGAGCGGGCCCGCTGCGAGAGGCCGCGCGCGACTGCTTGGCAAGTGCCGGCCCCACGGCTCACAGCGGCAGCATGACCGTGCTCTTCCGCGTGAACGCGCGAGGTCGGGTCGAGGCCGCCTGTGTGAACGCCGACGACACGGGCTCGGACCCACTGCGCGCCTGCGTGCTCGAGCACGCCCGGGCCATGCGCTTCCCGCCACCCTCCCCCGTTGGTGTGGTGCAGGCCGCCCTGCCCTTGATCTTCCAGATCGACCACGGCGCGCCTATGCACGGCCTGTGCACGCCATAGTGAGCACACTCACAGAGCAGCTCGCAATCCCTCTCCCAACTTTGACACGGCCCGCGACCTCCTCAACGTTGTGAACACTCGGCAAGCTCGCCGAGGCTTATCAAGTAGGAGGGTCGGGTATGAATCAGAGACGATTTGGAACGCTGGGGGGCGTGCTGAGCCTTGGGCTGCTGTTCGGATTGGGCGCCGCGGGATGCGGGGGCGGGAGCACGGCCTTGCCGATCCCGGATGGAAGCCTGCCCGACGGCGGAAGCCTGCCCGACGGCGGAGGCCTGCCCGACGGCGGCGGCGGCGTCTGCGGCTCGCTCGCCTCCTGTGGCAGCGACTGCGTGGACACGCGCTTCGATCCCGGCAACTGCGGGGCCTGCGGCAGCGCCTGCGCCACGGACGAGGTCTGCAACGACGGCACCTGCGCCAGCGGCTGCGGCCTGGGCACGACCCAATGCGGCGACCGCTGCGTGGACACGGAGGTCGACCCGACGCACTGCGGGACCTGCGACAACGTCTGCCCAGACGACCAGGTCTGCCGCTCCGGTGCCTGCGCCCTGAGCTGCGCCGGGGGAACCAGTGAGTGCGAGGGTAGCTGCGTGGACCTCTTGGCCAACCGCAGCAACTGCGGCGCCTGCGGGAACACCTGCGCCAGCGGCCAGGCCTGCTTCGACGGCGGCTGCGGCATGCGCCCCACGGTAGACGACGACGGCGACAGCATCAGCAACTTCGATGAGCAGAAGTCGGTGCCGCGCGACACGGACGGCGACGGCACGCCCGACTACATGGACGACGACTCGGACGGTGACGGCATCTCCGACGCCGACGAGGCGGGCGACACCAACGTCTCGACTCCGCCCGTCGACTCCGACGGTGACGGCACGCCCGACTTCCAGGATCTCGACAGCGACAACGACTCCATCTCCGATGCCGACGAGATCATCCTCGGCACGGACCCGACGCTCTTCGACACGGACGGAGACGGAGAGTCCGACGCCCAGGAGGTCGCGGGAGGCAGCGATCCGCTGGACCCCACGTCGACGGTGGCGGGCGCGGGCGGCTTCGCCTTCGACCTGCCCTTCGGCGGCACCCCGCGCACCAACACGCTGACCTTCTCGCCCAGCATCCAGAAGGCCGACGTGTTCTTCTTGGTCGACACCACGGGCTCGATGAGCGGCACCATCGGCGGGCTCCAGACCTCGCTCAGCGGGCTCATCTCCTCGATCCGAGCCACCATCCCCGACACGGCCTTCGGCGTCGCACGCCAGGACGATTTCCCCACGGGGGGCTATGGCTCGACCTCATGCAACGGGGAGTCGGACTTCCCCTTCCAGCTCGAAGCGCGCGTGACCACCGATGACGCTGCTGCCGCCGCGGGCGTGAACGCCCTCGACATGCCGCTCCACTGCGGCGGAGACGGCCCCGAGTCACAGATCGAGGCGCTGTACCAGACCGCCACCGGGGACGGCTTCCGCTCGCCCACAGGCGCGGCGTGGGTGCCGCCCTTCGATCCCGCGCTGGGCTTCGACGCCGCGGCGGGCCACGGACGCATCGGAGGCGCGGGCTTCCGGCGCGATTCGCTTCCGATCATCATCATGGCGACGGACATCACCTTCCACCGCAAATGGGGTGACACCACGCGCACGGCGGATCGGGCCAGCTGGTGCGGGAGCCGCGTCGGGGCGAGCTGCGACGCCTACCGCAGCGGCGACTTCGGCGCGGCGGCGGACCAGCAACCCAAGACCTGGCAGGCGGCCCTCGACGCCCTGAACGGCATCGGCGCCAAGGTCTTCGGTCTCAGCGTAGACAGCGGCGCCTCGACCAGCGACCAGCGCAGCGAGATGTCCGCCTTCGCCGTGCGCACGGGTGCGTTCATCGATCCGGTGGGTGGCCGCTGCGCCACGGGCGTGTCGGGGGCCACACGGCCGGCCGAGAGCTGGGACCCGGACGGCTCCGGACCCGAGGTCGCCCGCGACGTGTGTCCGCTGGTCTTCTCCACCAACCGCTCGGGCGGCGGCGTCGCTAGCGGCATCGTCACGGCCATCGAGAACCTGACGAGCTTCGTCAGCTTCAACACCATCCACCTCGAGGCGCGAGACAACACGGACACGGCCAGCGTGGACGAGTCTCAGTTCTTCGTGCGCGGCATCCCCGTGGCGGCCACCCCGCCCGCCGGCTGCTCGCTTCCCACGGTCACGGATCGCCTGCCCGCAGGCGGCGACGGAACCTTCGACAGCTTCGAGTCGGTCTGCCCCGGCACCAGCGTGACCTTCCAGGTGGTGATGAGGAACGACGTCGTGATGCCGACCTGCAGCGACCAGATCTTCTCCATGCGCGTGGTCGTGATCGGCGACGACATCGTGGAGACGGACTCGCGCATCGTCGCGGTGCGCGTACCCGGTGACCTGACCTTGTGTCCGTGAGGCGCGACTGAGGCAGGCGCCGCATGGGCGCTGAAACAGGAAAGAGGCGACCTTTGGGTCGCCTCTTTTCGTTCTTCCCGGATCCGCTATGGCGCCGACTGTGGGTTCGACTCAGTGGCCCAGCTTCTCGCGTAAGGCGTGGTTCAACGCGCCGTGGATGCGGCGATACTGGAACCAGCCGTGGGCGATCTTCTGCACGGAGTCGTGCGCGGTGGCGGGGTCATAGGCCTCGTCTCCCTCCAGCGTCTCGAGGTAGCCCGTCCAGTCGCTGAACCCCGAGCGCATCTCGGTGACGGCGCCCCTGAGCTCGGTGAGCTGCTCGCGCATGTCCTCGGGCGGGATCAGCGCGCCCAGCTGAGGCTCGAGATCCGAGAGCTTGGGCAAGCAGGTCTCGCGCACCAGCGTCCCGTAGCGCGCGCGCCCGCGGCTGGCGCGCTGCTCCATCGCTTGGGTCAGCTCTTGGTTGTTGCTGACCTCGACGTTGCCCTGAAACGCGCAGCCCCAGAAGGCCTTGAAGCCCTGCGCGTCGGAGCGGTTGATGTTGCGCCCGAAGGTGGCGTAGGTCTCGTCCTCACCGCCGCTTATGGCAAAGATGAAGGCGCCGATGGCCAGCAGCACGCCGATCACCATCATGGCCATCATGCGACCACGACCGCTCTTCATCGCCTTCTCTTCCTCCTCGAAGGAGGGTCCCCCGGCGGGGCCGCCCAGGGAGCCAGCGCCTCCTGTGCCGAGCTGCATGTCGTCATTCGGGTCGGTCATCTTCACCTCGAGCGTGTCAGGAACCTAGTTGCCAAGGTTTAGATGCAGGCCTTGGCCGGGCCCCCGCAGGCGAATCTTCGACGGATCCCCCAATTGGAGCAAGGGCTCGTTCGTATCGCCGCCGAGCAGCGACGGCGCATCTCCCGAGTTATCACCGCCGCCCAGCAAACCGCCACCCCCTCCGAGCTGAAAGTCGGGGCTCGGCAGCGCGTCGTCCGCCAGGGAATCGTCGCCGCCAGTATCGCCGGCAGCCGCCTCCTCCGCGGCCTGCGCTGCCTCGTCCTCTTCATCGAAGGGCTGGTCGAGGGCCGTCGAGCCGAGCACCTGCAGGATCATCTCGCGCAGGCCCGCGCGCTGACTCTCCGGGGCGAGCTCGAGCACCCGGCGAGTTTGACGTCGCATATCGTCGTAGAGCCCTGCCGCGTGAAAGACCTGCGCCGCGGAGAGCCGCGTCTGCCAGTCGAAGCCGCGCTTCTCCACCGCCTCGCGGGCGCGTCGAGCCGCCTCTCGGGTGTCGCCCGTGCGCAGGTAGTAGCTCGCCCAGATCATCGGCAAGTTGAACAGCTCCGGATCCAGGCGCTGGGCGGTCTCGAGCTGCGCGCGCCCTTCGTCCGTCTCTCCCTGTTCGAGGTGAATCGCCGCAAGCGTCGCGTGGGCGGCCGCGTAGTCGGGAGCCGACTCGAGGGCCGCGGCGACTTCCCTGGAGGCGCCATCGAAGTCGCGCTGCGCCATGAAGACCCCGGCGAGGTTGTTGTGTCGTGGCGCGTCGCTGCGGATCTCGGCCGCCGCTCGGAGCTCCTCGAGGCCCTCCTGCGGACCGCCGCTGCTGATCAGCACGGAGGCGCGCACACCACGCACATAGGGCGCGCGGGGATCGAGGGAGAGGGCCATCTGCGCCGACTCGAGGGCGTGCGTCGGGTCGTTCTCGTGAACCAAGGTGTAGAGCGCGCTGGTGTTGGCCAGCGCCGCGGCCGCCTGTGGATCGCTCAGGACGCGGCTGTGATCGGCGTCGGGTTGGGTCTCGTGTCCGCCCCAGGGATCGAGAAAGATCGGCTCACCTTCGCCCGGCTCGTCGGGATACACCGCGACCACGAAGTACCCGAGGTGGCCGGAGGGATCCGGCGGGCGGCGATCTCCCGGAAACTCCCACACATCCGCCAGCATCGCGGGCACGTCCTCGCTGCGCAGAGCGGCCACCGCCAGAGAGGCGACCTCCAGCGGATAGAGATGTGCGCGCGCGCCGTCCTCGGCGATGGCGCTGAGCGTCGCCGGCGGCGCCATCACGGGCGTGTCCCTCGGGGTCTGGAGCGACCAGGCGACGAAGGCCTGCTTCGAGGCCCGAGCCCTGAGGGCCGCGACCAGATGCCGCGCCTTGGCGATGGCGTCGTCGCCCGTGGCCTCGCGCTCACCGAACTGCTCCACGGCGTCGTCCGCGGCGAAGACCTGCATCAGCGTCGGTCGGTCGGCGTGAGCCAGCCGCAGATAGCCCCGCAGCTGCCCCTCGTCCAAGGGCCGAAGGGGCGCCTCACCCTGCACGGAGACGGGCGCGTGCTTGCTCCACAGGGCGTAGCCCGCGCCCAGCGCCGCGACGACCGCGAAGATCACCACCGGCATCAGCCAGCCCGGCCTCTTGGCGCCAGGCTCCTCGACCTCGCCGAGCTTCTCGAGCCCGCCCTTGCGCATGCACTCGGGACAGCGCGCCTTGCCCGCGGAGGCGTCGTGCTCGAAGCGGTGGTCGCAGTGCACACAGAGATATCGCATCGTCATGGGCTCCGTCCTGCCTGCTCCCACGCGCGCGCGCAAGAGGAGCGTGCCTTCGGCCGGTCTCGGGCGTAAGTGTTGATGATGCAGCCCGGACTCAGCCTCTACGCCTTTTCGACCTGCCCCTACTGCCAGCGCGTCTTCTCGGCGCTCGACGCCTTGGACGTGGAGGTCGAGATCAAGGACATCCACCGCGACCCCGATAGCCGGCGGGCGCTGCTCCAGGCCACGGGCAGCGGGACAGTGCCGGTGCTGCGCATCGAAGAACAGGGTGAGGTGCGCTGGCTGCCCGAGTCCCGGGACATCATCGCCTACCTCTACCAGCGCTTCGGCAAAGGCGAGGCTCCTCCGACCCTGGGCCTGGCAAACCTGGACGGCTACCTGCGCATGGGCATGTGGGGCCTGCTGCTCGCGGGCGCCGTGCTCGGCGGGACGCAGCGCGATCCCTTCTGGCTCGCCGCCTGTGTGCTCGGTGCCGGGCGCGCCTTCTCGGCGGCCAAGCGCACGGGAAACGTCTGGCAGCTGGGCATCGGCGGCGTATTCGGCCTAGGCGCCGTGTCCATCGGCCTGACCATGGCCGGCGTCGCCTCCATCCCCTGGTGGTATGCCGCCTACGCCCTGATCGCCGTGCTGCTCGTCCTGGCCGTCTGGCAACGCGTGCGAGCGCGGACACGCCGAGACGGATCGCCGCGCTGACTCGGACAGGGAGCTAACGCGGCTCGAGCTTGCCGAAGCGCGTCCTCACGACGGCGCCGAAGCCGACCCAGGCGACGGCCAGGAGCGCGAGGCTGCCGACGACGGGCACGAGGGAGGTGAGGTAGAGCAGGCCCACGCCCGCTGCCAAGCCCAAGACGGGCCGACCCTTCAGCGCGGGGACGGGCAATGCCGAACCCAAGACCGAGGCCGTGGCTGCGACGCCCACGTAGATCGCCGCCGGCGCCACCACGCCCACGACCACCGCCGCCGGGATCCCGATCACGGTGATGATCAGAGCGACCATCGCGAAGAGGGTCGCGGCGGTGGAGAGCACGCCGACCACGCCGCAGCGCACGGGCGCGCCCACGATGGCGCGCTGCACGCCCTGCAGGCGTCCGCGCGCGACGCCCATCAGCAGCAGGCCGAGCAAGAAGAGCAAGCCGAAGTCCGCCGCCGAGGAGAGGGCGCCCGAGAGCCAGCCTCGCCGCGAACCCAGCCGCTGACGACGGATGGACGAGCGGTCGCTGACGCCCGGCACGGAGCCGGACGACTCCACGTCGCCTCCCATGGGCACGACGGATCCCTCGACCACGCCTCCGGGGGCGATCTCGATGTCGCCTCCCATGCTGACCACGTCTCCGCGCACCTTGCCCGTGGACGTGATCTCGACGTCACCTCCCATGGTCGCCACGTCGCGCAGCACCTCGCCCTCGATG
>JAADHO010000053.1 GCA_013151775.1 Deltaproteobacteria bacterium | reverse complement strand
GCCTCATCGCGCCCGCGCAGGCGCCCCGCGCCACGGCCATAACCCGAGCCGCTGCCGCCGGCGACCTGCCCGAGGGTGCCCAGATTGCCTTGGGCGGCGGTGCCTTCGCCTCCGCCTCCGCGCCCTGTACCCACCAAGCCGAGTCCACCGAAGCCCACGCTGTCACCTACGGCGTCTTCGTCGTTGCCCGCCATGGGCGCCTCCTCCATGGGCGCGTCGGCGACGGTTGCGGCCTGGGGCTCGGCCGTCGCGGCAGCCGTGGGTCGCGCGTAATCGTCGCGCACATCGTCGAACTGCTCGTTGTCGCTCGGGCGCAGCCTGGCCTGCACGGCGGGCACTCCCGGCTTGACCTCTTCCGCCGCGGTCTCCGGCGTGGCCTCGCGTGCGGGCATGTCTTCGTTTGGTTCCGGCGCGGCCTGCGCCGAGCTGCTCGACGCGGGCTCGTCCGACCCGCCGATGGCGAAGCAGCCCGGCAGCGTGAAGAGGCTCAGCCCCGGCGCCATCGCCAGCATGCCCAGACCCGGCGAGCGTTGCGGTGCGAGGGAGAAGGCGCCGCCCATCAGCTGCTGGCGTAGGCCCGGATCCATGCGCTGAAGCTCGGTGGCGCTCGGCACGTAGAAGCTGGTGTAGGGCGTGATGATCCCGTAGCGGCTGCCGAGGTCGGCGACCTCCTCACGACCCGCGCCGCCGAGCAGGAGTTGGGCCAAGCGCTCGCTCGCCCAACGCAGCCTCAGATCCCCCTCGTCGTCGAGGGAGATGACGCGCAGGGGCACGTCGATCTCGAAGGCGCGACCCGCGATGCTGCCGCGCACATGCGCCGTCGCGGGCACCTCGTCCTCTACTCGGCCGATCACCGACAGGGTCTCGCCCACGACCACATCCCGAGGTCCGCGCGGGAAGACTTGGTCGACGCCCGTGCCGAGGTCGACGACCACGCGCTGCGCCAAGGGCCGACGTGCGTGGGAGAGGATCGAGAGCGCCACGTCAGCGGCCTGCTCGCCGTCGGAGACTCGGCGACTGAACCCGCCGCCGCGGGTGATGGCGTGGAGCAGGTCGACCTTGGCGCCATCGCCGATGGCCACGGCGTAGCTGCGCAGCGGGCGCGGCAGACGCGCCAAGGCCTCGAGCAGCGAATCGGCGGAGAGGTCGCCCACCGTGGGCGCGCCATCGCCGACGTAGACCACGGCACCCGGTCGCTCGGGGTCGAGCAGCGCAGCGGCTCGCGTCAGCGTCTCGCCCAAGTCCGTGGCGCCACCGGCGTTCTGCCGAGCCAGGCTGTCGAGCAAGGCCTCGACGCGTGCAGGAGTCGCATCGCCCAGCTCGGCGTCCACGCCCGGCCCGGTTCGGAGCGTCAGATCGGACGCGACGATGGCGACGCGATCCCCCGGACCGAGGTGGCTGGCCAGGGACTCGACGACTCGACGGCCGAGCTCGAGCGGCCCGCGCTCGGTGCCCGCCGACACGTCCTGCACGATCACCAGATCGAGCCCACGTTGACCGGCCTCGCCCTCACCTTCACTCAGCACGCTCTCGGGCAAGACCAGAGGGAAGTAGAGGTAGTCGCTCTCGTTCTCTTGAATGCCAGGATCCGCGTTGGGGTCGCGGCGCGGAGCTCGGTGGCGTGCACGGTAGGCGGGGGCTCCCTCTTCCTGGCTCTCACCTTGAAGTTCGAGCCAGAGGTCGGCGCGCGGTGTGACGTCGCTCTGACGCAGGAGCACGCGGCTGCCGTCCACGCGCAGCATCGCTCCGGCGCGCACGTGGCTCACGCCCGCCTCCGAGAGGTCGGCGCTGAAGGAGAGCTCCTGCACGTGGGGCGGTCGGTCGCCGCCCATGGGGTAGCGATAGAGACGCGGCGCGTCGCCCGCGGGACGCTCGAGCCATTCGGCGTAGGTCACGACTACGCGTCGCGTGGCGCCGGGGGCGATGGGATAGATGCGCGCGCGATAGGAGCCCGGGGCGTCCCACTCGAGCAGCGCGGGATCTTCCGTCGATCCTCGATAGACCTGCTGCTCGTAGGCACGCCGCGCCTGAGCCTTCTCGCGGATGTAGCCATCGACCAGGCGCCCGTCGCGATCCACCGCAAAGCGCGAGAGCACGGCGCCCTCCGGCGTGCGGAAGCGATAGAGCCCCTCGACGGTCTCGCTCGCGGGGTTGAAGAACTCCTGATCCACCTCCGTGATGGCGAGGTCGTGGATGATGCGCACGCGCACGTCGAGCCTTCGAATCGATAGCGGCCAACGGGCTCGGCCGTAAGCGTCCGGGATGCGCCCGACCAAGCTGCCCACACCCTCGGGGCCGCCGCCGCTCGGACCCGCCTGTGAGAGCCCGCCGGTCCAGTCACTGAAGAGGGTCTCGGGGGCCACGTCGGGCGGCGAGTCGCTGAGCCTCAGGCGTTCACCTTCCCGCGCTTCGCCGCGCTGATCACCCGAAGTGAAGGCGACGTCTCCGCGGATCACATAGACCTCGACCGCCTCTTCGCCGAGCGCCACGGACACACTGGCGGCGGCCAAACGCAGCTCACCCTTGGGCGTCGTCAGCGTGAGACGCTCGCCTTCGCGCACGTCCACGAAGACTCGCCCTGCGTCGAGCCGCACGCCTCCCTCGGCGTCGACCTGAAGTCGGCTTCCGGCGTCCAAGAGCAAGCGCGGTCCCGTGTCCAAGAAGAGCCGTGCCTGCGCGCCCTCGGCGACAACCACGCTCTCGCCGTCGCCCACGCGAGTGATGGGCGCCGCCGGCTGATCGGCCACACGGGTCTCGCCGCGCACCGGGCGCAAGCTCGCGACGCTGACGTCGAGGGGCTCATCGACGGAACCCGGACAGCCAGCGCTGACGACGTTCGCTGCGACCAGAATTCCCAGTGCCAGACGACGAATCATGTTCACTCCTTGTGATGCCCGGATCTCGGACGAACTTCATGACGCCTCAGAGCGACGAAAGTTCTGAGTTCCACGACGCCCACCCGGAGAAAACCCGAAGTCGGCCCCCCGCGGACAACGCGAGACAATACCGAGATACGCCGCCGAGCGGGGAAAGATCCCCCCTTTGCGTTGGTCTGCTCGACGCTCGTCCGATAGGCTCAGCCGATGGAGCCATCCACTCGATGCCAGAAACCTCCCGGCGCGAGCGAGGCGTAGAGCGTCTCCCATGCTGAAACTGCTCGCCGCCGCTAGCGATTGGCTCCTGATCCTCCTGTGGTCGGGCATCCTGTTTTTCTACATTCGCAAGATGCGCAGCATCGGAACGCGCAGCCTCTTTCTCACGCTCTTCGTCATCCTGGGGATCGACGCCTTCCGCGCCCTGTTGGAGAGCGCCTACTTCGGGATCTGGCACACATCGGCAGCTGGAATCTTGCCGGAGTATGTAAAGGATATCCTCGCACATCCCTACATGGTCGTCGCGCCCGCCATCGTGAACTTGCTGGCGGCTGTCGCCGTTATCTTCCTGCTACTGAGGCGATGGATTCCACAAGCTGAGAAGGAAGAACAGCAGTCGAGATATGAGCTGCTCGAAAGTGAGCAGCGATTCCGTGCATTCACAAATCAGTCGATCGATGGCATTGGCGTGGCAGACGTTGATGGTGCGTATACATACGTGAATCCGTCTTTTTGTGAGATGGTTGGATATTCAGAAGAAGAGCTGCTAACGATGACCGTCTTCGACGTCAAGGCAGAAGACCAAGAACCGTCGAGCTTCAAGAAATCCAAAGAAGGTGATCTCGGCGTACCCATATTGGTGAAACTTCAGCGCAAGGACGGTTCGACCTTTCTCTCGGAGATCGTCGGAAACATCATCGAGTACGGTGAGGAGAAGCGGGTGCTCGGTGTCGTTCGTGACGTCACGGAGCGCGAGAACGCGGCGAAAGAGCGGCAGTTGCTCGAGCGGCAGGTCCAGCATGCGCAGAAACTAGAGAGCCTCGGCGTGCTCGCGGGAGGCATCGCGCACGACTTCAACAACCTTCTCACCTCCATGCTCGGCAATGCTCAACTCGCCTTGGACGTGCTGCCGAGCGACTCGCCCGCACACAGAAGCATTCGAGAGATCGAGGAGGCCTCTCATCACGCCGCGGAGCTCACCAAGCAGATGCTCGACTATTCGGGACGAGGCCGCTTCGTCGTTCAGGATATCGACGCGAGCGGGCTCGTGGAAGGAATCGCTCAGCTCCTATCCGCGTCCATCTCGAAGAAGATCGATCTGAAGTACGCATTTTCTGGAGTCGCGGCGACCTTCAGCGGCGATCCAACCCAGATTCGTCAGATCATCATGAATCTGATCACCAACGCGTCCGAGGCCATTGGTGACGAGCGTGGAACGATCTCACTCTCGACCGGCACGATGGACTGCTCCCGTGACTACCTCGACGAACTCGACCCATCACTTCGAGGCAGCGTCGACACGCCTCTGCCGGAAGGCCGCTACGCCTACATCGAGGTGGCGGACACGGGCTGCGGCATGGACAGGGACACACTCGACAAGATCTTCGAGCCATTCTTCACGACCAAGTTCACAGGTCGCGGATTGGGCATGGCCGCGGTGCTCGGCATCGTGCGTGGGCACCAAGGCGCGCTGCGTGTGGACAGCGTGGTCGGAGAGGGCACGACCTTCCGAGTACTCTTCCCGCGGATCGAGGGTGACGGCGTAGAGCGCGACGCGAGCGAGGGCTCAGCCGACGCGGAGCCGCGGCATAGCTCGGGCGTGGTCTTGCTCGTGGAAGACGAGGAGAGCGTGCGTCGCGTGGGCAAGCGCATGCTCGAGCGTTTGGGGTACGAGGTGCGCACGGCCGTCGACGGCGAAGATGCGCTGAGGGTCTATGCGGAACTTCGAGACGAGCTCGCCTGTGTGCTGCTCGATCTGACGATGCCGCGTATGGGCGGCGAGGAGGTCTTTCGCGAGATCCGCAGCCGGAATCCAGACGCGAAGATCGTGCTCTGCAGCGGCTACAGCGAGCACGAAGCGACCGAGCGATTCATCGGCATGGGCCTCGCCGGGTTCTTGCACAAGCCCTACGGGATGAAGGACCTCGAGGCCGTGTTGTGCGAGTCCCTCGGGGACACTCTAGGCTGACTCGAGGCCGTGCTTCGGGTCGACGCTCAGCAACAGCCGAGCTTCTCCCGAGGCGAGAGAGAAGAGTCGCGCCTCGCCGGCACGAAAGCCCGAGGCCGCTGCCGAGCCCCCGAGCCTGTGGGAGAGGGCGCGGATCTTCGGCTCATGGCCCACGAGCGCGATCAGCTGTCCGGTCTCGAGGCTACGTGCCGGCTCCAAGGCCTCGTCCACGCCGCCGCGGTCAGGTGCCATGGCGACGTGGGTCGTCACCCGCTCGCAGCCCAAGATGTCAGCGAGCAACTCGGCCGTCTGCACGGCGCGCACTAGCGGGCTCGTCAGCACGCGATCGAGCAGCAGGCCCTGTTCGCGCAGCAGCGCCGCGACCTTACGCACCGCCACTCGTCCCTCGGGAGTGAGCCAGCGATCTTCGTCTCGCTCAGTCTCGTCATAGCCCACCGCCGCCCCATGTCGCATCAGCAGAATCCGCATGGCCAAGTCTAGCGCAGACGCGTCCAGCGCGCGTACGATTGGCAGCGTCAGCGTAGGAGCGCTGCCGTCAGCGCTGCGATACCGGCGGCCATGGGCAAGGTGATGACCCAAGCGGCGAGGATCTTCAGGATGGTCTTCTTGCGCGCGCCGCCGGTAGCTGCGCCAATGCCGAAGAGGGCGCCGACGCTGACATGAGTGGTGGACACGGGTAGGCCGAGGCGCGAGGCGCCCAGGACCAAGACGCCCGTGGTCAGGTTGGCTGTGAACCCCTGTCCCGCGTTCATGCGAGTCACCCCGTGCGAGAGCGTCTCCGCGACCCGGCGTGCGGCGGCGAGACCTCCCAGCGCCATCAAGAGCGCGACGCCCGCCACCGCGAGCCAAGGTGAGAGCACACCGCCCACCAAGAGCAGCGCCGCGATCTTCGGCGTGTCGTTCAGGCCGCGGGCGAAGCCTACCAAGCCGCCGCTGAGGTAGTGCGCCGCGTCGAGCACCCGGCGTGCGTTCAGGCCGAAGACGCGACCCGAGTAGCGCGTATGGCAGCTTGCCTCTTCGCCTAGCTCGAGGGCCGGCAGGGAGACCCGACTCATGGCGACCGCGAGCGAGAGCGAGCCGGGCATCATGGCGACCTCGCGATTGCCAACGCACACGCAGGTCTGCGCCGACACGCCCAGACGCTGACGCGCTCGGCGAAGGACTGGGTAGAGTGCAGCGGCCAGCGCGATCGCCAAGATCGGGCTCGTGAGCAGCGGGATCATCAGCCGACCCAGGGCCGTGAAACCGAGCTCGCCCGGCGCGATCACGACGCCGGCTCCGACCAAGGCCCCGACTAGGGAGTGGGTGGTGGAGATGGGCATGCCGAGACGCGTGGCCAAGAGCACGGTGGCGCCTGCGCCGACGCCCACGGCGAGACGGAAGGCGTCGCTCGCGACCACCGCGACGGGCACCAAGCCCTTGCCGCTGAAGGCGTCGAGCAGGCCGTGCGCCAAGAGCAGCGCGAGCAAGGAGCCGAGCCCGGTGGTGAGGGTCGCCCACAGCAGGGCGCGCCGGAAGCTGGTCGTGCCACTGCCGAAGAGCGTCGCGACACCCTTGAAGTTGTCGTTCGCGCCGTTGGCGAAGCTGAGCGCGAGCCCGGC
>JAADHO010000312.1 GCA_013151775.1 Deltaproteobacteria bacterium | reverse complement strand
GGGCTGGCTCCCAGTCGCGCTGCGGGGGAGGGCAGAGCGCGCAGCCCGGCGAGCATGGCGCCGGCGTCGGGGAAGCGCTCGGCGGCGAGCTTGGCCAGGGCGCGCTGCATCAGCGCCTCGAGCCCAGGCTCCACATGCAGCCCTTCGCGGGACTCGGAGAGGCTCGGGGCGGGAGTCGTGAGGTGGGCCTTGAACATCTCGAGGCGTGACTCCTCCATGAAGGGCCACACACCCGTCAGCGCCTCGAAGAGGATCACGCCGGCGGCGTATACGTCGGCCGCGGCGGTCACGGGCGAGCCCGCGCACTGCTCCGGCGCCATGTAGGCCGGAGTCCCAAAGACGGAGCCCATCACCGTGAGCTTGTTGCCCGCACCCCAGCGCTCGTCGTCGACGAATTTCACCAGCCCGAAGTCGAGCAGCTTGGCCGTGGGTCGTCCGTCCGGGCCTCGCGACACGAACACGTTCTCGCTCTTCAGATCCCGGTGCAGCACTCCGCGCTCGTGTGCGAAGGCCAGGCCCTCGAGCACCTGCGCGATCAATTCGAGGGCGGCGCCGGGCGTGGGCTCCTGCTCCTCGATGTAGCGGTCGAGGCTCATGCCCTCGAGCAGCTCCATGGCCAGATAGGGCGAGCCCTCGGTGACGCCGAAGTCGTGCACCGCGAGGATGTTGGGATGGGCCAGAGCGAAGAGGGCGCGCGCCTCACGCTCGAAGCGCTCACGCTGCGCCGCGTCCGTGCCCAGATCCTCGTGCAGGATCTTCACCGCGACGGGTGGTCCGTCGGGGCGCTCGGCGCGGTAGACCGCGCCCATCTCACCTTCGCCCAAGAGCTCAGTGAGCGTGTAGCGCTCGTCGATCACGCGCCCGATGGCCTGCATCACGCTGGGGCGAGAGGGCGAGCTCACGGCCTGCGCGCCTCGAGCTTGGCCTGCAACGCGTCGAGGATGCGCTCCGCGACCTCGGTCTTGCTCAGCTCGGGCAGCCCAGTCTCCGTCTGCGCGTCGATCAAGGTCGCCTGGTTGGTGTCTCCGGCGAAGCCTACGCTGGCGTGGTTGGCGACGATCAGATCGAGCCGCTTGCGTTCGAGCTTGGCGCGCGCTCGGGCGACGAGATCCTTGGACTCGACGGCGAAGCCAACCAGCAGCGGCCCCCGCGCCTCTCGGGCGGCGCCCAGCTCTGCGAGGATGTCGGGGGTGCGCACGAGCTCGAGCGTGCGTGGGCCGGGGCTCTTCTCGAGCTTCCCCTCGACGCGCTCGGCCGGGCGATAGTCGGCCACCGCGGCCGCCATCACCAGCGCGTCTGCGTCTTGAATGCGTGACCTCAGCGCCTCTCGCATCTGCAGCGCCGAGCGCACGTCCAGGCGCTCGACTCCGGCAGGCGTGGACAGCTGCGTGGGTCCGCTGACCAGCGTCACCGAGGCGCCCCTGCGTGCGGCCACCCGCGCGACGGCGTAGCCCATCTTGCCGCTCGAGCGGTTGCCCAAGAAGCGCACGTCGTCGAGATCCTCGAGCGTGGGCCCCGCGCTGACCAAGAGCCGCAGCCCCACCAGATCCCGGGATGAGCCGAGGCGCGCGCCCACGGCGTCCGCGATGTCCTCGGCCTCCCACATGCGCCCCAGGCCCGACTCGCCGCTCGCCAAGGCGCCCTCGGCGGGGCCGAGGATCTGCGCGCCATCGGCAGCTAAGGACTCGACGTTGCGCTGTGTGGCCGGGCGCAGCCACATGCGCGTGTGCATGGCGGGCGCGTAGAAGAGCGGGCCTCGGGCGCAGGCGGCCGTGGCCAAGACCGCGTCGTCCGCCATGCCCGCGGCGGCGCGCGCCAGCAGGTTCATGGTGGCGGGCGCGATGATCATGGCGTCGGCGAACTCGCCCAAGCCGACGTGCGCCTCGCCTGCCCGAGAGCCCTCGAAGAGATCGACCAACACGGGCTCACCCGTCAGGCCCGCAAAGGTCGTCGGACCCACGAAGCGCGTGGCCGCACGCGTCATGGCGACCCGCACGCGGGCGCCGCGCCTGGCGAGCTCGCGCACTAGGGTCGCGGCCTTGAAGGCGGCGATGCCTCCACCGACGCCCACCACGAGCTGCTTGGAGTTGAGCGGCATGCCGCGACTGTAGTCGAGGCCCGCCCGATGCGAAACGCCGCTCAGCGCCTGCGGCCTCACGAGTTGATCAGGGTTGGGGCATGCCCTCGCGCTCGGTCCAGCCGGGCGTGCCCGTGCGGCCGCCGCGGTGAACCTCGGCCGTGCCCTCCACGCCCTCGCCTTGGGTCATCACCGTGTACTCGTCAGCGCGATACTCTCCGTGGCTGTCGCCCGCCGGAGGGGCGCTGCCTGCCGGCGCCGCCGGGCCCGTGCCGTGCCGCCAGATCTGCGTCGTGGGCGGATAGGTGTCCTGCGCCATGCGTTGTCGAAGGGCCTGATTCGTCCGGGGATCGCGGATCACTCGGAAGCGCGTGACGCGGAAACCGGGGACGCCTCGCTGACGCAGCACGCGCGCGCCGGCGGGCAGGCTCGGGTCATCGACCTCGCGCTCCGTGTAGGCGTCGAAGCCGTCCACCCGGCGGATGAAGGAGACGCGCCGCGTCTGCGCTTGGCCGAGCACCCGGCCCGTCACCAGACCTCCCTCCACCGTCAGGTCGAGCACCACGGGGAAGGGCAGGTCGTTTTGGAAGCGCAGGTTGAGCTGCGGGTAGGAGACGGCGGCGTCGAGGCCCATCTTGATGTAGCTGCTAGGCCTCGAGTGGGGGTGGCGATCGAGGATGGGCAGGCCCGCGAAGAAGGCCGCCGCGTGCAGCGAGCCCGCGACCTGGCAGGCGCCGCCGCCGACGCCATCGACCAGCTCGCCGCCGGCGATCACCGTGGCGGGCCGGAAGCCGTTGGCGCGGCTGCGCTCGCCGACCACTTGGTTGAAGTCGAAGACGCCGCCCGGAGGCAGGATGGTGCCGCGGATGCGCCGGGCCGCGGCGCGCAGGTTCACCGTTCGCTCGCGGGCCATGCCGTTGTAGTGGGTGGAGAAGCGGCCCAACTCCGCCGCCACGAGCTGCTCGGCGCTCGCGCTCGTGGTGACGCTCGGTGCGCTCTGGGCGATCACCGCGCGCACCCTCGACTCGCCGCGCCGCGCCGCGTCCTCCATGGCCTCGAGGGTCGCCCACACGTCGAGGTGACGTCCCTGCAGCGCCGGAGTCAGCGTGCCCGTGTCGAAGTCGAAGTGGGCGTCGCGGGAGTCCCGGTCGAAGCGGCGGCGCAGGCCCATGAGCCTGTCCAAAAGTCGGGCGCGGCCGCGGGCGAGGGGCATGGCCAGAGACACCTGACGCGCGCTCACGTCGAGGTTTCGCGAGAGCGCGGAGGTGCGGTCCGAGGCGGCGGAGAGCAGACCGCTGAGGCGCTCGAGATCGACCTCGAGGCCCAGCTCGGCGAGGCTCGCGCGTGAGCTCTCGTCGTCGAGCACGAGCTCGAGTTCGCGCGCGCCGAAGGCGTCGGCCAGGCGCGCCGCCTCCGCCACCGGGGAAGCGTCCAGGCGCGCGGGCACTCCCGCCACGGAGAATCGAGGAGCTGTGGGCGCGGCGGCCTCGGCGCGCGGCACGAGGGCGTAGGCGAAGAGGCCCGCGGCGCCCAAGAGCAAGAGGGAGCCCAGCGCGCGTCGCAGGGCGAGCAGGAGTCGAGGCCGAGGCTTCGGGTGGAGTGCCATTGCATCCAGATGCTCCGAGCCGGGGCCCACGCGGTCAAGATTCCGGCGTCCTGACGCGCGCCTCAGCCGGCCAGATGTTCCAGACCCGGCGCCGGGAAGTCCTCTAGCATCTCCCGCACCTCGGCCGCGATGGCGGCGATGCGCGCCTCGTCCTCGGGCGCCGCCACCACCTCGGCCATCCAGGCTCCGACGCGCTTCATCTCGGCCACACCGAGCCCACGGCTGGTCAGGGCGGGCGTGCCGAGGCGCAGCCCACTCGGATCGAAGGGTTTTCTGGGATCGAAGGGTACCGAGTTGTAATTCGTGACAATTCCGGCGCGGTCGAGCGCCTGCGCGGCGACCTTTCCGGGCACGCCTTGCGCGGTCAGGTCGGCGAGGATCAGGTGGTTGTCCGTGCCGCCCGTGACCAGGTCGAAGCCGCCCTCGAGCAGGCTCTCGGCTAGGGCCCGCGCGTTGGCGATCACGGCCGCCGCGTACGTACGGAAGTCTTCCGTGGAGGCGAGCTTGGCGGCCACGGCGATGCCGGCCGTGGTGCCGTTGTGGGGGCCGCCTTGGAGGCCGGGGAAGACGGCACGGTCGATGGCCTTCTTGTGCTCGGCGTCGCACAGGATCATGCCGCCGCGCGGACCGCGGAAGGTTTTGTGGGTGGTCGAGGTGATGACCCCAGCGTGTCCGACCGGGCTCGGGTGCGCGCCGCCGGCCACCAGGCCGCTGATGTGGGCGATGTCAGCCACGAGCACGGCGCCCACATCGCGCGCGATCTCGGCGAAGCGCGGGAAGTCGATGGTGCGCGGATAGGCCGTGGCGCCGCAGAACATCAGCTTGGGGCGATGCTCGCGGGCGAGCGTGGCGACCTGGTCGAAGTCGATGCGCTGGTCCTCGCGCTTCACGCCATACTGAACAGCGTTGAAGAACTTGCCCGAGATGGACACCTTCCAGCCGTGGGTGAGGTGACCGCCGCTCGGCAGACCCATGCCCATCACCGTGTCGCCGGGCTTGGCGAAGGCGAGGTAGACGGCCAGGTTCGCCGGCGAGCCCGAGTAGGGCTGCACGTTGGCGTGGTCCACACCGAAGAGCGTCTCGAGTCGCTCGCAGGCGAGGCGCTCCACGGCGTCGATCTCCGCCTGGCCCTCGTAGTAGCGGCGGCCCGCGTAGCCCTCGGAGTACTTGTTGTTGAGCACGCTGCCGCAGGCGGCCATCACCGCCGGCGGGGCGTAGTTCTCGCTCGGGATCATCCGCAGCTTCTCGTGCTCGCGCCGCTCCTCGGCCAGCACGTGGGAGTGGATCTCAGGATCGACTTGCTCTAGCGATGCGAGGGTCATGTCGGCTGCGTACAGCAGCCGCACGGCGCCCGCAAGCGTCTGCGCCTCGGCATTCGATTGTCGCGCGGCCCAGCCTTTGCCATGGTGGCGAGGTGTCCGCCTTCGAGACTCGCTTCTCCGATTTTCTGACGCTCGCCGAGGACGCCAACGTCGTGCCCGTGCGGCGCACGCTCTTGGCCGATGGCGTCACGCCCGTGACGGCGTTGGCGACTCTGGGTGAGGGCCCCGGAAGCTTCCTGCTCGAGAGCGTCACCGGCGGCGAGCGCTGGGGGCGCTACAGCTTCGTCGGCTTCGATCCCATCCTGCGCGTCCGAGGCAAGGGAGCGACCTACGAGCGGATCGACGCGAGCGGCGTGCAGCGTTCGGACGACGTCGATCCCTTCGAGCGCCTGCGTCAGGAGATGGCCCGCTACAGGCCTGCCGAGGTCGAGGGGCTCCCGCGCTTCTGGGGTGGCGCCGTGGGCTATGTCGCCTACGATGCCGCGCGCCGCTTCGAGCCGAAGCTAGGTGAGGCTGGCGCCTCGAATCTGCCCGAGTTCTCCTTCGGCATCGGCGGCACGGTGTTGATCTTCGACGATCGCGACAAGACGCTCAGCGTGGTCGTGCCGAGCGTGGTCGACGGGGATCCGCGCGCCGCCTACGACCGAGCGCAGCAGCGTATCGAGGCCGCCGTCACGGCGCTCGCGTCGCCAGCGCAGCTTTCCCTGTTGGCCCCACCGGACGCGAGCAGACACGTCGAGTTGCCGCCTTCGAGCTTCGACGAGGGCAGCTACGTGGAGGCGGTCGAGCACATCAAGGAGCATATCCGCGCCGGAGATATCTTCCAGGCGGTGCTGGCGCAGCGCTTCCTGCTGGACGCGACGGGTGTCTCTCTGCTCGACGTCTACCGCTCCATGCGCGCGCTGAACCCCTCGCCCTATATGTATTTCCTGCGCATGGAGGAGGCCTGCGTCGCTGGCGCGAGCCCCGAGACCATGGTGCGTGTGGAGGACGGTCGGGCGGAGCTCAGACCCATCGCGGGCACGCGTCCTCGCGGCGCCACTCCGGAGGAGGACGAGGCGCTCGAGCGCGAGCTCTTGGCCGATCCCAAGGAGCGCGCCGAGCACGTGATGCTCGTGGATCTGGGTCGCAACGACATCGGGCGCATCGCCCGCGCAGGCAGCGTGCGCATCGTCGAGCGCATGCGAGTGGAGCGCTACTCCCACGTGATGCACCTGGTCTCCGACGTGGTCGGCGACGTGGCCCCGGGGCTCGACGCCCTCGACGTGCTGCGCGCTACCTTCCCCGCGGGCACCTTGAGCGGCGCTCCCAAGCTGCGCGCCATGCAGATCCTCGACCAGCTCGAGCCCTGCGCGCGCGGGATCTACGGAGGCGCCGTGGGCTACCTCGGCTTTGACGGTAACCTCGACCTCGCCATCGCCATCCGCACCGTGGTGGAGTCCGACGGCAAGCTCGAGCTCTCGGCGGGCGCCGGCATCGTCGAGGCGAGCGACCCGCACGCGGAGTATCGCGAGACGCTGCACAAGGCGCGCGCCGCGCTGGTCGCCGTGGAGGCGGGGCGAAGCGGAGGCGGCTCATGAGCCAAGCGCCCGCGTCCTGGGTGTTCCGGGAGCTGGCGTCGAACGAGCCCCTCGACTCGCGCTTGGCCGAGGCGCGGGAGGGCATCGACAGTGCCTC
>JAADHO010000186.1 GCA_013151775.1 Deltaproteobacteria bacterium | reverse complement strand
CGGAATCGCCTGGGCGGCGCTTTCCTGCGTCTGCAGACACGAGCGTGGGGCGAGATGCGGGCCCAACGACCTCCTTGACGCGGCTGATAGGCGTTTTGGCCTTGATTCTTGTCCCAAGAGCGGCAGGAATGATCCTGCGTGTCTCACTGTGATGTTCGAGAAACCGAAGTGACGAGGTGCACGTCGGGAGGGTTAACGTCGGGAGGGTTAACACTCCTCATGGAAACGTGAGCACTCGATTTTCCCCCAGTCGGGAACTCAGCTCCGCGACATGTGACAGGATGGCCTGCCGCCGATCCAGCAGGCCACGGACCTGTGCAGCCGTGAGCACCCGTCGTGACTCGGAGATCGGATCTCGGTCCATCTCCGCGCGCAGGCTGCGAGCATCCAGGGTGAGCAAGGCCTCTACCTGCCGCCGCGAGAAGCGCTCAGTCTGCACCAACCTCCGCCATATGCGTCCGTGAAGATGCTCGGGAAGAGGATCTTCGAAAGCCAGGTTGTGGTCCCGGATGAAAAGGCGACTTCCATCTCGCGTACCCAGCATATTGCCGCCGCTGAAGCGATCCCAGTTGCCGATGAGATAGTCGAAGACGATACATTGAGAAATGTCGCTGGCGAGCTCCTCTCTCTCCTGGGGAATCTCCCCCCCCTGGCTCAGCCAGCCACTCCAGCGCTCGATGGCGTCCGCCCTCTCCAGCTGGAGGTCCCGCATGCGCGGGATCCAGTACACCGCCGCACCCTCGGTAGTGCCGTCGTCATCCCAGCGGATAGCACGCCGGACGTCGTCCCAAGCGTCGATGAAATCGGGGTGGAGCCTGGACCTGAGACGCGACCGGGAGACTCGCCGCGACACCGCCGGTGGCACCTGGTCCATGCCCAGCAGGCGCGCGACTCGATACGCCGCGATCTCTGCGAGGTGACCGCGAGGGTGCATGCGCGACCTCGGACGATAGGCACCCGTAATCGGCCCGTCGAGGCGCATGCGAAAGACGACGGAGCTCGAGCCCACAGGCTTGAACTGCCGAGGAAACGCGTGACCCAGCAACCCGATCACGTCGTCCGTAGACAGGTCGGAACCAAAGAAGTGCGGAACGGGAGGCGCCACGCGCGCACGGCGAATCAACTGCGCCGCCACGGGAGTCCGCACCTCTTGCCCCGAGTCATGGCGCGCCCCCGAAGGCGCATGCTCTGGATGCCGTGACGCACCTCGGACGAAGGTGGACCGGCCCGCGTCCACGGGATGTTCGTCTCCGCCTCCGCATGACGAGCAGGTGACGAGCGCGAGAACGAGCGCCAGGGCGCGCGGCATGGGGGCGCTCAGCGCACTCCCGCGAGGACGTTCTTCGCGATGACCATGCGCTGAATCTGAGATGTGCCTTCGTAGATCTGCAGGATCTTGGCGTCGCGCATCAGCTTCTCCACTGGGTACTCGGTCGTGTACCCGTTGCCACCGAAGACCTGCACAGCGTCGACCGCGACCTCCATCGCGCTGTCCGCGCCGAAGGCCTTGGAGTAGGACGCGACGAGGGAGTTCTTGCCACCCTGATCGATCATCCACGCCGCCTTCAGCACCAGCAGCCTCGTGGCTTCGTACTTGATGGCCATGTTGGCGAGCATCACCTGCACCATCTGGTGTTCGCCGATGGGCTTGCCGAAGGTCTTGCGCTCCAGGGCGTAGGCGACGGACTCGTCCAGCGCGCGCCGCATCAAGCCACACGCGCCCGCGCCGATGTCCGGGCGTGTGCGGTCGAACGTCTTCATGGCGAGCTGGAAGCCCTTGCCCGCAGGCGCGAGCACGTTCTCCTTGGGGACCTTCACCTCATCGAAGTTGACGGTCGAGGTGTCGCTGGCGCGCTGACCGAGCTTGTCCTCACGCTTGCCGACGCTCACGCCCGCTGCGTCCCGATCGATCACGAAGGCCATGATGCCCTTGTGCTTCAGCGCCGTGTCAACCGTGGCGAACACCAGATACCAGCGGGCCCAAGAGGCGTTGGTGATGAAGCACTTCTGCCCGGTGACGACCCAATCGTCGCCGTCCGGCACGGCCTTGGTCGAGATGGCGCTCGCGTCGCTCCCCGCGCCGGGCTCGGTCAAGGCGTAGGCGGCGAAGCACGGCTCGCTGGCCAGCATCCCGAGGTACTTCTTCTTCTGCTGATCCGTGCCCGCAATGATCAGCGGCGTCGCAGCCAGGGCGTTGGCCGTCATGCTCGTCTGAATTCCGGTACAGCCGTAGGCGAGCTCCTCCGTGAGTAGCACATGGTCGAGCTCCGAGAGCCCGCTTCCGCCAACCTCTTCGGGAATATTCGGTGCGACCAGCCCGAGCTCCCAGGCCTCCTTGAAGACGTCCATCGGGAATTCATGCGTCTTATCGCACTCTCCAGCGATGGGAATGATCTTGTCCTTGGTGAAACGACGGGCCGTATCCACCAGAAAGCTCTGCTCTTCGGTCAGCTCGAAATCCAACATCTCTCACTCCTTCTTCTTACGCTTCTGGTCCGCGATCTCCTCGCGTACGGCCTTCGCGCCTAGGCGAAAGCCCAACGCGAGACCCATCAGGAGAATGCCCGGGATGTAGAGAAAATGGCCTAGGGACGGCAACGTCAGCCCTCCTCTGCGTCAGCCAGCAGGCGCTCGAGGCGCGTCAAGTCGCGCGCGACCTTGCGGCCGACGCTCCCGATACGCAGCACCAACGCCAACACGAAGAGCCACACCAATCCATAGGCACCGATCAGCAGCGCGCCGCCGGGCACGTCCTCCGTGGCGGGCCCCGTCATGGCGCGGAAGGACTGGGCGCGATCGCTCTCCGCGTCGGCCGAACTCCCCGGCTCTCCCACGCTGGGTGTGTCTTGAGCCGCCACGAGCGATGGTCCAGCCAGGCTGAAGAGCGCTGACAATCCCCACACGAGTGATAGCGCGAGTATCCAAGATCGCATCATTCACCTTCCAACAAGTCTTGCTCGGCAGCGAGCATTTCGAGAGCGAGCACGCGTTGGCGCTGCCGCTCGACCCGGGCGCGCGCCCAGATCAGCAACGCAACCAAGGCGGTAAAGGCCGCCAAGCTCAGGAAGAACGCCGGATACATGGCCGGGTCGAGGCCTCCACCGCGCTTCGTGATCACCGTGGGGTGCTGGCCTCGCCAGCGCTGCACCGAGTAGTGGATGACCACCAAGACCGGCAGACCCAGCACGGCCAATCCCGCGGCGAAGCGCTTCTCGACCTGACCGGCGGCACCCGAGCCACGCAGGGAGACGAAGGCCACGTAGATCATCCCGGCGAGCAGCGTGGTGGTCAGACGCGGGTCCCAGGCCCACCAGACACCCCAGGCCTTGCGCGCCCACAAAGGGCCCGTGGTCAGTACGATGGCGCAGAAAGCGAGACCCACCTCAGCTCCGGCCACGGCGATGGAATCCCAGCGCTCGTCCCGTCGAGCCAGGTACACGCCCGAGGCGACGCCGGCGGTCACGAAACCCACGTACATGGCGTAGGCGCTCGGGACGTGGAAGTAGAAGATCTTCTGGACGATGCCCATCTGCACTTCGGCGGGCGCCACGAAGAAGATCTCGTAGAGGCTGATACCCATGAGCAGGACCGTCAGGACCCAGAGGGCAGGCCAGAGGAAGCCCGCGGCGCCGCCCCCGGGTGGGCTGCTGGTCGTCGAAGGTGGGGAGGATTCAGTCATGGTCAGCCGGAAGGTGCGCGCAAGGTATCATGGGCGCAAGCGCTGCACGACCGATCAGGGGATCCCCGTTGCGCGAAGAGCTTTGCCCATCGCCTGCACGGGTGTTCAGTCAGAGGGGCACCCATGAACGCCTTTCAGCTGTCGGAGCGGCTCACACGCTGGCTCTCTCGGGGCGAGGGCCACTGGAGCCCGCCCGAAGAGGCTCGCCTCGCAAAGGCCGTCGCTGAGCTGAGCGAGCTCTACACGCGCCGACGCGAGGCGCTGACGAAGGAGGTGCCCGGCCGCGCCCACTCCATGGCTCGCTTGCATTTCTTTCTGCCCCGCGACGCGGGCAAGGTCACCCACGCGCTCGAGGCGCTCAGCGAAGAGGTGCTCGCGCCACGCGCTCGGTGTCCGCGGCTGCTGGATCTCGGCGCCGGGCTGGGGACCTCGACCCTCGGCGCCGCCGCCTACTTCGAAGGCACGCCAGAGACTCGAGAGCTCTCCGTAGAGGCCTGGGATACGGATCCCGTGGCGCTCTCGATCATGCGTCACGTCACGGATCACGCGACGCAGCTGGGCTTGCCGCCGATCTCCCTCGAGACTCACGCGGGCTCCCTCGCTCACGCACCGCGGGGCGCGCGCTACGATCTCATCCTGATGGGTTTGGTGCTCAACGAGCTCTCCTTCGACCTCGAGGCGCGAGCTGAGCTACTGCGCGGCCTCTGCCAACATCTAGCCCCTGGTGGCGTGCTACTGGTGGTGGAGCCCGCGCTGCGCGCGTCTTCCCGCGCGCTGATGGAAGTCCGCGACCGCTTGGCAGCTACCCCTGCGGCGCCCCACGTCCTCGGGCCTTGCCTGCACCACGCTCCCTGTCCGCTCATGTCCCGGGCGCGCGACTGGTGTCACGCGGAGCTTCGGGGTGAACTCCAGCCCCCGCTGGCCAGAGTCGCCGCGGCCGCTGGCCTGCGACAGTCACGCTTGACCTACGCCTGGCTCGCCCTCGGCTCGGAGCCGCCCTCTGGATCCAGTCGAGGCGCCCGCGTGGTCAGCGGCCCACTGCGCTCCAAGGGCAAGCTCGAGCTCGACCTATGCCACGCTGGAGGGCAGACGCGCCTGATGCGTCTAGAGCGCGAGCGCTGCGCCGACAACGACGCGATGGACGCGCTGGGACGCGGCGACAGGCTCTGGCTTCGAGGCGCCGAGTGGTCAGCAGGTCGCCTGCGCCTACGCCCAGGGATGAGCGTCACGACAGACGCGCCGACCCCGGGCGGCGATCGATCGGAGTAGCTGGGCCCATGGCCGAAGCCTTGCGCTTTCACGCGTCGACCTTCAGCGTCCGACGGAGCTGCCGTTCGACCTCAGCGTGGGAATAGCGTGGCTCGACGATGAAGAAGTGGATATGGAGGCCGCGGCCCTGCGCACCGGAGGGCTGCCACTCCTGACCGCAGACCAGGCGTGGCCCGAGTGTCCCAGCTGCAGCGTCCCGATGCTCTTTCGTGGACAGGTGCCGCTCTCGCTCACGGGGCTCGTGCCCTTCGACGACAGCCGCGTGCTGTTGATCTTCGAGTGCCACGCCCAGCCGAGCGGGGTCACGTGTCTCGAGGGTCAGGCGTTGATCCTGCGCGGCGAGATGGGCTTGGTGGAGCCGCCGGCGGTCACCACTTTCGACGTCTGGCTCGACGGGGTCGGCGACCACCCCGAGGAGGCGCTGCGTCTCGCCTCGGCGCTCGCGGCCACTGACATCCCTCGCCGAGCCGAAGACGTCCTTGAGACGCCCTTCGCCGTGATGGAGGCCTGCCCAGGCTACATCGCCCACGAGGCCGTGCGGGCGCTGCGCTACGTCGGCGCACGCGTGTCCCTGCGCCCAACGGCGCCCACGACGCTCTCGAGCTGCTACGGCGGGCGCCTGATGCCCTTCGACGACGGCCAGCCAGGGCTGGCGCGCACGACTCTTCCGGCCCTGGACGGACTGCTCGAGGCGGCCCGAGGCGGCACCATGCGTGGCCTGATCGCCGGGGACTCACCCGGCTACCGCGACTACTCCTTCCGCTGCTCCTGCGGGCGAGCCACCCGCACGGCCCTCCGGCTGCTGGCTCACCGCGAGCCCGACGGCGGACCCAAGCTCGGCCCGGCCGTCGTGCAGGTGTGCACACGCTGCGACTCCGCATGGGTTCATCGCAGCACCATGCATTGATCTCCGATCATCTCCTGTGTGCTTCGATCGCGCGCCCGCGGCCTCCATTCGATCGATCCGGTCCATGGCCCCCGATGAAGGGTGCTTGCTCAATGGCTCGCGGCCCGTTATCGGAGCGGCGTGTCTGATCTTCTGGAGCGCCGTTTTCTCTTCGTGGTCGGCAAGGGCGGCGTGGGCAAGACCACCACATCGGCAGCGATCGCCATGGCGGCGGCTGGGCGCGGCAAGCGCGTTCTCGTCGCGCTGTGCAACGCCAAAGAGCGCCTGAGTCATCTGCTCGAGGTCCCGCCGCTGACCGAGGAAGTGCGCACGCTGCTGCCGGGCGTGGACGCCGTGAACATGAACCCCGCGGCAGCGCTTCGCGAGTACGGCCACATGGTGCTCAAGGTCGATGCGCTGTATCGCGCCATCTTCGAAAACCGCGTGGCCAGCACCTTCTTGCGTGGCACTCCCGGCATCGAGGCCTGGTCCATGCTGGGCAAGGCGTTCTTTCATGCGACCGCAGAGGAGGCCGGCCGGCCGGTCTACGATCTGGTGATCGTGGACGCCCCTGCCACGGGGCACGGCCTCGAGATGCTGCGCGTGCCGCAGGTGATCTGCGATGTCGCGCCCCCCGGGCTGCTGCGCCGAGAAGCGCAGCGAGCGCTGAATTTCTTCCGCGACCCAGAGCGCTCCGGCGTGGTGATCGTGACTCTGCCCGAGGAGATGCCCGTGGCCGAGTCCATCGAGCTGCGCGCGGCGCTGGTGGACGAGCTGCGCTTTCCCGTGATCCGTCTGGTGGCCAACCGCGTGGTCCAGAGGCTCTTCGAGCCCGCGGAGCGCGATCTCTTCCAAGCGCTTCCGAGTCGACTCCCGGCCGAGTCACCCCTCGAGAGCCTCGCGCGCGCAGGTCAACGCAGGTCTCTACGCGAAGCTGTGCAGCAGCGCAGCCTCGCGAAGCTCGCTCGCGCGTTGCCCGAGCCTCGCACGGAGCTCCCCGAGCTGGCCAGCCCCGACCTCCGCCGTGCCGAGCTGCAAGCGCTCGCGGCCGTGTTCGCCTAGGGCATGCACACGGAGGCGACGTCGGCGCCATCCACGGGCGTGCAGCGCAAGCCCGCGTAGCAGTCTTCGGCGACGTCGCAGGGGGCGTAGCAGATCATCGTGCCGCTCGCGTCCGCCGTGAGCGCGAGGCAGACGCCGCCCTCCGGGCACAGGGTCTCGGCGTCGCAACCCTGAGAACAGAAGCGCCCGTCCGCTTCGGTTCCGTCCCCACGTTGAAAGCGCAGCCGGTAGCAAGTGTCTGCTTCGGAATTGCAGTCGTCGGAGCCTCCGCAGCGCGCGTAGGGAGGAGCCATGTCGCCGCAGGCCGCGACCATCGCGACGAACAGAATCATCAGCCCGGAGCGCGCGACGCCACGGTTCATCGACGCATGCGCCCCGAAGCCGCGGTGGTCACGTATTGGGAGCGGGGCCAGTAGCGATAGTAGGACACCTGCATCACGGGTCCGCCCTCTTCGTCGAGGTCGCCCGTGGGCGTCCCGTAGATGCGTACGAGGGAGCCTATCCACAGTCGATTCGGTCCGCGCTCGTCACCAGGACGGAGTGAAACCAAGGCCGAGAACTCTCCGCCGCTGCGCTCGGAGACCGTCACCCGACACGAATTCGAGCGCTCATCTGAGCACAGGTTTCGGGGCTGCAGAACCCGAAAATCGACCCGCAAGGTGGTCTGATGGCTCTCCGCGTCCGTGCTCACATGACGCACCACACCGAAGAACGACAGGGTCTGCCCCGCGAAGCCCTGGGGATCGCGCTTGACCTCCTCGAAGCTGATGGGCGTGACGGCCTCGAGGCGCGCCTCCTCGGGCCCCAGGGGCGCGTAGGTGTGGGCGTGACCGTAGGGGCCCGCGCCTCCACAGGCGCTGAGGGCGAGACAGGAGAGGGCGAGGGGTATGAGGGTTCGGCGTCGCATGGGCATCTGTTACCACGATTCGTTCTGATCCTTCCAGCCAGGCGCCGTCGGTGACTCCCTTGGCCGCGCTCGACCACCAGCGCGCTTGCTCCAGAGGCGGCCCGAGCATAGCCTCCGGGCCCACGGAGATTCAGCCATGACCCAGAGCGCCGCCAGTGGATTGACCTTCAAGAGCCCTCTGCTTTTCGAGCAGGGACACGCGGGGCGCAGCGGCGCCTCGCTGCCCGAAGCGGGCGTGCCCGCGGCCGATCCCGCGGCCCTCTTCGGAGACCTCTACCGCGCGGGCGGCACGCCTCTGCCCGAGCTCTCGGAGCCCGAGGTCTTTCGCCACTACGTGCGCCTGAGTCAGCAGAACTTCTCCGTCGACACGGGCATGTATCCCCTCGGCTCGTGCACCATGAAGTACAACCCGAAGGTCAACGAGTGGGCGGCGCGCCTGCCGGGCTTCGCGCGCATCCACCCGTGGGCGCCCGAGTCGAGCGTGCAGGGCGCACTCGCCTTGATGTGGCATCTGGAGCGCGCCTTGGCGGAGATCTGCGGCATGGACGGTGTCTCCCTGCACCCCGCCGCGGGCGCGCAAGGCGAGATGGCGGGCCTGATGATGATCCACGCCTACCATCGAGCGCAGGGGCGGTCGCCCAAGAAGGTGCTGATCCCGGACACGGCCCACGGCACCAACCCGGCGAGCACAGCACTCAACGGGCTGACTCCCGTGGCTTTCCCGGTGGGCGACTCGGGCGTGGTGGATCCGGAGGTCTTCGCCGCCTCCGTGGACGACGACGTCGCGGCGCTGATGCTCACAAACCCGAACACGGTCGGCCTCTTCGAGCGCCACCTGCCCAAGCTCGCCGCCATGGTGCACGACAAGGGCGGCCTGGTCTTCGGCGACGGCGCCAACCTCAACGCTCTGATGGGCCGCGCGCGCCCCGGCGACCTCGGCATCGACGTGATGCAGTTCAACCTGCACAAGACCTTCACCACGCCCCACGGCGGGGGCGGTCCCGGCGCGGGCCCCGTGGGCTACAAGGCGCTGCTCGCGCCCTACGCGCCCGCAGGCGACGTGGTCAAGAGCGAAGACGGGCGCTTCTCCTTCGCGACGCCGGGCCCTGGCAGCATCGGCCGGTTGCGCGCCTTCCACGCGAACTTCGGCATGTTGGTGCGCGCCTACGCCTACATCCGCGAGCTTGGCGCCGAGGGCCTGAAGCTATCCACCGACCTGGCGGTGCTCAACGCCAACTACCTGCGCGTCTGTCTCGGCGAGACCTGGCACGAGACCTTCGAAGGACCCTGCATGCACGAGGTGGTGATCGACGATCACCACCTGCACGATCAGCACGTGTCCACGCTCGACGTGGCCAAGCGCCTGATGGACTACGGCTTCCATCCGCCGACCATCTACTTCCCCCTGGTCGTTCACGGCGCGATGTTGGTCGAGCCCACCGAGTCCGAGAGCAAGCAGACTCTGGACGAGTTCGTCGAGGTGATGGCGACGATCTCACGCGAGGCGATGGAAGACCCCGAACAGGTGCGGAGTGCTCCTCATGTGACACGCCTCGGGCGCTTGGACGAGACGCGAGCCGCCCGCAAGCCAGTGCTGCGCTGGACGCCTCCGCAGCCCGCGAGCGACCCCGAGGGGTGAATTTCCGGAGCGCCGATGTGACGGGGGCGTGACGAAGAGCCCCGTTGGCGCTACCTTCCGGCCATCTCCCGGTCGGAGATGTTTTTTTCAGAGGGCCTCTCTATGTATTTTCGTTCGTCTTCCGTGCTGGTGTTTTCTCTTCTGGCGCTCAGCGCGCTCTTCCTCGCCGTGGGCTGCTCCGCGGGCACCCGTCGACCGGCGGATCGCGACGGCGGGCCGCCTCCCGGAGACGGCAGCACCTCTTCCATGTGCAGCGTCGGCTCGACCACACCCATCTGCCGCGGCACGACGGAGATCAGCTGCAACTCGAACGGCACGGAAGCCGGAACGCGCGACTGCAGCACATCGGGTCAGGTCTGCGCGCCGGGCATCGGCTGCGCCGCCTGCGTGCCCAACCGCGGCACCTGCGACGGCCAGACGCCCGGCATCTGTCGCGCGGACGGCAGCGGCTACGACATGGGCGCCGCCTGCGACGCGTCCGCCGGACTCAGCTGCAACCCCAGCACGGGACAATGCACCAGCCCCTGCGACGACGCCGTCGCCCAGAACTCCTACATCGGCTGTGACTACTGGGCCGTGACGACCAGCAACAGCCAGGTCGCCGAAGAGTTCGTTCCCGCCCTGGTCGTAACCAACCCGGGAACGGCGCCCGCACAGGTCACCGTCACGCTTGGTGGCTCGAACGTCGCCACGGTCACGGTGGCGCCAGGCGCGCTCGAGACCATCAGCACGCCTTGGATCGCAGCCCTCAAGGGCACCCTCGGCGAAGAAGCCTCCAGCCTCCTTCGCGCTAGCGCGTATCACCTCACGTCGTCGCTACCCGTCACGGTCTACCAGTTCAACCCGCTCGAGTTCCGCATCCCGCGCGACTGCGCCAACGAACCGTCAGGACTCTTCGATCCGCCGCCGGACAATCA
This sequence comes from Deltaproteobacteria bacterium, assembly GCA_013151775.1. Taxonomy (GTDB): domain Bacteria; phylum Myxococcota_A; class Polyangia; order Polyangiales; family Houyiibacteriaceae; genus JAADHO01. Next base: position 17,434 of record JAADHO010000186.1, on the reverse strand, counting down.
GTGCTTCTCCTACAGCAACGACGCCTCCCTGCTGCTGCCCACGCACGTGCTGACCGGCAACTACACCATCCTCTCGCGTCAAAGCTTGGTCATGCATCGCGTGCAAGGCGCACAGCAGGCTTGGATGAAGAGCCCTGGCTTCTTCACCGTGGTCGGCGTGGACGCGACCAGCGAGCTGTCCATCACCTTCAGCGCCAACGTGATCGCGTCCACCGACGGCTCCGTGCGGGCCTTCGGTCCCGGCGAGACGGGCACCTTCAGCTTGGGCCAGGGCGACGTGCTCCAGATCTTGGCGCAGACTCCCGAGACCTGTCCCGCGGGCAGTCCTTTCGACACCCGGCCGGGCGACATTTTGACCCCGGATACCACAGACACGTACTGCGATCTGGGGGCGGCCTATGACCTCACGGGCACGCAGATCCGCTCCGTGGGCAAGATCGAGGTTTTTGCCGGCCACAACTGCGACTTCGTGCCCAACAACCGCTGGGCCTGTGACCACCTCGAGGAGGCGATGTTCCCGCTCGAAACGTGGGGCAAGGACTTCATCGTCTCGACCACCCGACCGACGGACAGCCCGGCGCTGCGGGACAAGCCCAACGTGATTCGCATCGTCTCTGGCGCCGACGGCAACACGCTCACGTTCGACCCCTCCTCCACGGCCTCGGGACGCACGCTGAATCAGGGCGAGATGATGGAGTTCGAGGCGTCGGGAGACTTCCGCGTCACCGGCAGCGGCCCGCTGATGGTCGGCCAGTTCATGGTCGGGCAGGACTACGCCGGTCCGGGTACCGGCGGAGCGATGGGACAGGGCGACCCCTCCATGTCCCTGGCGATCCCGACGGAGCAGTTCCGCAGCAGCTACACCTTCCTGGCGCCCACCACCTACGACCAGAGCTGGGTCAACGTGACCGCCACGGCCGGCCAGACGGTCACGCTGGACGGATCGCCCATAACCGGCTTCCAGGCCGTGGGCGGCACCGGCATGCAGACGGCGCGCGTCCCCGTCTCCGGCGGCAGCCACACCATCAACTCCGGCGACGGCTTCGGCATCGTCGTCTACGGCATCGGCAGCTTCACCAGCTACATGTATCCGGGTGGGCTCGACCTGAACGTCATCAACCCGCTGATCTAACCGGGAGGAGCTGATCGCAGGTCGAGTGGACGAAGAAGACCAAGCCTTCATGCGAGAGGCGCTGCGAGAGGCGGGGCGGGCTGCTGAGCTCGGCGAGGTGCCTGTGGGAGCCGTGGCGGTGCGCCGGAATCAGGTGATCGCCCGCGGTCGCAACCTACGCGAGCGGACGCAAGATCCGACGGCTCACGCAGAGCTCATCGCCCTGCGCCGGGCCGCGGCGAGGCTCGGCACATTTCGCCTCGACGAGGTCACGATCTACGTCACGCTCGAGCCCTGTCCCATGTGCGCGGGCTCGATGGTAAACGGCCGTGTGGGGCGGGTCGTCTGGGGCGCTGACGACCCCAAGGCGGGGGCCATGCGCTCGCTCTTCACCCTTGGCGATGACCCGCGCCTGAACCACCGCTGCGCGCTTCAGGGAGGCGTGCTTGCGGACGAATGCGGAGCGATCCTGAGCGATTTTTTCGCCTCCCTGAGGCGCCATTCGCGGGTGCGTGGAGGCCGTTGACAGGCCCTTCGCTTCTGCTAGGTTCGCCCGCGGAGAGCTGGCCGAGTGGTCGAAGGCGCTTGATTCGAAATCAAGTGTACCGGTGACGGTACCATGGGTTCGAATCCCATGTTCTCCGCCAGGGTCTCGCACCCGCTGTTCCTTGAAGCTGCATACGATGGGGTCTTGGGTTCGCACCCTGGTCTCCAAGCTCCTGATCCCAGGAGGGGTGACCGAGTGGTCGAAGGTGCACGATTGGAAATCGTGTGTACCGGTGACGGTACCGGGGGTTCGAATCCCTTCTCCTCCGCCGCCGACTCGCGAGAGCCGGCATCCGGACTGCGGTTCGGAGGATCCAGGGGTTCGGAGGATCTGGGGGGTTGAAGCTCTGGCTTGGTAGATCCAAGCTTCCCGTCGAAGCAGCTCAGGGACGATTCGGCGTCAGGGGAAACTCGGACGCCTCATGGTCCTGCCAACGCTGGCCCGTCAACTCCGCCAGGCCCGGAAGGGAGCAACGGTCGCGGTCACCAGCGTGTGGTGGGGCCTTTCTAATTGTGGGTCCAGCCGGGGCACCTGAGCGGCTTACGCCTTCGCTCGGTCGCGGTACAGACCTGCCGCTCGGTCGCCCACTTGGACCGACCCACAATTCGCGACGCGGCGACGTTCGCCCTGACGCGTAACACGGACCCTCACGACAAAGGCCCCGACTCGAGTCGAGGCCCGTCTACCATCTGGCGGAGCTAGGAGGATTCGAACCTCCAACCCCCGGTTCCGTAGACCGGTGCTCTATCCAATTGAGCCATAGCTCCAGGGTCGCGCAGCATAGCCGCGCGCTCACGTGCGTCAAGCGGGCGGCCCCGCCGGACATGAGCTCCTCGGATCTCTCGCAAGAAACCCAAGAACCTCGGCGGAGAAGGGGGGATTCGAACCCCCGGTACAGCTTTTGACCGTACGACCGCTTAGCAAGCGGTTGCCTTCGACCACTCGGCCACCTCTCCAAGTCGCGCTTCCGCGCCGCATTGTCAAAACTCGCCGGACCAAGGCCCCGCGAGGGCGTCTTGCTTAACCGCTCCCCTCTCAGCTGTCAACGCGGCGGCACGTCATCGGCCATCTGCACCTGAGCGTCTACGTGATCGTCTTGGGCGGGCGCGCGCACACGCTCGGCCAAGGCCTCGGCGCCTCCCTCGGCGTCGATCCATTCGCGCAGCTCCGCCATACCATCGGCCATGGAGACGGGGGGCGCGTAGCCGAGATCGCGGATCACGCGCCGCTGATCGAGGCTGGTGGCGAGCCCTCGCAACGCCACCTCCTCGGGCAAGAGCCCTGAGCGACCGCGGCGCAGATCCCAGCGCGCGCGCCAGAGAGCCCGGCGGATGCCTCCGAGGGAGCGCGTCGAGCCGCCGAGCGCCTGGGCGATGTCGTGGAAGAAGTCCCCGGCGAGCACCATCTCGGCGTCGACCACGTGATACACACCGCCGCTGGCTTCGGGTCTCGTGCCAGCGCGCAGCACGGCCTCCGCGAGGTTGTCGACGTGAGTCGTCCCGAGCAGGCGCTCGCCCTTGCCGACGATGGCGAGGCCCCCGTCGAGCACCTCCCGCGCTAGGGCGGGCAAGACGCTCTCGTCTCCGGCGCCCCAGATCCAAGCGGGACGCAGCGCCATGGTCTCGAGACCATCCCGGCCACCACCGATCATCAACTCCTCCGCCGCGAGCTTGGTCTGAGCGTAGGCGCCGAGGGGCGCGTGGCTCAGCGCCTGATCCTCGTTCCAGCCGACGCGTGGCCTCGTGTTCAGCGTCACGTCGGCGCATGAGACGTGCACCAAGCGGCGTACGTGAGCGGCGCGGCTGGCGCGCAGCACGTTCTCGGCGCCGGCGACGTTCACCCATCCGAGGGCGCGAAGAGAAGACCTTCGCTGCGTCAGTCCGGCGGCGTGCACCACCACGGCCGCTCCTCGCGCGGCCCGCTCGATCCGTCGGGGCGAGCCGAGATCACCCTCCACGACCTCGGCTCCGGCGCGCTCGAGCCCATGGGCCACGCGAGCGTCACGACACAGGGCCACGACCTGCTCGCCCTCGGTGAGCAAACGCCGGATGACCGCTCCGCCGACGAAGCCCGTCCCACCTGTGACCAACCAACGCATCTCGGCGTGCTACAGGCGTGGGCCCATGGGCGCAATGGGTGGAGCACGGGGGACAAGCCTCGGGCGCCCGCTCGGGCTATCCTGGGCTCCTTGCTGCGCTCGCTCCTACTCGCCTCGCTTCTGCTCTTCGGCCTCGGGCTCAGCGCCTGCGGTGGAGGCGCGCCCGCTTGCGTGGACCGAGACTTCGATGGCTACGGCGCCGGCTGCGAGCTCGGACCCGATTGCGACGACGAGAACGCCAGCCGCAACACGGACTGCGTCGGCGTGCCCGCGCCGGATTGCGTCGCCGATCCTTTTGCCACCGGCTGCCCCTGCCTGCCCGGCACCTTGGGGGAGTGCTTCCCTGGAGACGACGCGCTCGAGGGCGTGGGCCTGTGTGTCGCGGGCCAGACGCTGTGTGTCAATCGGCGCTGGGGCCTGTGCGCCGGCTCGATCGCGCCGCGGGGCGAGATCTGCAACGGGCTCGACGACGACTGCGATGGCGTGGCCGACGACGGCGTCCTGAGCCCGTGTGGTGGCTGCACGCCGGGCTGTGTGGGCGGCGTCTGGGGCGAAGGAGACGCGCCCTTCGCGGCGCCCATGTCGAGTGACGAGACGGCGCTCACGCAGGCGGGCTGGTTGACCCTGGAACGCCACGATCTCGAGCAGGCCGCGCTCTGGGTCGCCAACAGCCGTGAGCGCAGCGTCTCGCGCATCGACCCGGCGCGGGCGATCGAGACGGCGCGCTACTCCACGTTCGGCGACGACCCGAGCCGCGTGGCGGTCGACTATCACGGAGACGCCTGGGTGCTGAATCGGCAGTTCGAGGGCGTCTCGAGCCTGACCAAGTTCGCCGGCTTCCCGGAGCGCTGTGTGGACGCGGACGGCAGCGGAGACGTGCGCACCTCGGCGGGACCGACCGACGTCTTGCCCGAGGGCGAGGACGAGTGCGTGCTGCTGCACGTGCCCCTGGGCGAGCTGGGCGGCGTGGGACGCGCCCTGGCCGTCGACGGCAACCTCGGACTCGACGGCATCAGCGGCGGCGACCTGTGGGTGGGCATGCACGACGGCATGCGCGTGCTGCACCTCGACGGCACGACGGGCGCGGAGATCGAGCGCGTGGAGACACCGGGATTCGAGCCCTACGCCGCCGCCTTCGACGCCTGGGGCACGCTCTGGATGATCTCCAAGGACGGCCTACTCTTACGCCTGAACCGCCGCGACTCACCGCTGACGCCGGAGATCCGCGAGATCCCCCTCGACTGCTTCCTGACCTATGGGCTCGCCCTGGATGACGAGGGGCGGCTCTTGATCACGGGCTTCTCCTGCGATCAGGTGGTGCGCTACGATCCGGCGACGAACCGCTTCACGCGCGTGCGCACACCGCCGAGCGTGCGCGGAGCCGTCGTCTCGGGCGGCTTCGGCTGGGTCGCCCACACGGACGGACGCGCCTCCGTGCTGCGGATGGATCCCTTCGCCCTGCTCGAGACCGTCGACCTCACGGCAGCGGGCGCCACCCCGCGGGAGTCCATCGGCGTCGCCGCGGACGCCTTCGGCGACATCTGGGTCGTGAGCAGCGAGGCGGCGGAGCTCTCGGGAGGCGTCGCCACACGCATCTCGGGAGACACGCGCGAGGTGACGGCGCAGGTCCCGGTGGGGCGCAGGCCGCACACGCAGGGCGACCTCACGGGCGCCAAGCGCGCGGGCCGCTTCGCTCCAGAGGGCACGCGCAGCCATATCTTCACGGGCTGCCCGGAAGGCGACACGCGTTGGCGAAACGTGCACCTCGCGGCGGACTATGGCGCGGCGGGCTCGGTCGAGATCGAGGTGCGCCAAGCCCCGGACGAGGCCTCCCTGAGCGCCGCGAGCTTCGTGTCGCTCGGCGTCGCGCCAGAGCAGGCCCCGCCCTATGCGCTGACGCTCGCCCGCGGAGGCGTGGTCGAGCTGCGGGTCACGCTCCGCACCTCGGCGCGAGATGGCGCACCGAGGCTGAAGCGCGTGGGCCTGGAGTGGGCCTGCAGCGGCCCGGACTGAGGGGACTACGCGGCGGCGCTGACCTCGGGCGACTCCGCGGCCTCGGGCGACTCCGCTTCCCCGGCGGCGAGTCCACGCTCGAGGCGCAAACGTAGCGCCTCGTCGCCCTTGAGGTAGAGCCGCGCGCGCTCGCGTCCTTGGGCGAAGCTCTTGCCATCGACCGCGTAGTAGGCGCCGTTCTTCTGCACCAAGTCGCACTCCACCGCCGCGTCGAGCAGCGCGCTCAGCGTGTCCACGCCCTCGCCGTAGCGGATGTCGAACTCGGCCTTCTTGAAGGGCGGAGCGAGCTTGTTCTTCACCACCTTCACGCGCGTGCGGTTGCCGATGATATCTTCGCCGGATTTCACGGCGCCGATGCGGCGCACGTCGAGACGCATGGAGGCGTAGAACTTCAACGCGTTGCCGCCGGTGGTGGTCTCGGGTGAGCCGAACTTCACGCCGATCTTCATGCGCAGCTGATTGATGAAGAGCAGCGTGGTGCTGGTCTTGTGGACCGTGGCGGTGAGCTTGCGCAGAGCCTGACTCATCAAGCGCGCCTGCAGACCCACGTGGCTGTCACCCATATCCCCTTCGAGCTCTGCGCGTGGCACGAGCGCGGCAACGGAGTCCACCACGATCAGGTCGACCGCCGCCGAGCTCACCAAGGTCTCCACGATGTCGAGGGCCTGCTCGCCCGAGTCGGGCTGACTCACGAGCAGCTCCTCCGTGCGCACACCGAGGGCGCCAGCGTACTGCACGTCGAGGGCGTGCTCCGCGTCGATGAAGGCCGCGATGCCCCCGGCGCGCTGACACTCGGCGATGGCGTGCAAGGAGAGCGTCGTCTTGCCGCTGGCCTCGGGACCATAGATCTCCACGATGCGTCCCCGCGGATAGCCGCCTCCCATGGCCTCGTCGAGCACCACACAGCCCGAGGAGAAGCGAGGCGTCGGAACCACCTCGGCGTCCCCGAGGCGCATGATCGAGCCTTTGCCGAACTGCCTCTCGATCGTGCAGATGGCCGCACCCACCGCCTTGAGCTTGTTCTTCATCACATCTTTCATCGCATCTCCTCTCGCCGCTTCCGCGGACGTTGCACTCCACGCGCCGCCACACTGCGACGATCGAGGAGTCGGTATTGGATGGCCTCGGCGATCTCCGCCGTGCCGATCACGTCGTGGCCCTCGAGGTCGCTGAGGGTCAGCGCCACGCTCAGGGCCTTCACGTAGCCACGCGCGCTCAGCCCGAGGCTGTCGACCGCGCGGTCGAGCAGCAGCAGGGCGCCTCGATCGGCGCGCTTGGTCAACGCATCGAGGCCGCCCACGGGCCCACGCGCTCGGGCCGCCTCTCGGGCGCGCAGCACGCGCGACAACACCAGCTCGGAGCGTTCACCCGGACTCGTATGCCTGAGCTCGTCCGCGCGCACGCGAGGCACGGCGACGTGCAGATCGAAGCGGTCGAGGAGCGGTCCGCTGATGCGGCTCTTGTAGCGCTCCACGCGCTCGGGGGCGCAGCTGCAGAGGTGCGTGGGATCACCCGCGTGACCGCAGGGGCAGGGGTTCATGGCGGCCACCACCTGCGGCGCCGCGGGCATGCGCACGCGGGCGTTGGCGCGCGCCACAACCACCTCGCCCTGCTCCATCACCGTGCGCAGAGTCTCGATCACGTCGCGACGAAACTCGGGCAGCTCGTCGAGGAAGAGCACGCCGCCGTGCGCGAGGGTGACCTCTCCGGGGCGCAGAGGCCGACCACCGCCCACCATGGCCGCGGCGCTCGCCGTGTGGTGAGGCGCGCGGAATGGGCGCGTGATGCGCGCGGGGCGACCGAAGTCGAGCAGCCCCGCAGCGGAGTGGATGGCGGCGATCTCGAGCGCTTCGGCGCGTGTGGGCGCCGGCAGGATGGTGGGCAGTCGGCGCGCGAGCATGGTCTTTCCAGAGCCGGGAGGTCCGACCAAGAGCAGGTGATGCCCTCCGGCGGCGGCCACCTCGAGGGCCCGACGCGCGCCCTCCTGACCGCGCAGCTCGCACAGGTCCACCGACGCACGCGCCTGCTCCGGCGGTGTCGGCGCAGCCTCCTGAGCGCTCGGCAGATCCATGCGACCGTCGAGCCACTCCGTGACGTCCAGCAGCTCGTCGGCGCACAACACCTCCAGGTCCTCGACCAGGGCAGCCTCGGCGGCGTTGGCGCGCGGGATGACGGCGCGCCTCAGGCCCTCAGCCTGTGCCATGCGCAGCTGCGGCAGGACGCCGCGCACGCCGCGCAGATCGCCCGCGAGCCCCAACTCTCCGAGCAAGAGCGTGCCCTCGGCCCGGTCTCCGTCCACGCAGCCGGACGAGGCGAGCAGGGCCACGGCGATGGCGAGGTCGAAGGAGGCGCCGCTCTTGGGCAGGTCACCGGGCGCGAGGTTCAGCAGCAGGGAGCGATGGGGCAGCTCGTAGCCGGCGGCACGTAGGGCCGCCTGAACGCGGACGCGGCTCTCGCGCACGCCACGCTCGGGCAGACCCACGAGCTCGAAGCCCGGCAGACCGCGACCGACCTCCACTTCGATGATGACGGAGCGGGCCTCGACCCCGAGCAGACAGGCGGCTTGAACTTGTGTGAGCATGCCCGGACTCGGAGCAAGCTGCGTGCCGAAGGGTCGCTCCAATGATTCCAACCACTTGGCGCCGAGCTGGCGGCGGATCGGCGGGTTTTCGCCGGCGCCCGCCAGCCGGACGCCCGTTTTGGAGCACCTCGAACCGGTTCAAGTACCGCCTGCGCAGCTCGCCGCCAGGACGATCGCGACCACCCGCATGATCAGCGCGAGCGTGGACGAGGGGCCACGCAGCGCGGCTGGATCCAAGCTCACATCGCCCGTGCGTTCTGCCACAGCGCGCCTCACGTTCCTTCACATACGGGGTTAGTGCAGAAGCACGCGCCTTCGGGGGCGCCCGAGGCGGCGCAGGCTCCGCCCATGTCGTCCACGCAGCGCTGACCTGCGAGGCCATGGTCGCGGCATTCGTAGTCCTCGCTGCAGCGAACGACGCAGGTGTGCGAGTTGTCAGCGCAGACGAGATCGGGCACGTCGGAGTCGGCGCATACGTCGCGCCGATCCATTCCACAGGGCGTGCCTGGACCAACCGTGCCCGGCCCGCCGCTGGAGCCAGACGCGCGCCTTACACACTCGAAGCGCGTCATGACACCAGGCCGAGGTTCGGCGCCTCGCGTGTAGGCGATGCGCTGACCTTGGGTGCCGTTGGCGCGCTGATGATCGCCACATAAGCGGTCCGTTCGTGCGGAGAAGTCGTCGTAGTACCAACCCATGCCGGTGGGTACTTCGGTGGTGGTGGTCGTCGTGAGGAGCTGGCGGACCTCGCACAATTCGTGGGCGACGCCCTCACTATCGACGTGCGTGCGGAGCCGGCTACGACCGGCATCCGCGAGCTGACTGCAGCGGGTCAACTCGCCCTCCGCGGGTAGCACCTCGACGAGCATGCACTCGACCTTGCCCGAAGGTCTCCGCGTCGGGATACGGGGGAGACAATTCTGCCCGAAGACATCGGCGAGGCGCGTGAGAAAGGCATCGATGGGAGTGCGGTAGTCGCCCTGGCAGATGGAGCCCAGCGCGACGTTGGCGCCGGCTTCATGGAGCGCCTGCGCGACTTGGACGATACGGCGCGGCGGAGTCGCGGGGCCGACGCCAGGCACATCGCAGCTCGCGGCGAGTCCAGAGGGCGCGCTCGGGTCGGGCGCCTGCTGCATGCGCGGATCATCGAGCACGGCGGCGAAGTCGGGCTCGTCGATGTCCGGAACGAGATCGCCGGGCATTCCCACGAGAGCGCCGAAGACCAGCAACTCGGGGCTGCCGGAGCGCAGGTCGAGCAGACCGCGGACGTAGCGCGAGGGAGGATAGAGAGCCTCGGGATAGCGGAAACAGCGCAGGCTCAAATCACCCACGTAGCGCGGGGAGCTCGGGTTGTTGAGGTCGCGGTCCGAGGCGGAGCAGTCGTCGCCGTCGGTCAGCAACAAGATCGCCAAGGCTGTGGCTGAACGCAAGAAGCCTGCATTGTGGTTGTTACCGTGGCCGCGCGTGCCCATGGCGAAGGTGGTGGAGGAGATGCTCGGGGTGAGCGCCTTCAAGGCAGCGTCGAGGGGTTGGGGGAAGCCGCAGCTGGAGCTGCCCGCAGAGGTGAGGCAGGTCGCTGCGGTGAGCATGGTCGCCGGGTCGTCGGCGTTCGGGAAGTTGAGAAATGCCGGCACCGAGACACCGCAGCCCAAGGCGCTGGAGTCGCGCAGGATACCGTCGTCGCCAAAGTTGGGCTCGGCGCACCCGGGCGAGGCGAACCCGCCAGCGCCCATGTCGGTGTCGATTACGCCGAGATGCAGGCTCACGGGTGCAGGGAAGAGGCGTAGCTCTTCGAGCTCGGGGTCGAGCAGCTGTCCAGTGCTGAGCACTTCGAGGATATGCGGGAGCTGGGCCGCCAGAGCCGCGCGCTCGCCTGCCATGGAGGGCGAGTTGTCGATCACCAGCAGCAGATCGAGTCCGCCGAGGGCCCAGAGCTTGTGTTCAGCGACGGCTCCAGAGAAGGTGCAGGTGTCGACGGCGCCAGCCGGGCGCCCGGCGCAGCCGGTGAGCTGGGCGAGCGCGAGAGCCGCGGCCCACACGCAAAGACGGCGACCCGAGATTCGAGCCGCCGCCTTTCGCTGTGGGGTCATGCGACCGTCTAGTGCCTCGGACCGAAAGTTCGATCCGGGTTTTCCGCAGGCATCGGCTTCGAGGGCAAGGCGGTGGGCCGAAGGAAGGTCACCGACCTTTCGAGGTCCACCAACACAGCCACCGGAGTCGAGGGCCAGGAAAAGCGGAACGAACTTCGGGGAGGAGGCACTAGCTCACGTGCCGCAGGTCGGGTTCACGCAGAAGCAGTCGCCCGGCGCGGCTTCGGGCTCACCGCACTTGAACTCGGCGAGCGCGCCCGCGCAGACGAATCCACCGAGGCCGGCACCGGCGCAGTCGGCGTCGCTGGAGCAGGCCTGCGTGCAGGTGTTGCTCACGCTGTTGCAGAAGAGGTTCGGGACGGAGGACGTCGTGCAGTCGATGCTCGAGCCTGAACCGCAAGGCGTACCCAGACCGATGACGCCGGGGTCCGTAGCGCTCACCGGCTGCAGGCACTCGAGGCGCACGGTGACGCCCGTCTTGGGCTCTGCACCCGAGGTGAAGGAGATGCGCTGACCCTGCACGCCGTTGGCGGTGTTGGCGTCGCCGCAGCGCTCGTCCACCGGGGCCGTGAAGTCGTCGTAGAACCAACCCGGCGCGGTGGGCGCGACTCCGCCGGCGCGGTCCGGGATGGCTTGCTGCTCGACCTCACACACCTGATGCTCCACATCCATGATGGTCTCGGTGCGCAGAAAGACGCGACCCTCGTCTGCGAGCTGATCGCAGTTGGTGAAGTCTCCCTCGACGGGCAGCACCTCGACCACCTTGCAGTTCACCCGCCCCACGCTGTCCGGGTTCAAGGGACGGGGCAAGCAGGTGCCGCCGAGCACGTCGGCGAGCTTGTTGATGATGGCGTCGATGGCGCCCGTGAAGTCCTCCTGACAGATGGACTGCACGACCGCGCCGGCGCCCGCCGCGTCGAGCCCCTGGGCGACCTTGGTGATGCGGACGGGCGGGAAGGCGAGACCGCGACCGGGCACGTTGCACGAGGGCGTGAGCCTCGAGGGCATGCTGGGATCGGGCGCCTGCTGCATGCGCGGATCCCCGAGGATGGTGGCGTAGTTGATATCCTCCGGGTTCTGCACGAGGTCCACGGGCACGCCGACGATGGCGGCGAAGACCAAGAGTTCCGGGCTGCCGGGGCGCAGGTCGAGCAGCCCCGTCACGTAGCGCGAGGTGTCATAGAGCGCCTCGGGGAACTGGAAGCAGCGCAGGTTCAGATCGCCCATGTAGCGAGGTGAGCTCTGGTTGAAGAGGTCGCCATCAGAGGCGGAGCAGTCGTCCTCGTCGCCTACGACGACCACACCGAGCAGCGAATCGGGGCGCAGGAAGCCGGCGTTGTTGTTGTCGCCGTGACCGCGCGTACCCATGGCGAAGGTGGTCGAGGAGGTGCTGGGCGTGAGCGCCTTGAGCACTCCCTCGAGGTGCTGCTCGAAGCCGCAGCCGCCCGTGCCGAGGGCCGCCACGCAGGTGAAGTCCGCGGCGAAGGCGGCGGGGTCATCGCGACCGCGCTGGAAGTCGAGGAAGGTCGGATAGCTCGAGGAGCAGCCGGCGATGGCCGTGTTTCCGCGGGTGCGCAGGATGCCATCGTCACCGAAGTTGGAGTCGGCGCAGGTGGGAACCAGGAATCCTCCCGAGCCCATGTCGCTGTCGACCACGCCGACCTGAAGGCTCGCGACCGCCGGGAAGGTGCGCGTGACCTCACCGGCCGTGTTCTTGACCTCGCCGCTGGCCAGCGTCTGAATCAGGCGCGGGAACTGCTGGGTCAGCGAAGCCTGCTCCTCCGACATGGAGTTGCTGTTGTCCACCAAGAAGAGCATGTCGATCTTGTCGACCGTGGTGACCTTCACGCTGGCGACCGTGCCGGAGACGGTGCAGGGGTTGAGAGGCCTCAGGTCGCGGTTCATGCACCCGCCCACCAGGCCGAGCCCCAGGGCCAGCCCAGCCACCAACGCGACGCGAGGCTTGCTCCAGCGTGCGGTCTTGGGCGCACTCGATGCGCGATCGTGGTCAATCCTATTCATCGTCACTCCTCTGGAAGGCACTGCTCTACAAAGCACTGCCCTGAAAGACAGCCGGCGCGCAGTCTAGCGCTCCGACCCCCCTGAAATCAACGCCCACGGGAAAGCGTTCACGTGCTGTTGATATCCAATATTCGTGCCAAGCGTCCAGGTGGCCCTGGCGCCTGAACTCGGGGGTTCTGGGGCCCGAGCGTGACAACCGGGTTGCCAACTTGGGCGAGCTGGCACGCTCTGACGGGGATCGACGCACGCTCAGCCGCCCACGGGCTCGGCCGGGCGCTCGACCTCGACCAGGCATTGGAGCCGCACGCGGGTGCCCAGGGGCGGGAGCGCGTCGGGAGTGAAGCTGAGCCGCGGACAGCTGGCGTCCGAGGTGTCGTAGAACCATCCGCTGCCACCTTCGGCCTGGGGCAGGTCGCAGAGGGCGCGACCGTCATCGCTGCTGCCGAGGGAGAGGGCTCCGGGCAGCGTCGAGCAATCGAGACCCGCGGGCAGGGTCATGTGCACGAAGCAGGGCACGCTGCCGTCCACGTCGGGCGTGAGGGCGCGGCTGGTGCAGACGCCCGGCAAGCGCGCGCCGATGCGCTGCGTCAGCTCGGCGACGGCGGGCTCGTAGCTCTCGGCGCAGATGCTCCAGAGCAGGCTGCCTGGCAGGCGGGTGGCGAGCTCGGCGAAGCGGCGCCCCGGGGTGGCGTCACCACGGCTCGTGCCGTCGGCGTTCAGCGCGCGACAGGCGGGCCTCAGCCCCGTGGCGGCGGACGGATCGGGCATGTGGGTCATGCGCGGATCGGCCAAGATGACCGCCGGGTCGGCGCCGGAGAGATCCTCGGGGATGCCCACGATGGCGGCAAAGATGAAGTGGTCGTCGTCCCGCGATCCGCGAAGACTGGCCGCGAGCTCGTCCATGGAGGCCAAGAGTTCGGGGTGATCGACGCAGTAGGTGTTCAGCTCGCGGGCGTCGCTCAAACCTCCGAAGAAGGCCTCGGCGTCGCCCAGAGAGCAGTCCTCTTCGTCGCTGAGCACGAGCACGGCCAGGAGCGCGTCGGGACGTCCGAAGCCGGCCTCGGCCCGATCGAGAGCGCGCGAGGCGGCGCCCAGCGGTTGCTCGAAACCACAGCCGGTGGTGCCCGCGTCGGCCAAGCAGCCGACGCTCGAGGCGAAGGCCTCTGGATCGTCGCCCTCGCTCCAGCTCGCGACGGGGCCCGCGCCACAGCTCGGGTCCGTGCGCAGCGCCGCGTCGAGGCCCCAGACGTTGCCCGAGGTGCGAACGGAGTCGACCCCGCAGCCTCCCGCGAGGCCGCGCCGCAGCGCGACGCCCGAGGTGCCGAGGTCGCTGGTGACCACGGCCACCCGCAGCGACTGAACGGCGTTCCACGCGGGCATGCCGTCATCGCCCAGAGGCGGTGAGGTGAGGCCATGGATCAAGAGCGGGATCTGCGCCCGCAGGCTGGCCTGCTCCTCACGCATGGAGTTGGAGTCGTCGATCACGATCAGCAGATCCACGTCCGCCACCGCGCCCGAGCCCGTGGTGATGTCGATCACGCGGGACACGCGCGGCGTGATGGGCCCGATGCGCCGGTTGTCGCAGCCGAAGCCCAGCGCCGCGGCCAGGCAGAGCACGAGCGCGCCGCGCAAGAGAGGAGAATCGACCCTGTTTTCACCACGCATGCACACCTCCGCGAAGTCTGCATGTCACACCGCAGCTCCGAAGAGGTGTCGACCGAGGCCATGCTGATTTCCAATGCCTCGGTCTGCTGACTCAGCTCATGGCCCAGACCAAGACCGCCATCACGACGCCCCAGAGCAGGAGGATCTGCTTCATGTCGAATTCGTCGGGTCGAAAGTTCATGGCTCAGCCGATCGGATGAATAGGGTTCAGGACGCAGGACGCCCGCCGCACTCAGGGCGCGGCACGGTCGTCACGAGGCCAAGATCAATTCAAGGGCAGCTGCTGCTGTCGACGCAGATCACGTCGCTGGTGCCGGGGTAGCTGCAGCATTGGCTGAAGTCGCCGGTGCAGGACGCGGTGCAGGGGCATGTGGTGCAACCGTTGCCGGTGGCGAAGTCGCGGCAGCGGCCACCGACGCAGACCTTGTCGCGGTCGCAGAGGTTGCCGCAGTCGCCGCAGTTGAAGGGATCCGTGGCGAGGTTCACGCACGCTTTCCCACATTGGGTGGTGGCCCCGAGACACATGCCCCGGCAACTACCGCCCGCGCAGACCTGCCCGCCGGCGCAGGAATTACCCGCGGTCCCGCAGTTGTTCGGATCGGTCTGGAGGTTGACGCAGCTGCCGCCCACGGCGGTGAATCCGGGACGGCAGACGCAGGCGGACGACACGCAGTACTGGGTGTCGTTGCATTGGTTGCCACGCGATCCGCAGTTGTTGACGTCACGGGTGAAGTCGACGCAATTGCCGCGCGAGAGCGTGAGGGGCGGCGGGCATTGACACACGCCGCTGGCGCAGCTGCCGCCCGCGGGGCAACGGCTGCCGCAGGAACCGCAGTTGCGAGGATCTGTCGAGACGTCGGCGCAGGTGTCTCCACAGGCGAGCAGGCTGCCGGCACATTGGCAGACGCCGCTGGTGCAGGTGCCGCCGGTCGGACAGCTGTTGCCGCAGGAGCCGCAGTTGGCCTCGTCGCTGGAGACGTCGACGCAGGTGCCACCGCACACGATCTGTCCGGGCGGACAGGTGCAGACTCCGGTCTCGCAGGTCGCCCCCGTGGCGCAGCTGTTGCCACAGGTTCCGCAGTTCAAGGCGTCCGTCTGCAGACCCGTAGTGCAGCCGCCGCCGCAGTCCGTGGTGCCGCCGGGGCAGTTGCACACGCCGCTGGTGCACACCGCGCCGGGATCGCAGGCGCTTCCGCAGGAGCCGCAGTTGGTGATCGAGCTGGAGATGTCGGCGCAGGCGCCGGGGCAGCTGATCGCCGGAGCGGGGCAGGCGCAGGCACCCGAGACGCAGGTCGCGCCCGGATCGCAGGCGCTGTCGCAGGAGCCGCAATGGGCGGGGTCGCTCGAGAGGTCCGCGCAGTCCGCGCCGCAGGTGACGAGCCCCGTGTCGCAGGCGCAGACGCCGCTGGTGCAGCTCTGGCCGGCACCGCAGGTGTTGCCACAGCCACCGCAGTTCAGGTTGTCCGTCGACACGTCCACGCACGAGGAGCCGCAGGCGATCTGCGGCGAGCTGCAGGTGGGCGGCGCAGCGTCCGTCGCGGAGCCGTCGCCCGCGGCTGCGTCGCCGGGACCTCCGTCGGCCGGTGGTGGGTTCGCTCCTCCGCCTCCACCGCAACCCACCATCAGAGCCACACCTAGGAACAGAACCAAGCCGAGTGTCCGTGCGTTCATCGCCAACCTCCAGAGCGGAACTACAGAGCAATCGACGTTCCACAATCGACTGTGGTGTTTTTACGCAAAAAACGCCTAGGAGACTGTACGCCAAGGGGACAGATGGCCCCCGAGGGGACCGCTGATGCGACCGGAAAACATTGCGTGTCGTGTCGTCGCGGGGTACGCATTGATTGCGAGGTGCCCCATGGCGCGTGTGTTGGTCGTAGACGACGAGGAGAACATCCGCCTCGTGCTGCGGAAGGTGCTGCAGAAGAACGGATACAGCGTGGACACGGCCGCGAGCGCCGAGGAAGCGCTCGAGCGGCTCGACGATTTTGGGCCGGATTTCCTGATCGCCGATGTGCGCATGCCGGGCATGAGCGGGCTCGACCTGTGCCGCGAGCTCGAGGCGCGCGCCTCCACGGCCACGGTGATCGTGATGAGCGCCTACGGCTCGGTGGAGCTGGCCCTCGAGGCCATGAAGGCGGGCGCCTACGACTACATCAGCAAACCCTTCAAGCAGGACGAGGTGCTGCTCGCCCTGCGCAAGGCCGAAGAGCGCGAGCATCTCAGGCGCGAGAACCGCGCGCTGCGCGAGGTGATCCGTCGCGAGTCGACACTGGAAGGCATGCTCGGCAAGAGCGAGTGCATGCAGCGCATCTTCCGCACCATCGAGAAGGTCGCGGCCTTCGACACCACCGTGCGAGTCAGCGGCGAGAGCGGCACGGGCAAGGAGCTGGTGGCGCGCGCCATCCACCGCCTCGGGCCACGCAAGGACAAGCGCTTCGTCGCCGTGAACTGTGGGGCGATCCCCCACGCCCTGCTCGAGAGCGAGCTCTTCGGACACAAGCGCGGCGCCTTCACGGACGCGCGCACGGACAAGCTGGGCCTGTTCGCCGAGGCCGACCGTGGCACGCTCTTCCTCGACGAGATCGGCGAGCTGCCGCTGCTGCTGCAGGTGAAGCTGCTGCGCGCGCTGCAGGAGGGCACGATTCGACCCTTGGGCAGCACGCGAGACCAGAAGGTGGACGTACGCGTGATCGCTGCGACCGTGCGCGACCTGCGGCGCGAGGTGGACGAGGGGCGCTTCCGGGAAGACCTCTACTACCGCCTCGACGTGCTCTCGATCCGTGTGCCGCCGCTGCGCGAGCGCCCGGAAGACGTGCCGCTGCTGATCGAGCACTTCTTGGAGAAGAACAACGGCAAGCTCGGCACGCACCTCTCCGGCGTGGACGCGCAGGCGCGCAAGGCGCTGCTGGCCTATCCATGGCCCGGAAACGTGCGCGAGCTCGAGAACGTGATGGAGCGCGCGGTGGTGTTGGCGGAGGGCGAAGAGATCTGCTTCGACGATCTTCCGCCGCGGCTGAAGGAGCCCATGGACCCCATCGCGCGGCTGCTCGAGGGGGACGAGCTGTCGATCAAGAAGACGCAACGCTTCATGGAGCGCACGCTGATCGCCAAGGCTCTGGAGCGCACGGGAGGCAACCGCACGACGGCGGCGAAGCTGCTCGAGATCAGTCATCGCGCGCTGCTCTACAAGATCAAAGGCTACGGGCTGAGCTGATGGCCGAGCGGGATCGCGAGCGCGAGCGACTGGACGCGCTCGCGCACGAGCTGGACTCCAAGTCCGCGCGTGGGACCCGGGAGCGCAAAC
>JAADHO010000292.1 GCA_013151775.1 Deltaproteobacteria bacterium | reverse complement strand
GATGACTTGGGCACGTTGCAGATACCATTCTCCGCCCATCGGTACACATATATCCAGGGGGGACTGTCTCACACCACGTTGGCACAGAGGGATGTGGTTGCTCTCGACCACGGGGAAGCGCGAGTAGATGAAGACACCTCCTTGCGTGTCGGCCAGGATGCTTGTGCCTAGGTCCACGAAGTTTGCCCCAAACAAGTCGGCGACTCGGCCCAAGATGCTAGATGAGAAGTCCACGGGCCCTGCGAGCGTCATCTGCTCGTCTGGCGCACGCCTTGCGTTGATTTCATCCAACAGCTCGAGCGCGTCGTTTCTCGACCACATCTCCTGCACGGCCACGACGTCGTAGTCCTTCATGATCTCGGCCATGTCGCCGAGGTTTACGTCCTCGAAAGGGCTCGAGGAGTTGATGGTCCATTCGAAGGGGGTTCCCCAATGGGCGAGGTTCCATGACAGGAACTTGATGGGCACACCGTTGGGCTGAGCGAATTCGAGGCTCATCTGCTGCATGCGGTCGGAGTCGTCGTCGAGGTGGTCGACGAAGGTCTCCGGCAGCGCACCCGAGAAATAGGGCACGGGATCGGGGATGTTCGTCGGTGGTGTATTCAGATCGGGCGTAGTCTCCGAGTACATTGCGAAAGCCATGCCAAGCATCGGCGCCTCAGTCGGGGTGCGCGCCGGA
Organism: Deltaproteobacteria bacterium; assembly: GCA_013151775.1. Taxonomy (GTDB): domain Bacteria; phylum Myxococcota_A; class Polyangia; order Polyangiales; family Houyiibacteriaceae; genus JAADHO01. The sequence continues at coordinate 15,162 of JAADHO010000292.1, read as the reverse complement.
GGTAGGGCTGTGCTGGTCAGCTCGACCTGGAACTCGGCGTCGCAGTACATGTTCGGGTTGCCGGTCGGGCTGCCGGGGAGTCCCGACCCACCGCAAACCCCGAGGCGGCCATCGAAGTTGGGATCGTCTATCGCGTCCCACTCGAACGCCGAGCCGAACCAGCTCACGGAGCGCACCTCGACGTCGCCGCTCATTGACAGCGCGATCATGCGATCTTCGTCGTCGAGCCCTGCGGGGGCGCGGTCGAGGCGCTTCAGGTCCAGGTAGAGGCGCAGCTCACGGCTGTTCCGATCGGCGCGGATGTGCTGTGCAAAAATGTGCAAGGTCGTCGTGGGGTGGGCCGCAGTGGGCGACTCCACGGCGACATAGAGCTTGCCGCTGGCGTCGTGGTATCGCTGGTCGCTGTAGGGCAATTCCACCGCGCCCCAATACTCGCCCTCGCCCAGTTCTCCATCCAGAGCAAAGCGCGCTGGCGAGGAGGTGTCACGCGTCTGTGGCGGCACGTTCGTGCAGTAGAGCGCCCTCACCCCGTCATTGCATAGGCTCCCGCTGGGAATGGTCACGTCGGCGCCTGTGGGCCCTGTGGGCCTACACGAGGTCAGCGTCAGCACGCCCAAGGCGAGCAGAAACGATGTGAGCCGGTGTGTGTGTGTGTGTGTGTGTTCTCGGCTTACACGGAATCGTCGAATCCTGATCTTTCATTCTAGAACCTCCCTGCCTCTCGGCATGCATTGCAGACGTAGCATCTGCCCAGCGCTCGTTCGTGTCAATCCTCAGTCTGAAGCCGAGGGAGCTGCGTACTTTCGATTGGATGAGCCGAGAAGCGCGATCTGTTTCAGTGCGAGTGAATCATTCCTGAGAGCAGCGGCGTGCGTCCGGGGCCAGGCGTGCGCCGCGTGGGCCTTGCGCCCTGGCGCCTCGGGGTCGATGTTCTCGGCATGATCGCCGTTCGCTACTTCGCCGCCGCTCGGGAGTTCGCCGGGCTCGAGTCGGAAGACATCGCGCTGCCCGAGGGTGAGATCTCCGTGACCGCTCTGATGACGCTGATCGGTGAGCGCCACCCGCGCCTCTCGGGCTACGTCGAGCATATGCGCTTCGCCGTGGACGATTGCTTCCTGATGAACGACGCCGCGATTCGGGATGGCGACGCCGTGGACGTGATCCCGCCCGTGGCCGGCGGCAGCGGGCGCCTGGTGGATGTGCGCGACCAGCCCCTGCGCGTGGACGAGCTGCTCGAGGCGGTGAAGCATCCGGGCGCCGGCGGCGTGAGCCTCTTCGTGGGCGTGGTGCGCGATCACGCCGAGGGCAAAGCGGTGAAGCGCCTCGACTACGAGGCCCACCCGACCATGGCCAGGTCGGAGATGCGGCGGGTGCTCGAGCAGGTGGAGGCGGACTTTCCGGGCGCGCGTCTCGCGGCCGTGCATCGCGTGGGTGAGCTCGCGGTCGGAGACCTCGCCATCGTCGTGGCCGCCAGCGCGCCCCATCGGGCCCAGGCCATCGAGGCCTGTCAGGCCGCCATCGACCGGATCAAGGACAGCGTGCCCGTGTGGAAGAAGGAGTGGGCGCCCGACGGAAGCGCCAATTGGGTCAACCTCGAGCGCAGCTGATCGGACCTGATCGGGCCCGCCGACCGCTGTAACACTTCCCCCGGCTGCCGGCTCTACATCGAAACGGGCCGAATTTCGGCCACATGGAGTGTCTCGATGTACGACTTGCCCTGGCGCGGAGGCTTGATGGCCCCGCTCTTTCTCTCACTCATGCTCGCGCCCCTGGCCAGCGCCTGTGGACACGCAGAGGGTCAGGTGGACGTGGTGCTGCCGCAGGAGCCCGTGCCCGAGCGCACGGCCCACGCCCTCCGGGAGACTCTGCCGCGCATGCGCACCTTGCGCGCCACGGTGGCCGCGGTCGATCCCGTGCGCATCTCGGCCCAGACCGCCGGGCGCGTCCTGCGGCTTGGCGTCGACGTCGGTGATCGGGTGGAGCGTGGACAGCTACTCGGCGTCCTCGAGTCTTCGAGCCTCGCCTCCGCGGTCACATCCGCGCGCTCGCAGCTGAGTCTGGCCGAGTCGCAGGCCACGCGGGCCGAGAACCTCCATAGCCGCGGCGCCCTGCCCGACGCGGCCCTCGACGCCCGCCGCACGCAGCTGACGCAGGCCCAAGCTCAGCTCCGAGCGGCCCGCAGCATGCTCGGCTACTCCCGCCTGCGCGCGCCCAGCGAGGGTGTGGTGCAGGAGCGGCTCTTGAGCCCGGGCGACCTCGCCACTCCGGGCGCCGTCGTGCTCACGCTCTACGACGAAGACAAGCTCTGGCTCGAGGCGCAGGTGCCCACGCAGGACATCACGCGGGTCCGGCTCGGCAGCGTCGTGCACTACCGCGTGGGTGATCACGAGGGCGAGGGCACGGTGGCCGAGGTCTCGCCACTGCAAGATCCTCGCAGCCGCACGGTGCGCGTGCGCGTGCGCCTCGAAGGTGCCGACGCCTACCCGGGCGCCTTCGGCACGCTCACCTACGAGACCGGCGAGCAGGAGCGCATCAGCGTCCCGAACGAGGCCATCGTGCGCGTCGGACAGCTGACCATGGTGCGCGTGCGTGAAGAGGACGGCTACCACCGACGCAGCGTGCGCCTCGGAGAGCGCCGGGACGAACGCGTCGAGGTCTTGGCCGGCCTCACGGGCGGCGAAGAGGTGGCGCTGCCATGAGCGGCGTAGACATGCGAGGTGGCGCGCTCAAGGGCATCGTCAAGCGCTTCCTCACGGGTCCCAACGCGATGCTGCTCTTGCTGCTCTCCCTGACCCTCGGCGTGGTCTCCGTGCTCGTGACTCCGCGTGAAGAGGAGCCGCAGATCGTCGTGCCCATCGCCGACGTGATGATCGAAGTGCCGGGTCACTCGGCGGACGAGATCGACCGCCTGGTCGCCATGCCTCTGGCGCGCCTGCTGTATCAGATCGACGGCGTCGAGCACGTGCGCTCGGCGGCCATGCGCGACCGCGCAGTGGTCACGGTGAACTTCTACGTCGGTGAGAACCGCGAAGACGCCATGACGCTGCTGCGCAGTCGCATCGAGGGTCACCTCGACGAGCTGCCGCCGATCGTGCGCTCGTGGATCGTGCGGCCCATCGAGGTGGACGACGTGCCCATCGTCACGATGGCGCTCTCCGGCGAAGGCTACGATCTACACCAACTGAGGCGCGTGGCGGAGGAGGTGCGCGCGCGCCTCGACTCTCTGCCCGAACTCTCGCGCACGCAGATCTACGGTGGTGTGCCGCGTCAGGTGCAGATCGATCTCGACCGCACGCGCCTCGAAGGTCACGACCTGACCGCCCTCGAGGTCGCGAGCGCCATCCGTCGTCACGGCACCACCTCGGTCGCAGGATCCATCGACCGCCTCGACGCTCACCTCTCCGTCGACGCCGGCGACGGCTTCCGCAGCGCCGCCGAGCTGACGGATCTCGAGGTCGCCGTGCGCAACGGCACGCCCGTGCGCCTCGGGGACGTCGCGGACGTGCACGACGGTCCCGCCGAGCTCGACTCCTACACGCACCTGTGGCGCGGTGCCGCCTCGCCCCAAGGACCGCAAGACGGAGTGCCGCAGGTCACCCTCGCCATCAGCAAGCAGCGGGGCACGGACGCGAGCGCCGTGGCGACGCGTGTGCTCGCCGAGGTGGAGCGCCTGCGGGCCGACGTGTTGCCCGAAGGCATCGACGTGACGCTCACGCGCAACTACGGCGCCTCGGCGGATCGAAAGGTGGACGATCTGCTCGAGTCGATCGCCATCGCGCTGATCACGGTGATCGCGCTGCTCTTCTTCTCCCTCGGCTACCGCGCCGCCATCGTGGTCGCGGTCAGCGTGCCCGTCTCCTTCTCCCTGGCGCTCTTCGTCAATCTACTCTTCGGCTACACCATCAACCGCGTGACTCTGTTCGCGTTGATCCTCTCTCTGGGGTTGGTGGTCGACGATCCCATCACCAACGTCGACAACATCGACAGGCATCTACGCTACGGCAAGGGCAGCTCACGCGACCGTGTGCTCGCGGCGGTCACGGAGGTCTTGCCGCCGGTGCTGATGAGCACGCTGACGGTCATCGTCTCCTTCCTGCCGATGTTCTTCATCACCGGCATGATGGGCCCCTACATGCAGCCCATGGCGGCCAACGTGCCGCTGGCGATGGGCTTCTCCATGCTCGCCTCCCTGACCATCGTGCCCTGGCTCGCGCACCGACTCCTGGGCAAGAAGCTGATGCCCAACGAAGACACGGAGGCGCCCGAGGCGGCGCCCGAGGAGAGCTCGGATTCCCTCAACGAGCCCGCGACGGAGGGCGTGCTCGGTCGCTTCTATCGCGCGACCATGGGGCCGCTGCTGTTCAAGCGCCGGCGCATCGTGGCGATGCTGGGCGTCGTCTTCGCGCTCTTCATGGGCGCCAACGCTCTGGCTGCCATGGGTCTCGTGCCGCTGAAGATGCTGCCCTTCGCCGACAAGGACGAGCTGTCGCTCTTGGTGGACATGCCCGAGGGCACGACTCTGGAGCGCACGGACGCCCTGACCCGCGAGCTGGCGCGCTACCTGGTGACGCAGTCCGACGTCACGGACGTGGAGGCCTTCGTGGGCACGCCCTCGCCCATGGACTTCGGCGCCATGGTGCGTCACGACTATCTGCGTCGCTCGCCCGGGCTGGCGGAGCTGCGCATCGGCCTGCTGCCCGCGGACGAACGTGAGCAACAGAGCCACGCCATCGGGCTCAGGCTGCGTGACGAGTTGACGGCCATCGCCGAGCGCCACGGCGCCGAGCTGCGCATCGTGGAGGTGCCGCCGGGTCCGCCCGTGCTCGCCACCGTGGTGGCCGAGGTCTATGGCGATGAGAGCACGCCTTACGCGGAGCTGGTGCGTGGCGCGCATGAGCTCGCGGGGCGCATCGAGGCGCGTGAGGGCATGGCCGAGGTGGACGTGATGGCGCCCGAGCCGCATCCGCGCGTGCACTACGCCCTCAACCGCCAACAGGCTGCGATTCACGGCATCGACGAGGCGCAGACGACGAACCTGCTCGGTCTGGCCGTGGGCGGCGTGCGCGCGGGCAGCCTGCGCGATCCCTACGAGCGGCAGCCTCTGCCGATTCGCCTGCGGCTGCCGCGTGCGGAGCGCAGCGATGCGGCGGATCTGGCGCTGCTCTCTGCGCGCAGCGTGGACGGCTCGCTGCTCCCCCTCGGCGCGATCGGCGAGTTCGAGACGCTGGACGACGATCACATCGTCTACCGCAAGGATCTGAAGCCTCTGGTCTACGTCACGGCCGAGACGCTGGGCATCCCGCCCGCCGAGGCGATCCTCGGACTGCAGAGCGAGCTCGAGGACAGCCCGCTGGCGGCCGCGGTGAACGTGGACTGGGCCGGCGACGGCGAGTGGGACATCACGCTGAAGGTCTTCCGCGACCTCGGCATGGCCTTCGGCGCGGCGCTGCTCTTCATCTATCTGCTCTTGGTCACGGAGACGAAGTCGCTGGTGATGCCGCTGCTGGTGATGATGGCGATCCCGCTGACGGCCATCGGCATCATGCCCGGCTTCTGGCTGCTGAACGTCATCTCGGCCGGCACGGTAGGTGGGCATCCGAATCCGATCTTCTTCACGGCCACGGCCATGATCGGGATGATCGCCCTGGGCGGCATCGTGGTCAGGAACGCGCTGGTGTTGCTCGAGTTCATCGACGGCGCGCTGGCCCGCGGCGCCTCCTTGCGCGAGGCCATCCTCTCGAGCGGCGCCGTGCGCATGCGTCCGATCTTGCTGACCTCGGCCACGACGGCCCTGGGCGCTTGGCCCATCACGCTGGATCCGATCTTCTCAGGCCTGGCCTGGGCGCTGATCTTCGGGCTGACGGCCTCGACCATGTTCACGCTCTTCGTGGTGCCGGCGACCTTCTACCTGCTGCGTTCGGGCAAGTACGCCAAGAAGGGCGGCGCCGAGGCGACCCCCGACGCGACCTCAGAGCAGGGGCTCGAGCTCTTGGCGGACGCGGGCGCGAGCGCGTGAGAGGCGGGTGCGCACACGAGTTCGCTCGCGCCCGCCGCTGATCGACACATCGCGTAGATAGCACTAGAATGCGGTCATGGCAGCGACGTTGAAGGCTGAAGTGCGAAACGGACGTCTGGTTTTGGACGAACCGACAACCCTCCCCGACGGGACTGTCATCGTATTGGCGGAGGTCTTCCCCGACCCTCTCGCCGCCATGTCGGCCGACGAGCGACTCCAGCTCGACAGGTCCATCGATCGCGGCCTGGCGGACGCTCGGGACGGCAAAGTCCAAAACGTAGACGAGCTTCTCGCTTCGCTGTGACGCACGCCCCGGGCGCGTACACCGTGCAAGTGGCTCGTGAGGCGGCGTTGCAGTTGGACGAGCTCCGGGTCTGGTGGACCCAGAATCGTCCAAGCGCGCGACCGACGTTCGAAGATGCGCTCGCCAGTGTGCTGGCGTCCATCGCAGAGTTCCCCAACAGGTTTCCCAAGCACCCAAGTCGCGACGTGCGGTACTGCCGAATTGAGAAGACCCCCTATCTCTTGTTCTTCGAAGTGCGCTCATCCGACCACATGGTCACAGTCGTAACTGCATGGAGCGCCTCCCTCGGCGACCCACCGTAGCGCGTCGCGCACAGCGGCACGGGCAGAGGCGACCTCAGAGCAGGGGCTCGAGCTCTTGGCGGACGCGGGCGCGAGCGCGTGAGAGGCGGGTGCGCACGGCGCCCGGGGTCATGCCGAGCTCTTCGGCGATCTCGGGGCCACGCCAATCCTCGACCTCGGCCATCAACAGGATCGCCCGGTCCACGGGCTTCAGCTTCTCGAGGGTCTTGCCGAGGGCGAGGGCGACCTGTTCACGCCCCGCGAGCTCGTCGGGGCCGGCCTGCTCCGAGATGAGATCGGCGCCCACGTCGTGCAAGCTGGCGTCGTTCTTGAGGCCGCGGCGCATGCGGTGGCAGGCGTTGATCACCATGCGCACGAGCCAGCCCTCGAGGCTGCCCTCACCGCGAAAGGTGTGCAGATGTCGGGTGGCGCTGAGCAAGGCGTCCTGCACAGCGTCCTCGGGGTCGAGGCCCGTGCCGCAGCGCGACTGCCCCACGGCCACCAGCCGCTGCCCGTAGCAGCGCGTCAGATGATCGAGCGCGGCCACGTCCTGGCTCTTCACCAGCCGCGCGAGCTCCTTCGGGTCGCAGGTCTTCGGAACACTGGGCGCCACGCCCGGAACATAGCCCGTGTCGCTCAGGACGCCAGCGCGAGAGCGTGGCTCAGGGAGCCGCGTCGCCCGCATCCGCGCTGCCCGCGTCGCCCACGCCCGCATCCCAGTCGGCGCGACAGTAGATGCCCGGGATGACCGGCGGGGTCAGGCGCAGCGCGTCCATCGAGCGGCGCCTGGACACGCACTCCGCGACGCGGACGCCACGCTGAGTGCAGTCGGCGGGCGCGCTGTCGACCAGACACGGGTCACAGACCCAGCCGCCCGCGACACAGGTCGCCTCGAAGCCGGTGTCGTCGCAACACTCCTCGAAGAGATTGGTGCAGACGGGCGGCGCCGCTGCGCAGCCCGCGTCGGCTTCGCCCGCGTCAGGCGCGCTCGCTGAACCGCCGCACGCAGCGAGCGCGAAGACTAGGAATGAGAAGAAAGAAAAGCGTGACGCCCCTCGGGGAAAATTCATGCGAGAAAAGTGACATACCTTTCCCATCCTGTCGATGAACGCGCGTCAGATCATGTTCCTGGGACGCCAGCGCACGAGTGCCGGCAGATGTCGCGACGCCAGGCCGCGCACAGAAGGCTGGCGTCGAGTCCACGGCTCGGGCAGTATCCCGGCACTTTCACTCGAAAAGCTGTGAGGTGGAGAATGAAGTTGGGAGAATCATTGGGCGTGATCGCCTTGGCGGCCGGTCTGTGTCTGACCCTTGGCTGCAACCGAGGCTTCGCAGGGCAGAGCACGCTGGAGCGGCAGGACCGAACGCCGGGGGCATGCTTCGAGCGTTGCCAGGAGGCGGGCATGCGAATGACCGGCTACGTCTTCCTCAACTCGGAGGCGACGGCCTGTGTGTGCGCCATGAACCCGGATCAGACCGCATCCCGGCGTGACGACGACCAGCAGCTCGCCCTGACAGCCGCCGCCGCGGCGGCACGTCTCGTGCAGCAAGAACAGGAAGCGATCGCACAACAGCAACAGCAGCAGCGGCAAGCCACCGCGAGGCACTAGACGTGCGGCTCAGCCGGCCCGCGCCGAGCACGCGGGCGCAGATCAGAGGATGTTGATGCGCGTCAGGTTGGAGCCGCCGGCGTAGCCGTAGCTGCCGACGGAGTAGTAGCCGTAGACCATGATGCCGACGGGGGTCGTGGAGATGATGCGGTGGGTGCCGCCGTCCACGGGGCAGGTCACCTGCTCGTAGACGATGCCATCGAAGCTGCCGATGTCTTCGTACTCGCAGATGCGCATGAACTCGTCGCCCGCGAGGTCCGTTCCGTCGAGGGTCACCGCGGTGCCCTTGGGTCCCGAGTAGACCACGTAGTTGGCGGTGAAGGTGTCGGGCACGAGGAAGAGGTAGTCCTTGCGGTACTGCTCGATGGGCGGGAAGAGCAGCATCGATGGGTCGCCGCCATGTCCTGGCTTCCACGAGTCGACCCAGCCCTGGCTCACCAGCATCTGCATCACGCTGATGGGGTGACTCGAGTAGATGGTGAAGGGGTCACTGACCGCAAACTCCTTCACCTCGTTCGAGTTGAGCGTGAAGCGGTCGTTGGGCGCGGGCAGGCTCGTCACCACGTCCGTGCCGTTCTTGTCGGCCATCACGCGGTAGATGTCGGGCTCGCGCCAGCCAGTGATGTCCGTGCGCACGGGGCTGCGCGTGATGGAGAAGATCTTGCCCCAAGAGGACGTGGGGAAGACCTGCTCCTCGAGGTGCTCCGTGCAGCAGATGTCGCTCGGGATGCCGGTCGGAGGCGCGGGTGTGTTGTCGACATCGAAGGGCGCGATGCCGCGCTCGCCGCCGCTGAACACGGCCACGGGCGCCGTCGACTCCACGAGCGTCCCCGTGAGATCACCGGGGATGCCGTCGCTCTCGAGGTTGAGCACGTCGTAGGGCCCGAGGGTGTAGGTGATGACGCCACCTGCCGAGGTCGCCGGCACCTCGGGCGGACCGCCGAGGGGACCGCTCGCGACGATCGCTCCGCCGAGGGTCACGCGCACCTCCGTGGCCGCCTGCGTGCCGACGATGGTCACGAAGGAGTGATCCGGAATCCCCGGGACGCGCGGCAAGCCTGGAACGGAGATGGGGTTCGCCGTGCCCCAGCCGATCACCCGGTAGTGTGTGTCGAGGGCGGGCACGGGGATCAGCAGCGAGGCGTCGTTGGAGAACTGCTGAATGATCGGGTTGAACTGATAGGCGACCACCGGGAAGTTGGTCGTGATGCGATAGGCGTTGGGGCTGACGAAGGTCCCGGGACCTTCGAACGAGTGTCCCACGCTGCCGTCCACCTCACGCGCGTCCAGATCGATGCGCACCAGATCGTGCGGGTTGATCGTCCACGTGCCCACCTGCGTCTCCGCGGGCGCGCCGACCGTGCCCACGCTCTGGAGCACGCGCGCCAGCACGATCACGTCGCTGGGGTTCGCGAGCACGACGGCGAACTGCGCTTGCGCCCCGCTCGGGTTGCCCAGGCCGTCGTCGTATTCGTTGTCGAGATCCACGGCGTAGTACTCGCAGCCTACGTTGCTGCGCTCAGAGGCGGCCGCCGCGCAGGCATCGATGCAGGAACCCCCACGGCACGCTTGGGACGCGGGGCACTCCATGGTGAGGGTCGAGGCCGAGCCCGTCTCGTCGCACAGGCGCGCCTCTTGGCCCGAGCAGAAGGGGCGCCCGGGCTGACAGGCGCGGCAACCGAGGCCGAGGGCGCAGACCTCGTCGTCGGCGCAGGTCTCGCTCTGGGCGTAGTCGCTGCCGCTGCAGATCCACACCTCGCGTCCGCGGCACTGCACTTGGCCCGTGGTGCAGGGACCCGAAGAGTCCACGCCGCCATCGCCCCGGCCGGGGCTGCGACGGCCACCGCCACAAGAACAGAGCAGGGAAAAGCTGGCGAGGGAGAGCGAGAGCACGAGCAGACTGCGCATGCGTCGAGGTTATGCGAAGTCGGATGCCGTCGGGCCTGTGGGAACTCACGCTACCGAATTCACGACGTAGGCGGCGGACTTGTCCGCCGCAGCGTGCAGTGAGCCCGTGGATGGACACGACTCTCGCAGGTCGCGCGGATGCGTCCTACCCGTCCTCGCCGCTCACCTTCGTGAGCAGGCGCGTGACGGTGTTGCGGCTGATGCCGAGGCGTTTGGCGGCCACTGCGCGCCGGCCTCCGCAGTCGTCGACCACGGCCTGCACGTAGCGGCGACGCGCCTCCTCGAGCTCGAGCCCGAGGGGCAAGGTCAAGCCGCTGAGCTCCGCCGGCAGCTTGGGCTGCGGCAGCTTGCTCTCGTGCACCTCGCCGTCGGGCGCCATCACCACGGCGCCCTCGACCCAATGCTCGAGCTCGCGCACGTTGCCGGGCCAGGCGTGGCTGCGCATGCGCTCGAGCGCCGCCTCGGAGAAGTGCGGCTGTGGACGCTGGTAGCGCTCCGCGTAGAGGTCGCCGAAGTGGCGCAGCAGCCGCTCGATCTCCTCGGGTCCACGCGTGCGCAGCGGAGGCACTTCGATCTCCACCACGCGCATGCGGTAGTAGAGATCCTCGCGAAACTCGCCCGTCGCGACCAGCGCCTCGAGATCGCGATGCGTGGCGCAGATGATGCGCACGTCCACCTCGAGGGTCTCGCGCCCGCCGACGCGCTCGAAGCGCTTGTCTTGCAGGAGTCGCAGCAGCTTGCCCTGACTCCGCGGCGGCAGCTCTCCCACCTCGTCGAGGAAGAGCGTCCCGCCACGCGCGAGCTCGACTCGCCCGGGCACGCGCCTATCTGCGCCGGTGAAGGCGCCGCGCTCATGACCGAAGAGCTCCGCCTCGACCAACTGCGAGGGCAGCGTGGTGCAGTCGACCGTGACGAAGGGCCCGGTCTGACGCGCCGAGTTCACGTGGATGGCGCGCGCCAAGAGCGTCTTGCCCGTACCCGTCTCGCCGCGCAGCAGCACGGAGGCGTCGGTCTGCGCGCTGAGGTGGATGCGCTCGTAGACCTGCTCCATCGCCGCACTGCGACCCACGATGCGGTTGTAGGGACCACGCATCACCAAGCCGGGGCGCTCGCTGTCGCCGGCGCGCAGAGTGGTCAGTGAGAGCACGTGGCTGAGCTCGCGCGCCAGAGCCGAGAGGTAGCGCTCGTCCTCGTCGTCGAAGTGTCCGTCGCGATGATTCAGCACCTGCACCACACCGCGCACGGGCTGCCCGGGGCCGTCGGTCATGGGCGCCGCGAGCAGCGAGCGCGTGTGGTAGCCCGTGGCCTCGTCGGCGCTCGGATCGAAGCGCGCGTCCAGCGTGGTGTCGTCCACCCGCGCGACGCGCCCGCTCGCGGCCACCTCCCCGGCGACGCCCTTGCCCATGGGCTGACGCAGCTCCTTCACCTCGGGCAGGTGCGCGAGGCGCGTGACCAAGTCGCCGCGCTCGGCGTCCACCAACCACAGGGTAGCGCGCTCGGCGTTCATCGCCTCCGCCAGGCGGTCGCAGGCGCGCCCGAGGAGCGTGTCGAGATCCACCTCCCGAGGCAGGAGAGAGGCGAGGTCGACGAGGAGAGAGAGGCGCTGCATGGGCTCGGCGGGGTGCAGCATATCAGCTCGACGGGGCGCCCGTAATTCGGACGAGAGCACGCTCTCCACTCAGGCCACGCGCGTCTCGGGCGCGGCGCCGAGCTCGAGAGTCTGACCCTCCTTGGCGGCCTCGGAGGCGGGGAAGAGCCAGCGCGCACGCGCCTCGATCTGCGCCACGGCCTGATCGTCGTGGGAAGGATCGTGATGGAAGAGCAAGAGACGCCCCACGCCCGCGGCGCGCGCGAGCTGCGCGGCCGTCTCGAAGGTGGAGTGGCCCCAGCCCTGTCGCGAGGGGCCGTCTTCGCCGCGATACTCTTCCGGTGTGTACTGCGCGTCGTGGATCAGCACGTCGGCGCCCCGTGCGAAGTCGAGCAGGCCGTCGTCGAGCTCCGCGCCACGTCGGTGGCGTAGACCACGCTGCGGCCCGCGTAGTCGAGCCGATAGGCCGTCACGTCGCCGCCCGGATGGGCGAGGCGCAGGCCGCGCACGAGCACCTCGCCCATCAGCCGACCCGCGTCCAGGTCGAGCGTCTCGAACTTCAGCGTCGAGGGCAGCTGCTCCCAATCGATGGGAAACGTCGGCGGGCGCATCTGAGCCGCGAGAGCGGCGCGCGCGGCGTCTGCCTCGGGCTCCGCCGAAATGATCCGCAGGCGCGTCGACGGCAGGTAGAGCGGCGTAAAGAAGGGCAGCCCTTGGATGTGGTCCCAGTGCAGATGGGAGAGCAGCAGCGTCGCGTCCGTGTCTCCCTCGGCCAGCCAGGAGTTGCCGAGGGCGCGCATGCCCGTGCCGGCGTCGAGCACGAAGCGCGTGCCACCGCAGCGCACCTCCACCGTGCTGGTGTTGCCGCCCACTCGGTGGGTGGCGGAGCCGGGTGAGGCCACGCTCCCGCGCACACCCCAGAATCGAATCGACATGCCTTTCATGATGCCTTCCATGGCACCTCCTTCGATCCGAGAGAAGAGCAGGGATCGTGCCGCCAAAGAAATCGCAAGAAACCGGCAAGATCTACCTCCAGCACGCACGAATTGGGTGCAAGCGGTCCAATATGGTGCGCGCTTGTCCAGGCGACGGCGCGATCCGAGACGAAAGACGATGTCAACTTCGCGTCGCTTCGATCGATTAATTGGATCCAGTTTCGGGGTGCCTTCTAACATTCTGATCGCGGCGCCACTCGCGTCGTGGAGTTTGATGGAAGCCAACGACACTATTCTGAGCCACGGCGACTTCGGTCTGCCCATCATCCAAGGCCATGACGCGCTGCTCGCCCGCAGCCGACTCGCCAGCTTGCTCCTCGGAGACGTCGCCCAAGAGCTGGAGCTGCCGCCGGTGGAGGATCTCACGATCGCCATGACCGCCCTGGCGCGTGGTTCGCGACACAAGGCGCTGCTGCCCCTGGGCACCTGTCCCGAGGAGCTCACGCTCTTGCGCCGTGGAGACGACGTGTTGGTGAGCCACTACTCGACCGGCGGCGCCATGGAGGTCGCGCTGCTCGACCGGCCCGTGGCTCTGCGCGCGGCCCTCGAAGGTTGCGCCAACGCCATGCTGCGTCGGGCCCGCTACGAGACCGATCCCGTGGCGCGACAGGTCGCCGTGCGCGTGGCCGAGCGCGCCTTGGTCTCCGAGTTGCTCGCCGATCCCTCCGCTCGAACCACGGCCGTCAGTCGGCGCGGCGGCCTGCTCGACGCGCCCGAAGATGGGCGCCCCTTGGGCTTCGGTTTCCATGTGCGGCTGCGGCCCGGACCGAACGTCAGCGGCGACTCGGTCGTGCGCGCGGACGCCCACGCTCTGCTCTTCCACGGTGAACTCTGGGCCTTCGCTCGCGGCCGACGCGTGCCCTTGGTGCGCGGCCCCGTGATGCTCGCCGTGCAGAGCATGTTGGCCGCGTCGCGCGCGCTGACGCAGGCCTGGGAGCAGCGACGTCGCCTGCATCTGCGCCTGTCCGCGGGCGCCTTCCGCTTCGGCGTGCACATGGACGACGAGCAGCGCGTGGAGCTCGTGCTCGACGCCTGCGCTGAAGATCCGATCCGCATCACGGATCTCTCCCTCGAGCAGGCGGCGCTGCCCGTGCTGCGCCTCGCGAGCGACCTCCTGCGCGCACTCGTGTCGGTGGATCGCGGCCAGTCACGCAACCTCAGAGTGCGTGAGCTGCGCGAGGAGGTGCGCTCCCTGCGACGCGTGATCCGTCTGCATGGGCGCCACGATAGCTTCGTGAATCGAGACCCGGATAGGCTGCGTCTGGGATCGCCCCCGAAGGGGAGTGACTCGGCGCAGCGCACGGAGCGAGCGTCCGAGACGCCTAGCGCGCTCCCTGCTGCGGCCAACTTGCGCTTCGGAGAGCGCTGGAGCATCGCAGTCGACGGGCTCGACGCCGCGAGCACCTTCCTGTGCGGAGACCGGCTCGTGCTCGCGGGCGCGGACCACACGTTGGCGCTCGACCGAGACTCGGGCGATGTGCTCTGGGCCCACCCGGCGCGCGGCGGCATGAGCCTGATGGCTGGACGCACGCTCGCTCATATCACCCCAGAGGGTGATCTCGAGCTGTGTGAGGTCTCAGACGGAGAGTGCTACGCGAGCACGCGCCTGAAGCCGCGCATGAACGGCCCGGCGACCTGCTTCGCCGTGAATGGGCCCGGAATTCCACCGGCCATCATCCTGGCCGAGGGCAGTCACCACCTCGTGTCCGTGGATGTGCGCACGGGCAGGCCGACCTGGAGCTTCTCGGTGCCGGGCGCCGGCAGCTTCGAGCTTCGCCGTGCTGGACGTGTCCTGATCGTCACCTGCGGAGATTCGGCGGTGCACGCCCTCGACGTGGTCACGGGCGAGCCCGTGTGGCGCGTGCGCGATCGCGGACGCTTCACCCACGCGGTGGCCATCTCGGGAGACCGCGTCGTCGCCTTGCGCGGCGAGCCCGGCGGGCGCCTAGGCGCCGTCCTCGGGATCGATCTCTTCAGCGGAGAGGTCGAGTGGGAGGTGGAGCTCGACAGCGCTCCCGTCGCGGCGCCGCTGATCAGCGGCAAGACGCTGCTCGTGCCCCTCGCCGGGACGTCGAGCGAGGCCGAGCCAGGCATACAGCTCGAGCTCTCGGCCCACGATCTGGTCACAGGCAAGCGCCTCTACCGAGCCGCCGATCCCGGCATCGGCGCCGGCGCCGCGGCCATGACCCTCGACGGCAGCCTGTTGGTGAACTCACCCACGGGGCGCTTCTCGTCCATGGACGTGGAGACGGGGGCGCTGCGCTACGTGCACCAGCTCGTGGATCCCGTAGCCGAAGACGTACCGCGTCGCCTCGAGCCCGTGCTGCGCGGCGGCGCCCTCTTCGTCCCCGCCGCCGAGGTGCGTGTGCTACGCCCGAGTGACGGCGCCGACCTCGCACGCCTGCCCATCGATCTCGTGCCCGATTGGCTGCGCGTCGACGAGCGCGGCTGGGTCTACAC
>JAADHO010000271.1 GCA_013151775.1 Deltaproteobacteria bacterium | reverse complement strand
AGCGACAACAGCTGCGCCTCGGCCCGCTTGGCCGCCGAGGCCGCTGCCGCCGCGGAGCGCGAGGTTGGCGTGATGCGCACGCGCGCCACCGAGCGCGCCCCCTTCGACGGCTACGTGCTCGCTCACCTGGTCGACGAGGGCCAGACGGTGATGCCCGGAACGCCCCTGCTGCAGTTCGCCAGCGAAGCCCGCCGCCTGCGTCTCCGCGTCCCGGCGAGCGACCTCGCGGACGTCTCCGTGGGCAGCCGCGTCCAGAGCGATCTGGGTCCCGCTCGGGTGGTCGAGATGGGTTCGCAGGCCCTCGGTCCAGGGCGCTTGGTCGAGGTCTTGGCTCGGCTCGAGGACCCCGGCGACGCTCGCGTCGGCGCCAGCGTGAACGCCACCTTGGTCGTGGCCGAAGAGCCTCACCCTTGCGCCCTGCCGAGCGCCGCCATCGGTGAAGACGACGAGGGCTCCTTCGTCTACCTGGCCGAAGGAGAGCGCCTCCGCCGCGTGGCCGTGACGCCGGGCCTACGCGACCGGGGCTGGGTTGCCATCACGCCGGCTCTCGCCGCTGATAGCCGCGTCGTCTCTCCCGTCCTGGGGCTCGATCCCTCTCGCCCCATCTTCCCGGTGGCGCCATGAGCTTCGCCGGCTTCTTCCTGAAGAATCGCCACGCCGTGTGGGCCCTCGTGGTCGCCACCGTCATCGTCGGGAGCGCGGCCTACTTCCAGATCCCCGTGCGCCTCTTCCCCGACACGGCCCCTCCCATCGTGAACGTCGTGACGGCTTGGCCCGGCGCCACGGCGGCTGACGTGGACAGGGATCTGACGAACGTGCTCGAGACGGAGCTCGCCTCCCTCGAGGGAGCCCTGCGCACCAGCGCCACCTCCCAGGACAACCTCTCCGTCATCCGGGTCGAGTTCCAATACGGCACGGACGTGCGCATGGCCTCGGTGGATGTTCAGAACGCCGTCGCGCGCATCGGCGAGGACCTGCCCGAGGCCGCCGAGCAGCCTCGCGTCACCACCTTCAGCACGGCGGATCGCCCCGTCTACAGCGTGGGCGTGGTCGCGGAGGATCGGCTCGCCGCTCGTCGGCTCGCCGAGGACGTGGTCGCGCCGCGCCTGCAGGCTATCCGCGGTGTGGCCGCGGTGGACGTCTTCGGTGGCCAGATTCCCCGCACCTTCATCGAGGTCGATCCGGCCCTCGCCGAGGCGCATCACGTCTCCCTCGCGCAGGTCGCCGCCGCCGTGCGCGCGAACAACCTCTCCGTGCCCGCGGGGCGCCTACGCACCCCGACCAGCGAGACCATGCTGCGCGTCGATCAACGCGCGTCCCGGGTCGAGGACTTCGGCGAGATCAGCCTGCGCACGCCTGACGGCGGTCAGCTTCGCCTCGACAACGTGGCACGCGTCCACCGCGGCGCCGAGCGGGACGACTCGCGCTTCCGCATCGATGGGCGACGCGCCATCGCCGTGCAGGTCTACCGCTCCGAAGACGCCAACACGGTCGCCGTGGTCGCCGAGGTCCAGCGCGTCGTGGCCGAGCTGCGGACGGAGCTGCCTGGCTTCGAGTTCGTCGCAGGGGAAGAGAGCGCCAGCTTCACCGAGCAGAGCGTCTCCAACCTGCTCTCCAACGTGTGGCAGGCCCTGCTCCTCGCCTCCGTGATCCTCTTCCTCTTCCTCGGCCGCGCGCGCGCCGCCCTGGTCACGGCCTTC
The DNA here is from genome assembly GCA_013151775.1 of Deltaproteobacteria bacterium. Classification (GTDB taxonomy): domain Bacteria; phylum Myxococcota_A; class Polyangia; order Polyangiales; family Houyiibacteriaceae; genus JAADHO01. The sequence continues at coordinate 5,041 of JAADHO010000271.1, read as the reverse complement.
TCCATGCCGCTGGCCTTCGGCCTGACCTTCGCCGTGATGTGGGCTCTCGGGATGGAGTTCAACATGGTCACCTTGTCGGCGGTGATCCTCGCCGTCGGCATGGTGGTGGACGCCTCCGTCGTCGTGCTCGAGAACATCGTGCGTCTGCGCGACGCGGGTGCGACTCCCCTCGACGCGGCGCGCGAAGGCACGGACCAAGTGCTGATGCCCGTGCTCGCCGGCGTCGCCACCACCTTGGTCGTGCTCGTGCCTCTGCTGAGCTTGCCCGGTTTCGTAGGCAAGGTCTTCGGGCCCCTCGCGACCACCCTGCTGATCGCCTTCTCCTCTTCCGTGTTGGTCGCGCTCGTGCTGGTGCCGATCCTCAGCTTGCAGATCAGGGAGGAGGGTCTCGTGGAGCGGATCGCCGCGCGCATCAGCCGGCCCTTCCAGCGCGCCATGGACGCCCTGCGCGAGGGCTACATCCGCCTCCTCGACTTGGGCTTGCGGCAGCGCTGGCTCGTGATCGGCGTGGCGCTCCTCTCCTTCGCGGGCGGCGTCGTCGGCCTGCAGCGCGCGGGCATGGACCTCTTGCCGCGGATGGACGGGGGCACCTTCACCATCTCCCTCGAGACGCCCTCGGGCAGCTCCTTGGAGGAGACGACGCGGGTGATGGACGCCATCGAAGAGGTGCTCGCGCGCCAGCCCGAGGTCAAGCTCGTGCAATCGCAAGCGGGCTTCGAGCCCGGGATGAAGTTCACGGGAGGTTCGGGCGTGATGGGACCCACGCAGGGCTTCATCAGCGTCAACCTCTCGCCGCGCACCGAGCGAGAGCGCAGCATCTGGCAGATCGAAGAAGAGCTGCGGCGCGAGACCGCGCGCATTCCGGGCATCGCCAACGTCGTGATTCAGGAGGTCGGCAACACGGCCAAGCCCACGACCCTCGCGCCCCTCGTGGTGCGCGTGAGTGGGCCCGATCCCCTGGTGCTCGACAGACTCGGCGACCAGGTGGTGGAGGCGCTGACGCACGTCGACGCCGTGGTGCAGCCCACGCGCGCCTGGCGACGCGACATGCGGCGCGTGCTGGTGCGCGTCGACGCCCGTCGAGCGACCGATCAGGGCCAGAGCCCGCTGGCCGTCGCCCAACTCCTGGCGGCCGGCGCCGAGGGCATCCCCGCTGGCAGCTGGACGCCGAGCCTGGCCACCGACGAGGAGATCGAGGTGCGCTTCGCGCCCAGCGCAGACCCCGATCTCGCCACGCGCTTCTCGTGGCCCATGCTGCTCCCGGGCTCGGGCGAGGTCGTGCCTCTGCGTTCCTTGGCGGAGACGCACAGCGCGGTGGAGCAGGGGCTCTACACCTCAGAGAGCCTCAGCCCCGTGCTCGACGTTCGGGCGCAGGTCGACGGCCGCCCGCTGAACTTCGTGGTGGCGGACGCCGAGCGCGCCGTCTCCGAGCTGAGCGTGCCCGAGGGCTACACGCTGAGCCTGGAGGGCGAGAACAAGGATCTCACGGAGTCCCGCACGTCCATCTTGCGCGCCTTGGCCATGAGCGTGTTGGCCGTCTACCTGCTGCTCGTGGCTCAGTTCCGCTCCTGGAAGCATCCCATCACCGTGATGATGGCCGTGCCCCTCAGCCTCTCGGGTGTGTCCTTGGCGCTGTGGTTGGTCGGCAAGCCCGTGTCCATGCCCGTGATGGTCGGCCTCGTGCTCCTGGTGGGCACCGTGGTCAACAACTCCATCCTGCTCGTGGATCTGATCCGCAAGCGTCAGGAAGAGGGCATGGAGCGCCGTGAGGCGATCCGCGAGGGCGTGCGGCGTCGCTTCCGGCCGATCATGATGACCTCCCTGTCGACCGTGATCGGCATGCTGCCCCTGGCCATGGAGCTGGCGCTCGGCGCCGAGCGCTTCTCCCCGCTCGCCACGGCCGTGATCGGCGGACTCTTGGCCTCGACGCTGCTCACGCTGGTGGTGATCCCCGTGCTCTACGACCTCGCCGACGGCCTGCGCTTGCCGGGGGGCGCGAAGCGGGCGGCCGTCGCCGTGGGGGCTGCTGCTGGCCTGTGATGACCCCACGCATGACCGAACCCATGAACCCACCGATGACCCCGCAAACCCCAACCGAAGGAGAAGCGCATGATCCACCTGCCGAAAGCCCACGCCTACCCGACCACTGCCGCCATCGGGCTCTCGCTCGCGCTGCTCGCCGCCTGCGGCAGCGCCGAGTCCGAGACCGTCGCCGAGCCGAGCGCGCCCGCGGCGGAGGCCCTCGAGCCCGGCTCGTTGAAGTTCATCATGGGCGGCCTGGCGGGCGACATGACGCGCCTCTCAGCGGGGCTCTGGCTCGACGACTTCGAGGCTATCCGCGCGGGCGCTACCGCTGTGGCGGATCATCCCCACGTCTCCCCCAGCGAGCTGAGCCGTGTGCGCGCTACCCTCGGCGAGCGCTTGCCCCTCTTCGTCGCCGCGGATCGCGCCGTGCACGACGCCGCTCAGCGCGTCGCCCAGGCGGCGGAGGCTCGGGATATGGAGCGCGTGCTGCGAGAGACCGCCACGCTGCAGAGCGGCTGCGTCTCCTGTCACGCTCGGTTTCGCGAGGCGCTGAAGGGCGACTGACTCGCTGGGTGGACCTACTCGCCCTCGGGATCCGTCAGCTCACGGTAGAGCAGCGTGTAGACGCGACCCGTGCGCTCCCATGAGTGGTCGAGGCGCATGACGCGTCGGCGGAGATCGTCGAAGTCGGCGTGCATGAAGGCGCTCACGGCGCGCTGCGTCGCCCCGAGCAGGGCGTCGCTGGAGTCCTCGTCGAAGAGGAAGCCCGTGCCCGTCTCGAGCTGGGCGTCACAGTCGATCACGAAGTCCCGAATGGCGCCCGTGGCGCGGGCCACGGGCAGCGTGCCGTAGCGCTGGGCGATCATGGGCAGGAGCCCCGCCGGCGCGCGTCCATGGGGCGCGAGCAAGAGGTCGGCGGCCGCCAGCAGCTGATGGTCCGTGGCCTCGTCTTCGCCCTCGATCACCTTCATGCGATCCGGCCAGGGGCGGGCCGCTTCCTTCAGGCTGGCGACGCGATCGTCGCCCTCCGCGCCACGCACGACGAGCTGGATGTCGTTGCGGAGCAGCGCTCGGACAGCGCCCTCGAGCAGCTCGAGGCCGTCCTCTGCGTCGAGCCCGAAGGCGACGAGCAGGGGCGTCTCGGGGCGCACGGGCAGCTCGAGCCGGCGTTGCACCTCCGCCTTGGTGCGCGCCTTGCCGCTGAGATCCACGGGGTCGTAGCGCGAGGGCAGGTGGGGATCCGTGACCGGGTTCAAGCTCGCCGCGTCCACGCCGCCGAGCACGCCGCGCAGGCCGCCGGGGATGGCCTCGAGCAGCGGGCCGAGGTTCTCCGCCGCGCCCGCTGCCAGCTCGCGAGCGTAGGTCACGGAGAGGGTGCTCGCGCGTCCGGCGCAGCGCAGGCCCGCAGCCAGTGGATCGAGCTTGCCATCGAATTCGAGGCCTTCGAGGGCGCCGAGCTTGGCCGCGTCAGCGGAGTCGAAGGTCGAGCGCGTGCGGATGCCGGAGAAGCTGAGCACGCGCGCCACGTCCGCCACCTCGCTCGAGGCTGCGAGGGTCGCGAGGGTCAGGGCGCCGACCTCACCCACGCCGTGGGCGACCTCGATGCGCGGGTCGCGCGTGGCCACCAGCTGCTCGACGGCTGCCGCGAAGACGCCCATGCGCAGCGCCACGTCACCCTCGTCGGTCATGGACTCGACCTCGCCGAAGAGACTCGGCTCCTCGAGCACGATGCGTTCGACGCCAGCCGCCGTGCGTCCGTCGTAGACCACCAGCGAGTAGCTCTGGCCGGCGCGCGTGACGTCGAGCGTGCTGAGGCGTCGCGCCATGCCGTGGGCGTTCGGATCGAAGCCCGCGTAGCGCGGAGTGACCAGCGACACGGCGTGGTCTTGGGCGGCCAGGGCCTTGGGGAGCGCGCCTGCGAGGCGGCAGATGGCGTCGCCGCTGCCGTCGGGCGTGGCGTTCGAGCTGATGACGAGGATGTTCATTTCGCGCGGACCATACAGCGCGCGCGTGCCGGCGTCGACGCGGCGCGATCCCGCGGAAGCCTCAGGCGCCGCCGCGGAGCCGCTGCGCCTGCGATGGCACGTCGAGATCCGGCGAGTCGTAGCGCTGGCGATCCTTCTCGAGCCGCGCCTGCAGGCGCTCGCGCACCTCGGGATGGGTCGCGCCGAGGATGCGCGCGGCGAGGAAGGCCGCGTTCTTGCTGCCGTCGATGGCGACCGTCGCCACCGGGATGCCCGGCGGCATCTGCACCGTGCTCAGGAGCGCGTCCATGCCCTCGAGGGCGCCGTGGGCCAGAGGCACGCCGATCACCGGCAGCGTCGTGTGCGCCGCGACCACGCCGGCGAGGTGCGCCGAGAGGCCCGCGCAGGCGATCAACACCTCGAGGCCGCGGGGCACGGCCTGCTCTACATAGCGCACCGTCTCCACGGGCGTGCGGTGGGCGCTCAGCACGCGCACGTCGGAGGGGATCTCGAGCTCGTCGAGGATCTCCTGCGCCTTCAGCACCACCGGCAGATCGTTCGGGCTGCCCGTCAGGATGCCCACCACCGGCGCTCCGTCGCGCCGCAACCGCTTGCTCTCGTCTGCCATCGCGCCTCCTGGAATAAGCGGCATACCAGAGGATCGCCCTCGGGATCACCCCCCATCGCGCCGTGGTATATGCTGCGCGCCGTGCACGGATCCCGCGCCACCTTCGTCGCCGCCATCGTCACGCTCGCCCTCGTGGGGGGCGGCGTCTGGGGCTACGTCGAGTGGGACGCTCGGCGCGAGGCCGCGGCCACGGAGCAGCGACGGCAGGCGCGCGAGGCCGCCGCGCGTGAGCGGCAGGAGCGCGCCATCGCCTGGGTCGCCGCCGTGCAGGAGGAGAGCCAAGAGAAGATGCCGCCCATGCTCGAGGGGCTCGGCCTCGGCATGACGCTCGACGAGGTGCGGCGCCTGCGTCCCGGATCGCAGCCCCATCCCACGGCGCGCGAGCCCGGCAAGATCTTCCTCGGCGAGCGTCTCGGGAACGGCG
>JAADHO010000234.1 GCA_013151775.1 Deltaproteobacteria bacterium | reverse complement strand
CGCGTGCTGCTCGGTGGCCTGGGCCTCGGGTTCACGCTGCGCGCGGCCCTCGACGCCTTGCCTCGGCGCGCGCAGCTGGTGGTGGCGGAGCTGCACGAGAGGGTGGTGCAGTGGAATCGCGGGCCCGTCGCCAGTCTGAACGGCGCCGCGGTGGCGGACCCACGCGTGCGCGTGATCGTGGGGGACGTGACACGGGAGATCCGGCGCCTGGCGAACGACGCGCATGTCCCACGCTACGACGCCATCCTCTGGGATCTCTACGTCGGCCCCACACGCAAGGGCGGGCGCGGCGATCCGCTCTACGGCGACCGCAGCCTCGCCGACACCTGCGCGGCCCTCGAGGTCGGAGGCGTCTTCGGGGTCTGGGCCGAGGCGCCGAGCAAGGCGTTCGAGGAGCGCCTGGGCCGCCACGGCATGACGCCGCGCTTGATCCCCGTCGGCCGCGGCATGCGCCACGCTGTCTACCTCGCCACCAAGCAGAAGCCCAAGGCGAGGCGCGCCCCCGCGCCCCGACGCAGGCGCAAGGCCAGACGCCGCTAGCGGGACTCAGCTCGCTTCGGCCTGCGGCTTCGCCAGCTCCAGCTTGGCCTGCTCGAGCAGGGGGTCGAGCTCCGACACCAAGCCCGCGAGGGCCTTGTCCGTGTGATCCCGGCGCGCGGGCGAGAGGCCCTCGAGCTCTGCGACCTGCCGCGCCAGACGCTGGGCCGCGTTCACGGCCTTCTGCAAGGCGTCGACCTGCTCCTGACCGGGCGCCTTCGGGTAGAGCATGGGGCCCAAGGTGCGGCGCAGCACGGCCACGGGCTGACCCTCGTCGAAGACCGCACGCCGCAGCTCCTCCACCACCTCGGGATCGCGCTCCGGCGCGTCGTCGTTGGCCGGCTGCTCACGCAAGGCCTTGCCAAAGTACGCCACCGAGTCGAGGGCTGGGATGGTGCGCTCCACGCCGTCGCGATCGAGCACGTCGGGCGCGTGCTTGCGCAACACGCCGTAGCTCATCAAGAGCTTCTCCACCGTGGGCCGCTTCAGCATCAGCTCGAGGGACGCGTACTCGTAGAGGTCTCCGTAGCCCCACTCGAGGTAGGCCTCGGAGCCGAGGAGCCGGGAGAGCGCCTCGGCCATCTCGAGCCACGAGCGCTTGAAGCGCCGGGCCACCTCCACCATCGCGATGCGCGCGCTGTCCGCGCCTCCCTTGCGGAGCGCCTCTTGCAGCGCGTCGAGTCTCTCGGTCGTTGCCATGGGGCCGTATACCGCAAGCGCGTCTCGCGCGCCCGGCCATTGCCTCGGCGGCGATCTCCGTGGCAACGTCAGGCGCATGAGCCACGACCGGACGACCCATGGCGACAGCATGATCGGAGGCTGAGAGCGTGCGCGTCCATCACCTCGACTGCGGCTCCCTCTGCCCACGGGGTGGCCACCGCTTGCTCGGCGAAGGTGCGCAGCTCGCCTGTCACTGCCTGCTGCTCGAACTGCCCGACTCCCTGGCCTTGGTGGAGACCGGCCTCGGCACCCGCGACGTGCAGGATCCCAAGCGGCTGGGAGCCCTGTTCCGCGCGCTCGTTCGGCCGCGGCTATCCATGGAGGAGACGGCCCTGGCGCGAGTACGCGCCCTCGGCTTCGATCCGCGCGACGTGCGCGATGTGCTGATCACCCACCTCGACCTGGATCACGCGGGCGGGCTCTCGGACTTCCCCTGGGCGCGCCTGCACGTCCTCGGCGACGAGTGGCGAGCGGCGCAGAACCCTCCGCGCCGAGAGCGCTCCCGCTATCGCGCCGTGCACTGGGAGCACTCACCCGAGGTGCACGAATACACCCCAGAGGGTGAAGACTTCCACGGCTTCGCCGTGGCGCGCGAGCTCGACGGTCTGCCGCCAGAGATCGTGCTCGTGAGCCTCCCGGGCCACAGCCGAGGGCACGCGGGGATCGCCATCGACGAAGGGGATCAGACGCTGCTGCACTGCGGAGACGCCTACTTCCACCACGCCGAGATGAGCCTGGCCGATCACCCGCAGCGGCCCTGGGGCTTGGGCGTCTTCCAGCGCGCGGTGGCCCACGACGACGCCCTGCGACGGGACACGCAAGCGCGCCTGCGGGAAGCCCTGCACGCCGCGGGCCCCAAGCTGCGCACGACCAGCGCCCACGACCGCAGCGAGCTGCGCCGGGAGCAGGCGCGCGGGTGACGCGTCAGGGCGTCGCGTCGGCCCAGGTCAGGTCGAAGCGAGCCTCGTAGGAGAGGGCGATGGCCGGGTCGTCGATGAACAGGCTGTTCTCGTCGTTGGCCCAGGCCGCCGCGGACCAGTTGGCCGAGCCCGTGGCGACGAAGCGCCCGTCCATGGCCAAGACCTTGGCGTGCACCGAGGCCTCGCGCACCTCGATGCCGGCGGTGCGCAGCGCATCCACCGCGGCCTCGGCGCCGAAGCGCGGGTTGACCAGCACACGCACGGACACGCCGCGATCCTTGGCGCGGATCAGCGCGTCGGAGATCTCGCTGCGCGTGAGGGCGAAGATCATCACGCGGATCCAGCCGGTGGAGGCGTCGATGCGCGTGATCAGATCGTCGAACCAGCGGCTCGGTGAATCGACCGGGGTCTGGGGGCTGAAGTAGAGGCTGTAGGGGCCGGCGACGATCGGCTCCGCCGTGGGCACGGGTCCGAACGCGCCATCGACGAAGAAGCGATTGAATTCGTCGACCAGGCCCTGCACCAGCGCAGGCTGGGTGAGGATCAGGCCGTCGTTCACGTCCCGGCAGAAAGACTGCTGCGTGAAGTTCGCCGAGCCGAGCCAGGCGCGCGTTCCGTCGGCGACCAAGAACTTGTGGTGCATCAGCCGCGAGCGGGCGTCGTCCACCACCGTCACCTGCGGGTTGCCATCGAAGATCGACAGGGCGCAGCCCCGTGACCCAGCGACCACGGGGCATTGATCGTCATCCGTGACCACCTCCAGCGTCAGGCCCGGGGTCTCGGCCAGGCGAGCCCGGATCGCCTCGAGCAGGCAGCTCCAATCGGCGCTGTAGATGGCCAGCTGGATGCGCGTGTCCGCGCAGGCGACCAGGGAGAGCAGCTGCTCACCGTAGGTGCCGTCGAGATCCGGCGTGAAGCGCGGATCGCCGGATGGCGGAGGCGAGCAGCGGGTGGGCAGCGTGGGGCACATGCAGCTCGGGCCCGCGTCCGGGCTGGCATCGAGCCCCGCGTCTCCGGGCCCCGCGTCCGAGGTCGCGTCGATGGCGGCGTCCGACGCGGACGAGTCCGGGAGCAGGCTGCCGTCGGTCGAGCCAGCGTCTGGGATCGTGGAGCCGCCGCCGTCGGCGCTGCAGGCCGCCAGAGCGAGAGAGAGGAGAGCCGCGAAGAGTCGCGTGGAAGAGTGCAAGCGCATGCGCGAAGCATAGCAGGCCCGAGGCGATGCGCGCCGCTTCTCAGCGCCCGAGCAACGAGCGGAAGCGGTCGAAGGCACGCGCCAAGGCCGAGCGCGGAGGCACCGGAGGCTTCTCGTAGGAGGGCCCGTCGTACTCGCCCAGCTCCGCCAACACGTGCTCGACGGAGCGCTGGCGATCGAGGGAGACGGTCAGAGGCGCTCCGCCCTCGGCCATGGCCGCGGACGCCGAGAGCACGGACTCGGCGTCGAGGTGCAAGGTCAGGGCGATGCCGCCGGGCGCGCCCGCGGGCATGCCGCTGACCACCAGGCTGCCGAGGTACTCGTTGGCGGAGGCGTCGGGGCGCTCGCCCTGAAAGAGCGGCACACGCTCCTCGTCCGGGGCGCCCTCGGAGCGGGGCAGCACGAACTCTCGAGACACGGGCACCTGGGTGTTTCGCGAGAGCAGGCGCAGGAAGCGGCGCCCCCGAGTCGCCACGCCGATCGAGAGGGGCAGCACGTCCACCAGCTGATGACCTCGCCCCGCCCGCGCGGCACGCGCCGCACCCAAGGCCACGGCCTCGTCCGGGTGCATGCGCAGGTTGGGACGCCTACCGAAGTACGCCTCCACGCGCGCTTGCACCGCGGGCATGCGCGTCATGCCTCCGACCAAGACGACGTCGTCGACGTCCTGGGGACGCACGCCCTGCCCGTCGAGCACGCCAGAGGTGATGGTCAGCATGCGCTCGAGCAGCGGCTCGGCCAAGCCCTCGAGCTCTTCGCGCGTGATGGTCAGGGAGAGGTCCACGGGGCGACCCTCGACCTCGGCGAAGTGCGAGAGCTGCGCCGAAGTCTTGGGCTGCACCGACAGGTCGAGCTTGCACTTCTCGGCCACCTCGCGCAGACGCGCCACCTGCTGCGGCGTGGGCTCGAGGGAGACGCGGAGGTCGCGCTCGAAGCGCTCGAGCAGCAGCCCCGCCAGGCTGTCGTCGAGGTCGAGACCCCCGAGGAAGAGATCCCCGCCCGTGGCGACCACCTCGAAGCGTCCGCGGGTGACATCCAGCAAGGTGAGATCGAAGGTGCCGCCGCCCAGGTCGAAGACGACCAGCCGCGTGCGCTCGTCCCGCTCGTGTCCGTAGGCGATGGCGGCCGCCGTGGGCTCGGCGAGCAGGCGCAGCACCGTCAGCCCCGCACCGCGAGCGGCGGCGCGGATGGCCGCCCGCTGTGACTCCCCGAAGTGTGCGGGGACGGTGATCACGGCGTACTCGACGCTGCGACCCAGCTGCGACTCGGCGCTGGCCCGCACTCCGGCGAGCAGCTGGCGCGCGACCTCCTGCATGGAGAGCTTGCGCGACCCCAGAGCGGCACCGAAGACCTGCCCCTTGGTCTCCACCAACGGATAGGCGAAATGCCCCTGCATCTCCCGGGCGACCTCGGGATCGTAGGGGCGACCCAGCAGGCGCTTCGAGCCGTAGACCGTGCGCTCGGGGTAGAGCACGGCGCGGCGCGCGGCCGCACGGCCGATCACCAGCTGCCCATCGTCGAGCAGCGAGAGTATGGAGGGCAGCATGCGCTCACCCTCGCGCGTGGTGAGCAGGCGCGGCGTTCCGTCCTCGTCCACCGCGGCGCAGGTGTTGGAGGTGCCGAGGTCGATGCCGATGGCGAAGACGTCCTCGAGATCTTTTCCGTGGAGCAAGGTGGGTACGCGCACGGCTTCGGCGCCCGCGGCCAGTGCCCGAGGCTCGAGGCTGACCGACGGGGGCCTGAAGCTGTCGGCCGAGAGGTGTAGGATCTCCACGCCCACGCCCACACCGGGCTGGCTTAGCACGATGCGAAAGGCGCCCGTCTCGAGCACGATGCCGGAGGCGTTGGAGAGCTCGAAGCGCCCCTCGATGCCGACGGCGGGCGGCTGCTCCACGCTGAGGAAGAAAGCCGACGCCGACACGTCCCGGACCGCCCCCGTGACGAGCTCGCCACCGGCCGCCTCGTCCAACACCAGGGTCGCGCGCGAAGCGCCCGCCAAGCGGTCATCGGGACTCATTCACCTAGCCTACCGCACGAACGGCGCCGCCTCCCAGTTCGCGGCTGGAGCGCGCAGGTCGAGCGTCTCCGGAGTCGGCGTCGCGGCGGACGTGGGCGGGGCCGCTCGCCAGTAACATGCCAGTCATTCGAGGTCTGGCCACGAGCCATGTTAGCATTCGCGTCCGGGCCTCGGTGAGGTCCGTTACGCACGAAGCATGGGACCCCGCGAAGACGACGGCGACGGCGATCTACCCACTCTGCTCATGTTGGGCACAGGGGATCCGCTGTGTGCCGCCCTGGAGGAGGCCCTCGGCGGCTACGCCACCTTCGTAGAGGCCGCGCCCTCGGAGGCTGCCACCTCATCGGTGCTGGCGGCGGCGCCGGACCTCGTCGTGCTGCTCGGAGACGCGGCGGAGAACGCCGAGAAGATCCTTCTGGAGCTGTCGGAGAACCCTGGCACGGCCGTCGTACCCGTAGCCATCCTGTCGGAGAACGCCTCCCTGGACGCACGCCTGCGCTTCTCGCGCCACGGCGCGGTGGCTGTGGTGCCGAAGAGCGCGAGCTTGGACGAGATGGCCCGCCGCATCTCCGCCCTGGCCCGGGAGCTGCCCGAGCGCTCCGGCTCGATGCTGGGCGAGGTGGGCGAGGCCTCGGTGGATGAGCTGGTGGAGCTACTCAGCGCCGAGGTCAAGAGCGGCATCCTCTCCATCGCGCCCGCCGGCGCCGAGACAGGCGCCCGAGTGGTGCTGCGCTCGGGGCGCCCCGTGGCCGAGGCGATCAGCGACTTCGTGGCCCGCATCCGGCCCCTGGTCGAGAGCTCCGAGCCTCTGCGCTACGAGTTTCACGAGTCGCCCACGGGCCGCCTCGACGTGCTCGACGCGGACACGGTGGGCGACACGGATCCCGGCGTGCTGGCCGATCGTCGCGTGCTGCTGGTGGAGGAGAAGGTCGCCCGCGCCGACGTGCTCGCGCAGGAGCTGAGGGCGGCGGGCGCGCAGGTAGTCGTCACGGACGGCGCAGGCGAGGGGCTAGCGCGGGCCCGGGCACTGGATCCCGAGATCCTGCTGGTGAACGAGGACGGCCTCGACGGCTGGGCCTATGGCGTGATGAGTCAGCTGCGGCGGGACGCAGGCCTGCGCTGGGCCTCGGTGTTGGTGGTGCGCGAGGAGGAGCTGTGGGCGGACGAGAACGCGCCGCCGCGCCTCGATCGCCTAATCGCTGGCGTGAGCGTGCTGCTAGCGCCCGACCTGGAGCTGACGCAGCGGGCGCTGGACGAAGATCGCTTCGACATCCGGCTCGAGACCCTGGGGCCCGTGCGCACCCTGCGCGCGATCGGGGCCGCTGGGCTGACCCATCACCTCACGGTGCGCCATCCGCGAGCCATGG
>JAADHO010000047.1 GCA_013151775.1 Deltaproteobacteria bacterium | reverse complement strand
TCGCCAGCTTAGGCTTGATCCCGGAGCCCACGTGGTGACGGCCGCCCATCGCGGGTTCGTCACCGCACAGGAGCGGGTCGAGCTTCCCCGGGCGGGGCGCGCCGAGATCACGCTGGAGCTGGTCGCCATCCTCGCGCCCGAGTTACTGAGGCTACCACCGGAGCCTCCCCGAGCGTCACCGACCCGGGGTTCGGTCTTCGGCAAGGTCTGGTTCTGGCTGAGCGTGGTCGGCGGGGTGCTGGTCGCCGGCGCGGTCACCTGGGCTGTCACCTCGCGCGATCCCTCCGTGGCGGATCCGGTGGCGAGCCCTTGGTCCGAGCCGCGGGTGATCCCGTGAGTCGAGTCCGAGCGCCAATTCCCACCGGACACCGGAGCGCAGGTGCGCTATGGAGTGCGCCGTGCCCAAGATCCTGATCATTACCCCCACCTACAACGAGCGTGACAACCTCGCGCCTTTCCTCGACGGAGTCTTCGACATCCTGCCGGACGCGCACGTGTTGGTGGTCGACGACGCCTCGCCCGACGGCACGGGGGCGCTCGCCGATCGCATCGCCGAGCGTGACGCCCGAGTGAAGGTCCACCACCGCCCGGGCAAGCTCGGCTTGGGGAGCGCCTACCTCGAGGCCTTCCGGATCGGCATCGACGAGGGCTACGATCTGATCTTCGAGATGGACACGGATCTCTCCCACGATCCCCGCTATCTGCCCGACTTCCTGAAGGCCTTCGAGGACGGCGCGGACCTGGTGATCGGTTCGCGCAACGTGCCGGGCGGCGGCGTCGATGGCTGGGGTCCCGGGCGCCACGTCATCTCCAAGGGCGGCAGCCTCTACTCGCGCTTCATGCTCGGCCTCTCGGTCAAGGATCTGACCAGCGGCTACAAGGGCTTCCGGCGCGAGGTGCTCGAGTCCATCGTGCTCGGCGACGTGCGCTCCGAGGGCTACTCCTTCCAGGTCGAGCTCACCTATCGCTCCGTGCTCCGCGGCTTCGAGGTAGCCGAGGTGCCCATCGTCTTCGTCGACCGCCGCGCCGGCCAGAGCAAGATGAGCCGCCGCATCTTCGCCGAGGCCGTGCTGATGATGCCCCGCCTGCGCCTGATGGCCATGGCCGGCAAGCTCTAGTCTAGCCGATGACTTCGACGATGTTGCCCTGGGCGTCGCGCAGCTCGGTCTTCTCGATCTCGAGGATCAGGCCCGCCACCTCAGATCTGCCCGCTTTCGGATGGAGCGCACCTGCGATCTCCCGCGTCTGGTCGTCCGTCAAGCGGAGGGTGAGCACGCGGTCGGTGACTTCGAAGCCGAACTCGGCGCCCGGCTCGAGCTGGAGGTCGGCGTCCTGACCGTGGAGGGCGAGGCCGCGCCCGTGGAGCAGACGACCCGGGAGGAGCTGGGCGACGAGCGCTACCTGTTTGGCGCCCATGCGCAACACCAGTCGACCATCCCGTTCTTCGAATCCGAAGCGCGCGTTGGAAATCGAGGAGCAGCTGGCCCCGTCACGCTCTCTCGCAGCGTCGATGCGCGCAGCGAGCGCCGGGTCGTCGAGCAGGCTCTTGCGGTCGAGGTCGGTGAGGAGGAGAGGATTCGTCTTGCGGAGGAGCTCGAGCAGGGAGTCCGTGTTCCACGTCTGCGCGCAGCCGAGTTCGTCCGCCGTGACACCGACGATCTGGACGAACTCGACTTCGCCATGCGGTGTGTCGAGGCGCGGCAGCTCCGCATCCGCTGCGAAGGCGAGTCCGGTTAGCAGCGTGTCGGCGCCGAGGCAGATCGGGCCATTGCTGTCCATGTGCTGACCGGGCACGAAGATGTTCCCCGACTGATAGACGTAGCGAGCGAGATTCTGCATGAGGCTGACGGGCCAGGTCGGGGGCTCTTCCTCGTCACTTCGGATCACGCGCATGGTGAGTTCGAATCCAAAGCCGCTGTACTGCGGGTCGTCGGTCTCCTTGCCCCACAGCTCTGTCAGGCCGAAGCCGACATAGTGCCAATGCGGCGCGCCTCGCTCGCTCTCGTAGGCGCTCACGCCATGCAAGGGATCGGGGCCGCCGAGCATCCACGGGATAGGCGTTGCCCAGTGTTTGGGCTCCACCTTCCCATAGACGTTCTCCATGGCGGCCGTGATGGCGTCCCATCCGATGGACTCGGTTTCGTCGGTCATGCCTGCACCCTTGTTCTCATGGAGAGCGCCTACTCCTCGTCGGCGCTGAGGTAGGTGTAGCCGAGTAGGCTGCTCTCGTAGTGGCGCATGAAGGTGCGCAGCTGCGGCAGCGTCATGCGTCCGGCGTTGAGGGCGCGCTCCGCCTGCACGCGCACGCTCTCGACCATGGCCTCGGGGTCGTGCTGCACGTAGCGCAGGACCTGCTCGATGGAGTCGCCGCGGATCAGGTGGGCGACGGAGTAGCCGTAGTCTTCGAGGCGCACGTGCACGGCGTTGGTGTCGCCGAAGAGGTTGTGTAGATCGCCCAGGATCTCCTGGTAGGCGCCGCCGAGGAACATCCCGAGCACATAGCGCTCGCCCGCCACCAGCGGGTGCAGCGGCAAGACCGGCTGCACCTCTTCGCGGTCGATGAAGTGGTCGATGATGCCGTCGCTGTCGCAGGTCAGATCCGCGAGGCGCGCCTTCACCGTCGGCTCCTCGTCGAGGCGGTGGATCGGCATGATGGGGAAGACCTGATCCATGGCCCAGGTGTCGGGCGCCGACTGGAAGATCGAGAAGTTGCAGTAGTAGATGGAGCTCATCAGCTCGTCGAGCTTCGAGAGCTCTTCGGGCACGTGGCGCAGACGGTGCAAGTTCTGTTGGATCTTCTCCGAGCAATGCCAGAAGAGCTTCTCGACGCGAGCCAGCTCGCGCATGCCGAGGTAGCCGTATTTGAAGAGGCTGCGGGCCTCTTCCTTGGCCTCGAGGGCGTCGTGCCACGACTCCTGCACGTTCTTCGGCACGATGCCGCGGTAGGTCTCGTAGAGGTCGAGGATCAGGCGGTGCACGTCCGGCTCGGGCTCGTCCGGCGCGCCGAAGTGCACGCCGTCGGCGCCGAGCACGTCGAAGAGCAGCACGCTCTGATACGCCGCCACGGCGCGCCCGCTCTCGGACACGATGGTGGGCGCCGCGATGCCCGCCTTCTCGCAGCCGTCCTGCACGCCCGCGACGATGTCGTAGGCGTACTCCTGCACGCCGTAGTTCATGGAGGCGTGGAAGTCGGTCTTGGAGCCGTCGTAGTCCACCGCGAGCCCGCCGCCCACGTCGAGGTAGCCCATGGCGGCGCCGAGCTTCACCAACTCCGCGTAGGTGTGGGCCGCCTCGCGGATCGCGTTCTTGATCGGCAGGATGCTCGAGACCTGACTGCCCATATGAAAGTGCAGCAGCTTCAGGCAGTCGAGCATGTCGAGCTCGCGCAGGCGATCCACGACCGCCACTATCTCGCTGGTGGTGAGGCCGAACTTCGCGCGCTCCCCGCAGGAGCCCGACCAGCGCCCGATGCCCTTGCTGCTGAGCTTGGTGCGCACGCCAAGACAGGGGCGGATACCGAGCTTCTTCGACGCCTCGAGCACACGCTCGAGCTCTTCCTTGCGCTCGAGCACGACGATCACCTCGTTGTCGAAGTGCTGCGCCATCAGCGCCGTCTCCATGTAGGTGAGGTCTTTGTAGCCGTTGCAGACGATGAAGCCGTCTTCGTCTTGCATGGCGGCGAGGGCGATCAAGAGCTCCGGCTTGGAGCCCGCCTCGAGCCCGTGCCGGTAGGGGCGTCCCGCTTCGACGACCTCCTCCACCAGGTGGCGCTGTTGGTTGACCTTGATCGGGAAGACGCCTCTGTACGTGCCGGGGTATTCGTACTCCTCGATGGCCGTGGCGAAGCAGTCGTTCAGGAGCCGGATGCGGTCGTGCAGGATGTTGGGGAAGCGGATCAAGAGCGGCAGGGCGATGCCGCGCGCGGTCAGTGCTTCGATCAGGGAGTGCAGATCGATGGCCTCGTCGCGCGACGGGTCAGGTCGCACCTCCACGTGTCCCGCGTCGTTGACCACGAAGTAGGGCCGGCCCCAGCCCTCGATCTGATACAGGGCCGCGCTGGCCGAAGGGTTGTGGGGTTGGCGTTCGCTCATGCTTCTCTCGTCGCCGCATGTAGCACGCGGGCGGCCTGGGCCCGGCAAATGTTTTCACGTATACACGGCACATGAAGCGCTCCCCTCTGTTCTTGGCCCTGGTGATGCTGACGGCGTGCGGCAGCGCTCCCGCGGCTTCGACCACCACACCCGACAGCTCGCCCACGTCTGGCGTCGACGCCATGGCGTATCTGCCCGCCGACACGGCGTGGATGGCTCGCCTCGACCTCGACTCCCTGCGTCGATCCGCCCTCGGAGACGCGGTGGACAGCTGGGTCGGCATGCTGGCCGAGGATCTGGGCGCGCGCACGAGCGACGGCCTCGCGGACGCGCTCCTCGGCTACTGGCGCGCCACCTCGAGCGTTCTGATCGGTGTGGTGCCCGACGCTCGCGCGCGCGGTCTCCTGGACATGCAGCTGGTCGTCGTCACCCGCGGCGCCTACGAGCCCTCCGCGCTCGAGGCCTGGGCGCGAGTCATGGCGGAGCGCACGCCACAGCTCCGAAGTGAGCGAATCGATGGGCGCCTCGTCCTGCGCACGGAGCGGGACGCACACTTCAGCGCGCTCGCCGCCGACGCGCAGACCGTGGTGTGGGCGCGCGCCGTCTCCCCCGACCGGCTCTTGGCCATCGCCGGCGGTGCCGCGCCGGCTCACGGACGCATCGACGGGCTGAGAGCCCTGGCCCGCGACGGCGGGTTCGGGAGCCACAGCTTCGACCTCCTCACCTTGGCGGAGTCGACCTTTCTGCAACATCTACCGGGCTCCCTCGATCGGCCCACCGCGCAGGCTCTCGACGGCTTCAGCGGGTACGTCTCCCTGGGCGCTGGCGCAGATGGTGAGCTGCGCGTGCACACGGCTACGCCCGCGGCCGCCCAAGCGCTGTTGGTCCACGTGGCTCGATTCCGTGAAATCGCCGTGGCCCTGGAGCGCTCGGAGCCCGTCATCGCGCAGGCCCTGCGCAGCCTCGAGTGGTCCACTGAGGGAGTCGACGTGCGGGCTCATTTCGTCCTCGACGCCGCCCAGCGCCAGGCCTTGGTGACGCGCATCGACGCGCTGATCCGCGCCGATCTCGATCAGCCGCTCGCGGGGGCCAGCACGCCCGCTGACGCGGCCAGCAACTTCGCGCTGATGTGCCAGCTCACGACGCAGCTGCAGGCCGAAGACATCAGCCCCGATCAACGCGCCGCCGAGCTCGCCAGGCGCCTCTTCCAGCAGCTCACGAATCGCGACGTGCGCCGAGTCTTCGAGGCTCTGGCGAACGCCGATGCCGACTCGCGCTACTCGCTGTTGCGCGCCGCGGCTGCTGAGCTCGGCGTCGAGGACTTTCGCTGCGCCGCCTTGGAGTAGACGCCGTCTCGCTCAAGGCAGCTCGAAGGCTCCCGCGCTCGGCGGGTCGGCGTAGCAGCGCCCGTCGAAGTCGGGGGGCTGGGGGAAGGGCAGGGCGCGACCGACGCCGGCGGCCGGGCTGCCCGCCATGGGGTGGTAGTCGCCGCCCGCGCGGTCGACCAGGAGCGGATCCATCTGCAGCACGGAGTCCATCTCCGGAGGCAGGCCGTCGGAGTACGTCGGGCCTCCCCAGCCCGCGCCCCGATCCGTCGCGAACCAGAGGTTGTTGGCGAAGACGAAGGTCTCGGGGGCTGTGTTGCCACCCACGTTGACGAAGGTGCGAATCACGGAGGTGTCGAGAACCACGAGGTTGTTCACGAAGAGCCCCTCGCGGCTCGGCACGAAGCGCGCGTCGGTGGATTCTTGCAGGATGCGCGCGACCCAGGTGAGCGGCTCGATGATGGTGTTGTTGGCGAAGCTGCAGGCGTCGCAGCCCACGTAGGCGACGGGCGCGCCGCTGTCCGCGCCGACTCGCTCGAAGACGTTGGCGATCACCCGGATGTTCGCCGCCTCGTAGGGCGCGTCCATGGGCCGGAAGTAGGGCAAGCCCGTGGAGCCGCCGGCGTTGACCGCGCGCCCCGGGATGTCGGAGAAGAGGTTGCCGTGGATCAGCGTGTCCGCGCTGCCCCCCTTGGCCTGCACGCCGTTGCCCACGACGTCGTGGAAGTGATTTCCGGCGATCACCCCACGGTGGCATCCCACCATGTCGATGGCCTCGCCGCGGTTGCAGGCGGAGATGTCGGCGCCCAACACCCAGAAGTCGTCGACCCCACTCATCTTGAGGCAGTCGTTGTTGCCGCCCGAGCCCGCGCCGGGAACGGTGATGTTGCGCAGCACGAGGTGGTGCGCCGGAGAGTCGTAGGAGCCCCCGTCGTCGATGTTCATTCCGTGCTCGCCCGCGTTGGCGAGCGTGAAGCCCTCGAAGACGAGGTAGGCGGGGTCGCTCATGCGCACGACGGTGCCGGAGCCCGCGGCGTCGAGGGTGACGTCGCCGTCCGCGACGATGGCGATGGGCCGACCCGGCTCGCCTTGGAGGTTCTCCAAGTAGAACGAGCCGTAGCTGCCGGCTGCTACTAGAATTCGAGTCCCCGGGGTCGCCACCGCGGCGGCGCTGCGGATGCTGTCGAAGGGCGCCGCGGCCGATCCATCTCCGCCGGCCGTGCCGCTGGTCGCGACGTGCAAGGTGCGCTCGTAGGTCACGCCCTGGTCCATGGGCGCGGGCAGCGAGCAGGCCGATGGCGTCGCGGCGTCGGGCCTAGAGGCGTCTCGCCCGCTGGCGTCG
>JAADHO010000114.1 GCA_013151775.1 Deltaproteobacteria bacterium | reverse complement strand
GACGCGAGCCCACCCGCCGATGCCGGGGCCTCGGACGCGGGCGATCCTCCCGGCTCCGAGGGCGGCTGTGGATGCGGCGTCCCCGGCGCGACTCATGGAGGCGCGCCGCTGCGTCCGCTGGCTGCCCTGGCGCTCTTTGGCTTGCTGCTCTATTCACGTCGCCGATGAAGCCGCGCCGCGTGATCGACCAGACCGAGACCCCCGACGGGGAGCCCCTCGAGCTCGCCTTCGAGGCCGGGCGCTATGTGCTGCGGGTGGGCGGAGCGGTGTTGATGACGAGCGCAACGCACGCCTCCGAGCAGGCCCTGGCGGAGCTGGCCGCCGCGCGCCTCGAGGGCGTGCGCGGGCTGCGTGTGCTGGTGGGCGGGCTGGGCATGGGCTTCACCTTGCGGGCGGCCTTGGACGCCTTCGCTCAGGACGCGGAGATCACGGTGGCGGAGCTGCTGGCGCCGCTGGTGCGCTACAACCGCGGTGAGCTCGGAGAGTTGGCGGGCAGGCCGCTGGACGATCCGCGCGTCACGCTCTACCGCGGCGACGTGCGCGAGCGCATCTCACGCGGTGACTGGGACGCCATCCTGCTCGACGTGGACAACGGCCCCGACGCCTTCACGGTGGGCGACAACGCCAGCCTCTACGGTGTGCGGGGCAGCCGCAAGCTGGTGAAGGCGTTGCGCCCCGGTGGCGTGCTTGTGGTGTGGAGCGCCTACCCGAGCCCCGAGTACGAGCGCAGCCTGCATCGCGCCGGGCTCGAGGTGAAGGTCGAGCGCGTGCGCGCCCGCGGCAAGGCGCGCAAGGGCGGGCTTCACGTGCTCTTCGTCGCCCAAAAGCCTCGGGGCTGAGGGCGCCTCAACTAGCCGTCAGGCGCTCGGCCAGGGTGCGCGTCACCAAGACCGCGATCGCCTGCTTGTCGAGATCGAGCCCCAGCTTCTCCCAGCGCGAGCTAGGGCCGTCGAGCAGCAGCATGGCGATGCCGTGGATGGCGGCCCAGCAGAGCAGGATCAAGGGTCGGGCGTCCTCCTCTGCGCGCTCGTGGCCGCGGAGCCAGCGCTCGACGCCCTCCACCAAGAGCGCGAACACGGGGCTGCTCGCGGCGTCGACCACGGGTGCGTGCTCCTCCTCGCCCTTGCGGAACATCACGCGAAAATGACTCGGGTGGGCCAGGGCGAACTGCACGTAGGCCGCTCCGCCCGCCGCCAACTCACCGCCGCAGCCCTCGTCCGCGTCCTGCATCGCAGCGCGGATTTGGCTCTCGAGCAGGGCGAAGCCCTCCGCGGCGATGGCGTCGAGTAGCTCCGCCTTGTTGGCGAAGTGGTGATAGGGCGCCGCCGCGCTCACCTTCGCCTTGCGCGCCACGGCCCGCAGGCTCAGCTCCGACGCGTCCCGCGACTCGAGCAGCTCGAGACCGGCGTCGACCAGCGCTCGGTGCAGGTCTCCGTGGTGGTATTTGGGACGAAAAAGCATGTGATTCTCAGACTTGGTGCCAACCCGAAGAGATTCTATAGCATGCCATCTTGACAGTGTTCAGAAAAGACCTAGGTTTTGCTTCGACTCGGTCTAAACGGTGTTTAGATAGGCCGGGCGTGGAGGTAAAGCATGGATCGCATCGTCATCGGCTCTCTCGCATTTGCACTGGTTGTCGCTCTCACGGGGACGGCCTCGGCGCAGGCCGAGTCCGACCTCGCAGCGCGGATTGGATCTGCACCGGAGGCTCCCGAGGCCGAGGCGGAGGATCCGGGCACACGCCTGACCGCCTGGCTGGCGGCGCAGTTGCTGCCTTCTCTCGAGGTCACGACCGGCAGCCACGGCTCCGCCTGGGGGCTGGGCTGGGAGGTCACGCCCCTGGCCATCTCCTTCGGAGGCGAGGCGCCGAGTGTTCGGGCGTTCTACGTGGATCCGGCCCTCCGGCAGCGGGGCACGGTCGAGTTGGTGACCGGCGGCGACTACTTCGGGCTCCGTGGTGACCAGTGGAACGCCCGCGCGCGCTTCACCTTTCGCGCTGGGGTGCGCACCTATCTGCCCTTCGGGCGCGTCGCGCCGCACACCTCGCTCTCCCTTGGCCTGTCCTACTACGACGGTTTCGGGACGCGCGGGCTGCTCTACGAGACGGGGCTCGGTCTGTTCGACGAGCGCGTGAGCCTGCGCTTCGCCTTCGTGGCCCACAGCACCTCGCCCCAGTACATCTGGAGCGTCCGCATCCAGTCGTTCTGATCAGTTCGCGCGGCGCAGGCGGACGAGCATCTCGTCTGCGTCGACCACGCCCGTCACCCGGGCGGCCTCTTCGCCGTTGGCGTGGTGGACCACCACCAGGGGTAGGCCGGGCTGCCGATAGTGTTGGGTGAGCAGGCGGGTCGAGGCGGCGTCGTTCTCCGTCATGTCGACGCGCACGGTGATGAAGCGCTGCGCCTCGGCCACCACGCGCGGATCGCTGAAGGCCTCGTGGTCGAGCTCCTTGCAGGCGTTGCACCACTCGGCCCCGAAGTCGACCAAGAGCGGCATGTTGCGCTCCCGCGCCTCGGTCTGGGCGGCCAGGTAGTCGTCGCCCCAGCTGATGTGCGCGCCCACGGGCAAGGCCTCGACCCAGGTCACGGCGCCCAGCAGTCCGCCCACCGCTAGGGCCACGCCCAGGCCCTTGCGCAGGCGCTCCACCAGGCCCGTGTGCTTGAAGGAGAGGTGCACGGCGCCCACGCCCACGCCGAGCAGCACGGCCGCCAGGCTGCCCCAGATCCAGACGTCGTTGCGCAGGGGAGGCGGCTGAGCCGGCCAGAAGCGCTTCAGGTAGTAGAGCGCCAGGGCGATCATGGCGACACCGAAGACGCTCTTGATCCAGTCGAGCCAGCGGCCGCTCTTGGGCAGCGCTACGGCGAAGGTGCCCACCACGAAGAAGAGCACACCTAGCCCCATGCTGTAGGTGAAGAGGCTGAGCGCTCCGAAGCCCACGCTGCCCGTGGTGCCGACCCAGGTGAGCAAGACCGTGATCACCGGGCCCGTGCAGGGCGCCGCGATCACGCCGCTGACGAAGCCAACCAAGAACGCGCCGCGGTAGCCCTTGCCGCCGACCTGCGCCAAGCGGTTGGCGATCGCGGGCGGCAGGTTCATGTCGAAGGCGCCGAACATGCTCACGGCCATCAGCAGGAAGAGCAGGGCCAGCACGCTGACCACGATGGGGTTGCCCAGAGCCGAGCCCATGGCCGATCCGGTCAGCGCGGAGATTACCCCGAGGGGTGTGAAGAGCGCGGCTATGCCCATGACGAAGGCGCCCGAGAGCATGGCGCCCTCGAGTCGACTCTTGGTCTCCCGCGCGCCGAAGACGCTCACCGTGATGGCGATCATCGGGTAGACGCAGGGCGTGAGCGCGGTGGCCAAACCGGCCACGAAGATCAGCGCCAGGGCCATGCCGAAGGAGCCCTGCTCGAGGGCCGAGCGGAAGGGATCAGTCAGGCTCCCGAGGATGTCCGCCTGGGCGGGGCTGGGCCAGATCGAGAGGGCGAGGGCGCCGAGCGCGGCCAGCGCGAGTGTTCGTCGGGTGCGCGTCATGGTGTGCATGAATTACGCGCCTTAGCATGAAACGTGACGTTTGCGTTCGTCGGCTGCGCAGCGAAGGGCACAGGCTGTCCGCGCATCAGGCGTTGGGGGCGCACGCCCCCCGATGGGATGAGGCCTGGGGGCGACGGCCCCCAGCGCGTGGGCGTGAGTGGGAAAAAGCTCAGTGATTCCGGCGCGCCATGCTGGATCGCCGCTTGCATTTCCATGCAGCGAGCCCAGCGCTCAGGAGGCACGAATGGCGATGCGAGGATGGCGGAAGAAGTTCTGGATGGGCAGCGCGATCGCGCTGGTGGCTCTGGCGAGCTGCAGCACGGGGAGCTCGTCCAGTGGTGTGCTGCCTGGGGTGCAGGCGATCGTGTTCGAGCAGCGTGCATTCATCGGCGCGGACGGAAACGACGTGGTCACGCAGGGCAACCGCCTGACCATCGACTACCGGCGCTACGTGCCCGGAGGCGGCGTCTTCGTGCTCAGCCCGCCGACGCCCGACGGCACGCTCACGAACCTGACGGAGAGCTTCGCAGGCGTGGACATCCTGGGCCTCGACGTCTCCTTCGACGCCACCCAGGTCGTGTTCGCGATGCGCACCGCGAGCGATGACAACTATCACATCTACCTGGCCAACGTGGACGGCAGCGACCGACCTCGGAAGCTGACCTTCGGGATGTACAACGACATCAAGCCGATCTTCGTGCCGGGCGACCGCATCGCCTTCATGACGGCTCAACCCTACACCGCCATGGGCACCCGGGCGGACGAGTACGAGCATCGCCGCGAGGTCACGCAGCTCGCCACCATCTCGATCAGCGCGGGTGACGCCGACCGTCGCCTGTGCGCTCAGAACCTCTCCCACTCGGCGGATCCCTTCCTGATGAGCGACGGCCGGGTCGGCTTCTCGCGCTGGGAGCATCTGGGCCCGGTGAACGACGTGAAGCTCTTCGCCATGAACACCGACTGCACGCAGATGGTCGCCATCGCGGGTCAGCATGACAAGCCCGCCAACGGCTTGCTGCAGGTGCAGGAGATCAGCCCCGGTCAGTTCATCTCCATCGCGACCAGCCGCCAGGGCACGATCCAGGCGGGCACCTTGGTGCACATCGACGCGCGCGCACGCAGCGGCGCCACGGGCCTCGCCCTGGACGAGCAGCATGCACGCTTCGACATTCTCACGCCCGCCGTGCCCACGGACGCGACCAGCCCGGCATCGGGCGTGGGCCGCTACCGTCGGCCCTTCCCCTTGGGCGACGGCCGCTTGCTGGTCTCCTGGTCCGATGGTGACGTGAACGGGCGCAACGAGCTGGCCGACACGGCGCCGAACTTCGGGCTCTACGTGTGGGATCCCGAGACGGGGCATCGCACCCTGGTCTACGATGATCCCGACGTCTGGGAGCTCTACGCGCTGCCCGTCCGGGTCAGGGACATCCCACCCGTAAACCAGGGCGTGATCGGTCCGGCGCCGGATCCCACGACCCCCGCGGTGATCGGCTCCGTGGATGTGACCGTCACCTCCCTCGACGAGACGGTGGCCGGCGGCAGCCTCGACGGCATGACGCTGTCCGAGGCCCTCACCCACACCCGGCGGGTGCGCATCATCGAGGGCTTCTCCTCCGAGGTCGGCGCCATACGTCAGTTCGGGCTGACGCGGCACGAGGGCGCGGCCATCTTGGGCGAGGTGCCCGTGCTGGCCGACGGTTCCTGGGAGGCCTCCATTCCTTCTCTCTTGCCTTTCCATCTTCAGCCTCTGGACGAATTCGGTCTCGCCATTCGCAACCAGCTGCTCTGGATCCAGGCCATGCCCGGTGAGGACAGGCGCTGTGGAGGCTGTCACGAGGCGCGCTCGGGGACGATCCTCCCACGCACCGGTCCGACCACGCTGGCGCAGCAGGCGGGACCCGTGGACCGGAACATCCCGATCCCGGATCGCCTCGAGCTTCCTTGGTTCAACGCGCCCGCGGGCGAGAACGTGCAGGACGTCTTCAACGCAGCCTGCGTCTCGTGCCACTCCGGGGGCGCAGGGGATCCCTTCGCGGGCCGCAGCTACACGGTGCAGATCACGACTCGGGATGGCGAGATGCTGACCTTCGAGATCCCCTATCTCGATCTCTCCGAGCGGCTGATCGACACCTACTACGAGCGTGAGGTCGTGAGCTACCCCGCGAGCTACGTCTCACTGCTTTATCCGTCGGCCATGTTCGAGGCCTCAGACGTAATGGGCGAGATGCCGCCGATCTGGGTCACGCCCGGAGAGGCGCGCACCAGCCGGCTGATCGCGAAGGTGAACGCCGTGTCCGAGGACGACGCCTCGAGCTGGGCCTACGACACCCCGCCTCACCCGGAGGACGTGGGCGGCTCGTTGACGCGCGAGCAGCGCATGGTGCTGATCCGCTCGGTGGATCTGGGCGGGCAGTATTGGTCGCGACACAACGTCGATGGCGCCGACATGTGGCGCATGGCCCGGTACTGAGAGTGACGAGAGAATTGGAGAAAGCCATGAAGAATCTACACATCGCGAACCCGGTCCTTGGCCTCCTGCTCGTGCTCGCCAGCGCGGGGATGGCCTCCGCGCAGGAGCCTCCGACGATTTTCGATCCGGTACACGGAGAGATCAGCCCCGGTACGGCGGCGCCATCCGAAGCCGAGCTGATGGACGTGATCCGCAGCGGAGCGCCGAGCCGCCTGATGGGCCTGCTCGAACACGGGGAGATGGTCGAGTGCAACGCCTGCGTTCCACTGCTCGAGGCCAAGCTCCTCGAGTCTGGGAACGCCGGAGTGCGCGAGTTGGCCGCGTGGTGGTTGCGTCGGCGGCCCTTCGCCGTGGGCGCCATCATGAACCGCATGCGGCTCACTCTGGAGGGTGATGCGGATCCCACGCGCCGCTCTCGCGCCGCCGAGGCCTTGGGTGAGCTGATGGACGCCCACAGTCTGGTGCCGCTGCGCCGGGCCGTGGAAGGAGACGCGGATGGAGCGGCCGACACCTCGGCCATGGTGCGTGCCTCCGCCGTTCTCGCCTTGGGCCGGCTGAACCATCCGGCGGGCAACGCGGTGATCGCCTACGCCATCGAGGACACGGACGTGTCCGTGCGTCGGGCGGCGCTCTCCGTGGTGTTGATCGTGAACTTCTATCGCGAGTACGACGCCTTGGTGTCGGCCCTTGGGGACGCGGACCCCGTGGTGAGGCGGCGCGCCGCTCAGCTGGTGGGCGAGTTTCGGCCGTGCCCGCCCTCGAGGCGCTGCTGACGGCGGACGAGACGGTGGCGGTGCGTGAAGCCGCGGCCTGGGCGCTGGGGCGAGTCGGTGGAGGCGACGCCACGCGGGCGTTGAACGCCGCTAGGGAGAACGAAGGAGAGTCGCTCGTGCGAGACGCCATCGAGGTGGGCTTGATGATGGGTCGCTGAGCGAACGGCAGGGTGCGCCGGGCCCCGTTCGCTACGCGCGGACGGGGTCGTGGTGTTTTCTGCACCATCACGAATCCATCGCCGCGAGGCCGGCTCGCATCCGGTCGACGATCCCTGACGCCAGATCCCTCCGTGGCGCTGATCCGCGCTCGCCCAAGGGGGCGCGAAGGACTATGCTGCCGCCGTGCCCCTGCCGAGTTTGCTCGCCTTCGCCTTCGCCTCCGGGCTGGCCGCCGCCATCGCCGCGCGCGTCGAGCTACGCGTCAGCCCGCGCCCACCGCTGCTGACGCGCTCTTTCGCCGCCTGGACGCTCTTCTCCGTGCTGATCCTGGTGCCGGTCTCCGTCTACTTCTACGTCTTCCACGGCGATTGGTTCCTGCTCTATGCCTTCGACGTGGCGCGCATTCCGTCGGCCGTCGCCTTGATGGGGTTCGTGCTGGAGATCGGGCTCGGTGCGCTGGGCTTCGTGTTGGGCGCGAGCCTCGTGCGCAGTCAACGGGAGGTGGTGGCCGGGGGACTGCTCGGTCTGACGCTGCTGGTCGCCGTGGCGGTGCCCATCCTCGCCAAGGATCGCCTGTCTCAGGTCGGCTCCTTCGCGCAGTATCGCGGCGGCTTCGGTCTCGAGCCCTACGGAGACGGCGCGCTCTTCGCGGGCACGCTGGCCATGAGCTCCCTGACCCTGGCGGGCTTCGCCTTCCTGCTTGCGCGCCTCTACTACGCCGCGAGGCGCCGATAGGGGCGGGGGCGAGACGGGCCACGGGGCGCGTCGGTCGGGAATGCAGTGCGCATCCTTCGTCGAGGTTGACCGTGTCCCGCCGAGGCTGGTAGTTTCGCCTCCGAATCCTATAGGTTTTTCTGCGGCAAAGGCTGCCTCTTGCCCAGCGCGATCATGTCCAACACTCTCTCCAAGCGTCTTCGTTTCACCCTGACCACCGGGCTGTGTGCGATGCTCTGTGGCGCCGGGCTGCTCGGCTGCGGGCCGACGCTCTACACCGCCCACATCCTGCCGGCCTCTCGCATGGTCGAGCAGGCCGAAGAGGCTGGCGCTGCGGAGCACGCGCCTTACGAGTATTACTACGCCCTCGAGCACCTGAAGAAGGCGCGCGAGGAGGCCGGCGAGGCCGCCTATCAGGACGCCACAGCCTTCGCCCGGCTCGCCGAAGAGTACGGCGTGAAGGCGCGAGATCTCTCCCGTCGTCGCATGCGCGAGATGGGACGTTGAGCATGCACTCTCGACTCCCACTGCTGGGCCTCGTGCTCTCGGGCGCCCTGATCTGGGCCGGGTGCGCCACGGGCAGTCGCCTCTCCGGGCGCATCGACGGGCTGAACGACATCGTGCAGCAGGCGGAACGCAACGGTGCGTATCGCTGCGCACCTCGGGAGCTCGCCCAGGCGCGCTCCCAGCTCGAGTTCGCCCGCTCCGAGCTGAACCAAGGCGACGCCGTGCGCGCCGCCGAGCACCTCGAGGTGGCCGAGCCCAACGCGCGCGCGGCCCTGCGCTTGAGCCCGGCGGATCGCTGCGCGCCCCGCGGCGTGGTGA
>JAADHO010000180.1 GCA_013151775.1 Deltaproteobacteria bacterium | reverse complement strand
TTGATCGTATCTACATAGAGAGGACACGCGGGATCGTGGCGCGCCGCGCGACGACCCGAATACAGGAGATTAAAGGGTATGAAGAGCATTGCCGTTTGGCGTCTCGTTTGCCTAGTTGTATTGACACTCGGTCTGGCGGGCTGCGGTGGCAGCGGTGGACCGGCTGTGGATCTGGACGCGGGCCCTGACGCGGACGTTCTCGACGCGCAGGTCGGCGACGGCGACGTCGTGGACGGCGACGTGCTCGATGGCGCCGGCTATCTCCTGCCCACGCGTCCGACGGCGCCCGTGGGTCGCCTGCCCCTGGGTCCGGACTGCAGCGAGTGCCACGGCGATCGCACGAGCTCGGCGCCCCCGATGGATCTCGAGGGTCGCATCGACCCTTCGGAGCGAGGCGTGGGGGCGCACCGCAACCACCTCTACGACTCGTCGTGGCACCGCGACATCGTGTGCACGGACTGCCACCTCGTGCCCACGGGCATCGACGACCCGGGGCATATCGACACGCCGTGGCCCGCGGAGCTGACCTTCGGCGCCGTGCCGACGTCGCGCGGGGCGTCTCCGAGCTTCGACGGAACGAGCTGCTCGGATGTGTACTGTCATGGCACGCGCCTGGACCCAGGCGGCACGCTGATGACGCCGACCTGGACGATTGTGGACGGCTCACAAGCGTATTGCGGCAGCTGCCACGGTGTGCCGCCCGAGGGTCCGCACCCGAAGTACGATCGCTGCTCCGTCTGTCACCCGACGATCGACGGGTCGGGTACGATCACGGATCCAGACCGGCATGTCGACGGCCTGTTGGACCTCGACATCTCGGGCCTGACGTGCACGAGCTGCCACGGCTCAGAGGCGGACGGCACGCCGGCTCCTCCGCGTGACACGTCGGATCGCACGGACACCTCCGAGCGGACGGTGGGCGCGCACCGCAGCCACCTCGGGCCTTCGGATTGGCACAAGGAGGTGCAGTGCGAGGCGTGTCACATCGTCCCCGATCCAGTGCTCGGCGGTGTGTGGGCGGTGGGTCATATCGACACGCCACGTCCGGCGGAGGTGACCTGGGGTCCGCTGTCGACGACGGATGGGGCGACTCCTGACTGGAGCGGGACGACCTGCAGCGGGGTGTACTGCCACGGCGAGACGCTCTTGCCTGGCGGCAGCAACACAACGCCGGAGTGGACGACGGTGGACGGCACGCAGGCGGCGTGCGGCACGTGTCACAGCACGCCTCCGGGCGGGAGTCACCCGAACTCGACCGACTGCGCGGGCTGTCACCCGACGATGGGCCCGGGCATGACGATCACCGATCCGTCGCGTCACATCGACGGCGTCGTCGACCTGGACCTGAGCGGCGCCGGCTGCATGACGTGTCACGGCTCGGAACTCGACGGCACGCCAGCGCCTCCACGCGACACGACCGGTGGCACGGCGACCACGCAGCGAGGC
Source organism: Deltaproteobacteria bacterium (assembly GCA_013151775.1). Classification (GTDB taxonomy): domain Bacteria; phylum Myxococcota_A; class Polyangia; order Polyangiales; family Houyiibacteriaceae; genus JAADHO01. The sequence goes on along the minus strand of JAADHO010000180.1, from coordinate 31,009 downwards.
GTGGGCGCTCACCGCAGCCACCTCGGGACGTCGGATTGGCACGCCGAGGTCACCTGCACGGATTGTCATGTGGTCCCCGGCGCCGTCTCGGACGTGGGTCACATCGACACGCCGCTACCCGCTGAGCTGACCTTCGGTGCTCTGGCGACGGCGGACGCGGCGTCTCCGAGCTTCAGTGGGACGACCTGCAGCGGGGTGTACTGCCACGGTGAGACGCTCTTGCCGGGCGGCACGAATACGACTCCGAACTGGACGACGGTGGACGGCACGCAGGCAGCGTGCGGCACCTGCCACGGGCTGCCTCCGGGGGGTGGTCACCCGAACAACACGAACTGCTCGGCGTGTCACCCGACGATGGGCACAGGCCTGACGATCGCGGATCCGGCGCGTCACATCAACGGCGTGGTGGACGTGGACCTGAGCAGCGCGTCGTGCACGACCTGCCACGGCTCGGCCGCGGATGGGACGCCCGCGCCGCCCAAGGACACGGCGGGCAACGCGACGACGAACGCCCGCGGCGTGGGCGCTCACCGCAGTCATCTAGGCACCTCGAGCTGGCATAAGGAGGTGGTGTGCACGGACTGCCACGTGGTGCCGGCGGCGGTGACAGATGTGGGTCACATCGACACGCCGCTCCCGGCGGAGCTGACCTGGGGCGCGCTGGCGCGAGCCGACGCGGCGTCTCCCACCTTCAGCGGGACGACCTGCAGCGGGGTGTACTGCCACGGCGAGACGCTCTTGCCTGGCGGCACGAATACGACGCCCAACTGGACGCGCGTGGACGGCACGCAGGCGACCTGCGGCACCTGCCACGGGCTGCCTCCGGGCGGCACGCACCCGACCAACAGCAACTGCGCGGGCTGTCACCCGACCATGGGTCCGGGGATGACCATCACGGATCCAGCGCGTCACATCAACGGCGTCGTGGACCTGGACCTGGGCAGCGGATCGTGCACCACGTGTCACGGCTCCGCGGCCGACGGCACGCCGGCGCCACCACAGGACACGACGGGCAACGTGGTGACGAGCGTGCGCGGCGTGGGCGCTCACCGCAGCCATCTCGGCACCTCGGGCTGGCACAAGGAGGTGGTCTGCACGGACTGCCACGTGGTGCCTGCGACGGTGACGGCGGCCGGTCACATCGACTCGGCGCTTCCCGCGGAGCTGACCTGGGGCGCGCTCGCCACGGCCGATGGCGCGTCTCCGAGCATGAGCGGGACGACCTGCAGCGGAGTGTACTGCCACGGCGAGACGCTCTTGCCCGGCGGCAGTAACACGACGCCGAATTGGACGACGGTGGACGGCACGCAGGCGGCCTGCGGAACCTGCCACGGGACGCCTCCCGGTGGGCGTCATCCGCGCAACAGCAATTGCGCGACCTGCCACCCGACCATGGGCGCGGGGCTGACGATCACGGATCCGGCTCGCCACATCGACGGCGTGGTCAATCTCGATTTCTCTTCAGCCACCTGTACGGATTGTCATGGCTCCGCGGCCGACGGCACGCCCGCTCCTCCGCGGGACACCACCGGCGGCACGGCGACCGCTCGGCGAGGCGTGGGCGCTCACCGCAGTCACCTGGGCACATCGGGCTGGCATAAGGAGGTGGTCTGTACGGACTGCCACGTGGTGCCCGCGACGGTGACCGCCGTCGGTCACATGGACACGGCGCTGCCGGCGGAGCTGACCTGGGGCGCTCTCGCTACGGCGGACGGTGCGTCGCCGAGCTTCAGCGGGACGACCTGCAGCGGCGTCTACTGCCACGGCGAGACGCTGCTCCCGGGCGGCACCAACACGACGCCGAACTGGCGCACGGTGAACGGCACGCAGGCGGCGTGCGGCACCTGCCACGGCACGCCTCCGGGTGGCACGCATCCCCGCAGCAGCCGCTGCTCGGCCTGTCACCCCACCATGGGGAGCGGCCTCACCATCACGGATCCCGCGCGTCACATCAACGGCGTGGTCGATCTCGATCTTGCCGGCGCCACGTGCACGGATTGCCATGGCTCGGCGGCGGCGGGTACGCCCGCGCCTCCGCAGGATACCTCCTCGAACACGGCAACGAGTGTGCGTGGCGTCGGCGCTCATCGAAGCCATCTGGGCACCTCGACTTGGCACAAGCAGGTGGTCTGCACGGACTGCCACATCGTGCCCGCGACGGTGACGGCGGCGGGTCACATCGACACGGCGCTGCCTGCGGAGCTGACCTGGGGCGCCCTGGCGCGAGCGGACGCAGCGTCGCCGAGCTTTGACGGCACGAGCTGCAACGGCGTCTACTGTCACGGCGAGACGTTGCTGCCCGGTGGCACCAACACCACGCCCACGTGGACGACGGTGAACGGTACGCAGGCGGCCTGCGGGACGTGTCACGGCACGCCTCCGGGCGGCACGCATCCGCGCAACAGCAACTGCTCCGTGTGTCACCCGACCATGGGCGCGGGGCTGACCATTGCGATTCCGGCGCGTCATATCAACGGAGTGGTCGACCTCGACCTCTCCGGAGTGTCGTGCACCGACTGCCACGGCTCGGCGGCGGACGGCACGCCCGCGCCTCCACAAGACACGCGCGGGCGCCTCGCCACGAGCTTCCGCAGTGTGGGTGCGCACCGCAGTCACCTGGGCACCTCGAGCTGGCACAAGCAGGTGGTGTGCACGGACTGCCACATCGTGCCCGCGACGGTGACGGCGGCGGGTCATATCGACACGGCGCTGCCTGCGGAGCTGACCTTCGGCACCTTGGCGCAGGCCGACGCGGCGTCGCCGAGCTTTGACGGCACGAGCTGCAACGGCGTCTACTGCCATGGCGAGACGCTGCTCCCCGGCGGCACCAACACCACGCCCATGTGGTCGACGGCACGCAGGCGGCCTGCGGCACCTGCCACGGCACGCCTCCGCTTGGCACGCACCCGCGGAACAGCAACTGCTCCGTGTGTCACCCGACCATGGGCGCGGGCCTGACGATCGTCGACGCTGCGCGTCACATCAACGGAGTAGTGGACGTCGACCTGACGGGAGTGTCGTGCACCGACTGCCACGGCTCGGCGGCGGACGGCACGCCCGCGCCTCCTCAGGACACCACGGGCAACACGGCCACCGCCGTGCGTGGCGTGGGCGCTCACCGCAGCCACCTCGGCACCTCGGGCTGGCATAAGGAGGTCGTCTGTACGGACTGTCATCTGGTGCCCGCGAGCGTGACGGCGACGGGCCACATCGACACGGCGCTTCCGGCGGAGCTCACCTGGGGCGCGCTGGCGACCGCAGATGGCGCGACTCCGACCTTCAGCGGCACGAGCTGCAGCGTGTATTGCCACGGGCAGACGCTCCAGCCGGGCGGCACGAACATCACGCCCACATGGACGACGGTGAACGGCTCGCAGGCGGCCTGCGGCACGTGTCATGGGCTGCCTCCAGGTGGAACACACGTGACCGTCACCGATTGCTCCATGTGCCATCCTACGACCAACGCCTCGGGCACGATCATTCAGCCGGCCATCCACATCAACGGCACGGTCGAGCTCGTCTCGAACCACCCGGCGGGCTGGAGCGCGCCCACATCCCACGGGATGACGGCGAACAACACGGGCTTCACGAATTGCCAGGCGTGCCACGGCGCGGATCTCCGCGGTGGCGTGGTCGGCGTGTCCTGCGAGAGCTGTCACCCGGGCTGGCAGACGGACTGCACCTTCTGTCACGGCGGCGTGGACAACGCGACCGGGGCGCCGCCCGCGGCGGTGGACGGCCGGACGGGTCGCAACACGATCGCGGTGGGCGCGCACACGGAGCACGTGGGCAGCACGTCGATGCACGTGGCGTGGGATTGTACGCGCTGCCACAACCCGAAGCCGACCTCCGCGCTGAGCCCCGGGCATATCGACGGGGACGGTCAGGCGGAGGTGATCTTCGACTGGATGAATCCGTCGGCCACCTACGACCCGGCGACGGGCGTGTGCGCGAACCTCTACTGCCACGGCAACGGCTCGTCGCGCCTGGGCACGGCGGATTGGAACACGAACCCGACGCTGCAATGCGACTCGTGTCACGCCTACACGTGGTCTTCCAAGGCGGACCTTCGTGCGATGTCGGGCAAGCACGAGAAGCACGTGCGCGGCAAGGGCATCGCCTGCGTCGAATGCCACGCGACGGTGGTGGACTCGTCCGGGAACATCATCGGCCTGCCCCTGCACGTGAACGGTCAGCCCGAGGTCTCCCTGCGTCGCGGCGGTCGCTTCACGCCGGGCAGTCCGCCCTCGTGCAACCCCGCCTGCCATGGAAACGAGGTCTGGCTCTGAGTTCCTCACGGGAAGCACCTCCAGGCGGCTCCTGAGTCGCCGGAATTTCGTCCTGCGAGTCCTCGACCTCGTCCACGCGCAAAATATGCACGGGTTTTGAGGAAGTTGCTCTCGTGGCGCAACGGATGCGCGTTTCGTGTTGCGTCCGGCGCAATGCAGGCCCGCCCGATCGATCCTATCTAATGGGTGAGGACACGCGGGATCGTGGCGCGCCGCGCGACGACCCGAAGACAGGAGATTAAAGGGTATGAAGAGCATTGCCGTCAGGCGTCTCGTTTCCCTGGTTGTAGTGGCGTTCGGTCTGGCGGGCTGTGGTGGCAGCGGTGGATCGGCTGTGGATCTGGACGCGGGCCCTGACGCTGACGTGCTCGACGCGCAGGCCGGCGACGGCGACGTCGTGGACGGCGACGTGCTCGATGGTGCTGGCTATCTCCTGCCCACGCGTCCGACGGCGCCCGTGGGTCAACTGCCCCTAGGTCCTGACTGCAGCGAGTGCCATGGCGATCGCACGAGCTCGGCGCCGCCGGTGGATCTCGAGGGGCGCATCGACCCGTCGGAGCGAGGCGTGGGCGCGCACCGCAATCACCTCTACGACTCCTCCTGGCATCGGGACGTGCAGTGCTCGGATTGTCACCTCGTGCCCACGGCCGTCGACGACCCGGGGCACATCGACACCCCGTGGCCCGCGGAGCTGACCTTCGGTGACGTGCCGACCTCGCGTGGGGCGTCTCCGAGCTTCGACGGCACGAGCTGTTCGGACGTGTACTGTCATGGCGCACGCCTCGATCCAGGCGGCACGCTGATGACGCCGACCTGGACGATCGTGGACGGCTCACAGGTGTATTGCGGCAGCTGCCACGGCGTGCCTCCCGAGGGTTCGCATCCGAAGTACGATCGCTGCGCCACGTGTCACTCGACGATCGACGAGTCGGGCACGATCACCGATCCCGACCGGCACATCGACGGCATGTTGGACCTCGACATCTCGGGGCTGACCTGCACGAGCTGTCACGGCTCGGAGGCCGATGGCACGCCGGCTCCTCCGCGTGACACGGCGCAGCGCACGGACACCTCCGAGCGCTCGATCGGCGCGCACCGCAGTCACCTCGGGCCTTCGGATTGGCACAAGGAGGTACAGTGCGAGGCCTGTCACATCGTCCCCGATCCGGCCGGAGGCGGGATCTGGGCGACGGGCCACATCGACACGCCGCGTCCCGCGGAGGTCACGTGGGGTCCGCTGTCGACCACGGATGGCGCGACGCCCGACTGGAGCGGCACGACCTGCAGCGGCGTCTACTGCCACGGCGAGACGCTCTTGCCGGGCGGCACGAACACGACGCCCACGTGGACCACGGTGGACGGCACGCAGGCGGCGTGCGGCACGTGTCACAGCACGCCTCCGGGCGGGAGTCACCCGAACAACACGAACTGCTCCGGCTGCCACCCGACCATGGGCCCGGGGATGACGATCACCGATCCCTCGCGTCACATCGACGGCGTGGTGGATGTGGATCTGAGCAGCGCGTCGTGCACCACGTGTCACGGCTCGGCCGTGGACGGCACGCCGGCGCCACCCTTCGACACCTCGGGCAATGTGGACACCACGCAGCGTGGCGTGGGCGCGCACCGCAGTCACCTCGGGACGTCGGATTGGCACCGAGAGATCCTGTGCACCGACTGCCACGTGGTGCCGAGCGCCGTGATGGACGTCGGTCATATCGACACGCCTCGTCCCGCGGAGCTGACCTGGGGCGCGCTAGCGACGACGGATGGCGCCACGCCGAGCTTCAGCGGGACGACCTGCAGCGGCGTGTACTGCCACGGTGAGACGCTCTTGCCGGGTGGTTCGAACACCAAGCCCACGTGGACGACGGTGGACGGCACGCAGGCGGCCTGCGGCACCTGTCACAGCACGCCCCCCAGAGGCGGTCACCCGAACAACACGAACTGTGCGGGCTGTCACCCGACCATGGGCACGGGCCTGACGATCGCGGATCCCTCACGTCACATCAACGGTGTGGTGGACGTGGACCTGAGCAGCGCGTCGTGCACCACCTGCCACGGCTCGGAGGCGGACGGAACGCCCGCACCACCGAGGGATACGGCGGGCAATGCGACGACCAACGCCCGCGGCGTGGGCGCTCACCGCAGTCATCTGGGGCCCTCGAGCTGGCATAAGCAGGTGGTCTGCACGGACTGCCATGTGGTACCCGCGGCCGTGATGGATGTGGGCCATCTCGATTCGCCCTTGCCCGCAGAGCTGACCTGGGGCGCGCTCGCGCGAGCGGATGCTGCGTCTCCGCGCTTCAGCGGCACGACCTGCAGCGGCGTGTACTGCCACGGTGAGACGCTCTTGCCTGGCGGCTCGAACACCACGCCCAACTGGACGCGCGTGGACGGCACGCAGGCGACCTGCGGCACCTGTCACGGGCTGCCGCCGGGCGGCAGGCATCCCCGTTCGACGAACTGCAAGGCCTGTCACCCGACCATGGGCAACGGCCTCCGGATCACCGATCCCGCGCGCCACATCAATGGCGTCGTCAACATCGACTTCTCGCGCGCCACCTGCACGGATTGTCACGGTTCCGCGGCCGATGGAACCCCGGCGCCACCACAGGACACGCAGGGCAACACCAACACCAACGTGCGCGGCGTGGGCGCTCATCGCAGTCATCTGGGCACCTCGACCTGGCACAAGCAGGTGGTCTGCGCGGACTGCCACGTCGTACCCACGAGCGTGGGCGCGGTGGGCCATCTGGACACGGCTCTGCCCGCGGAGCTCACCTTTGGCGCGCTGGCCAAGGCGGATCGGGCCAGCCCGAGGTTCAGCGGCACGACCTGCAGCGGCGTGTACTGCCACGGCGCGACCTTGATGCCGGGCGGTACGAATACGCGGCCCAATTGGACCACCGTCGATGGCTCGCAGGCGGCTTGCGGCACCTGCCATAGCACGCCTCCGGGGAGCTTCCATCCGCGCACCACCAACTGCCAAGTCTGTCATCCGACGATGGGGCCGGGCATGACCATCGTGGACCCGGCTCGCCACATCAACGGCGTCTTGGACCTCGACTTCAGCCGCGTCAGCTGCACGGATTGCCACGGCTCCGCGGCCGACGGAACCCCGGCTCCACCACGGGACACCACCGGCGGCACGGCGACCACTCGGCGTGGCGTGGGCGCTCACCGGAGCCACCTGGGTACGTCGAGTTGGCACAAGGAGGTCATCTGTTCGGACTGCCACATGGTCCCCGCCAGCGTCACGCAACCTGGACACATCGACACCGGGCTGCCCGCGGAGCTGACCTGGGGAGGCCTCGCGACCTCCAACGGCGCGACGCCGAGCATGAGCGGGACGACCTGCAGCGGCGTCTACTGTCACGGCGAGACGCTCTTGCCGGGCGGCACGAACACGCGGCCCAACTGGACCACTGTGGACGGATCGCAGGCGGCCTGCGGTACCTGCCACGGTCTGCCTCCCGGCGGCACGCATCCGACGAGCACCAACTGCTCCACCTGCCACCCGACCACCGACGCGGCGGGCACGATCATCCAACCCGCCAAGCACATCAACGGCGTGGTGGACATCATCTCCAATCACCCCACGGGCTGGAGTGCGCCGACCTCACACGGAGCGACCGCCAACAACAACGGCTTCAGCTCTTGCCAAGCGTGCCATGGCGCGGATCTGCGTGGCGGCGTCGTGGGCGTCTCCTGCGAGAGCTGCCACCCGGGTTGGAAGACGAACTGCACCTTCTGCCACGGCGGCACGGACAACATGACGGGCGCGCCGCCCGCGGCCGTCGACGGTCGCACGGGGCGCAACACCATCGCCGTGGGCGCGCACACGGAGCACGTGGGCGCCACCTCGCTGCATGTGGCGTGGGACTGCACGCGCTGCCACAACCCCAAGCCGACGTCCGCGCTCAGCCCGGGCCACATCGACGGCGACGGACAGGCCGAGGTGATCTTCGATCCCATGAACCCGTCTGCCACCTTCGACCCGGCGACGGGTGTGTGCGCGAACCTCTACTGCCACGGCAACGGTTCGTCGCGCCTCGGCACGGCAGACTGGGACACCAACCCGACACTTCAGTGCAACTCCTGTCACGCCTACATCGGCTCGTCGCGCACGGATCTACAAGCCATGTCTGGACAACACTATCGTCACATCGCGGGTATGCGCTCGCGCTACCGGTGCGTGGAGTGTCACGCCAGCGTGGTTGACGCTTCGGGCAACATCATCGGCTTGGCGCTTCACGTCGATGGTCAGCCCGAGATCTCACTGCGACGCGGCGGAACCTTCACGCCTGGCTCGGGCACGACGGCGCCCTCGTGCAACCCGGCGTGCCATGGAAACAGGAGTTGGTACTGACACAGGATACTCGTCTGAGTGAGGGAGGGTGCACGTGAAGATTTCGATTGTCACGCTGGGAGTACTAGCGATCTGCGGCGCTGTCGGGTGCGGAGGGTCCACGGGCGGCGAGGATGCTGGCTTCGACGCCGGACTCGATGCCTCGCTGGACGGTAGCCTGGACTCGGCCATCGACGCCGGCCCGACTCTGCGGCCGCCCGGCGTACCCGTCGGAACGCTCCCGCCACCTGCCTGCGACGACTGCCACGGCGACGAGACCAGCCCGGCGCCACCGCTCGATCTCGCGGGGCACACGGCGACCCGCGAGCGCGGCGTGGGCGCTCACCGCAGCCACCTGAGCAGCTCCGATTGGCATCGGCAGGTGCAGTGCGAGGACTGCCACCTCGTGCCCACGGAGGTAGATGATCCGGGGCACATCGACACGCCGCTGCCGGCCGAGTTGACGTGGGGAACCGTTCCTCTGCAACGCGGGGCCGAGCCGAGCTTCGACGGTACGAGCTGCTCCGATGTCTACTGTCATGGCTCGCGCCTGGACCCAGGAGGAACGAACACGACGCCCAAGTGGACCGTCGTCGACGGCACGCAGGGCTTCTGCGGCACCTGCCACAGCTTGCCCCCTGGCGGCACCCATCCCAAGTACGACGGCTGCCAGGTCTGTCATCCGACCATCGACGCCTCCTGGAGCATCGTCGCTCCCGAGCGACATATCGACGGTCAGCTCGACCTGGAGATCAGCGACCTGACCTGCACCAGCTGCCACGGCTCGGACGGAATACCTGCCCCTCCACGCGACACCAGCGGCCGGACGAGCACCGAGGTGCGCAGCGTCGGCGCCCATCGAAGTCACCTGGCTGCCTCGGACTGGCATCGGCAGGTGCTGTGCGAGGATTGTCATCTCGTCCCCGACCTAGCGGGCGCTGGCGTCTTCGCCACGGGCCACATCGACACGCCTCGTCCTGCAGAGCTGACCTGGGGCGCGCTGGCGACGACCGACGGCGCCACGCCCGTCTGGGACGGCACGACCTGCAGCGGCGTCTACTGCCACGGCGAGACCTTGCTCCCCGGTGGCAGCAATACCACCCCCGAGTGGACCACGGTCGACGGCACTCAGGCCGCTTGCGGCACATGCCACAGCCTGCCGCCCGGCGGGTCACATCCGAGCCTGACGCAGTGCTCGATCTGCCATCCCAGCGTTGATGAGAGCGGCGCCATCATCGATCCGGCCCGTCACATCGATGGCGTCGTGGAGGTGATCTCGAATCACCCCGACGGCTGGCGTGACCCGAGCGCCCACGGCCTGACGGCCGACCGCACGGGCCTCTCGACCTGCCAAGCCTGTCACGGCGCCGACCTCACGGGCGGTCTCGTGGGCGTCTCGTGCGAGAGCTGCCATCCCGGCTGGCAGACCAACTGCACCTTCTGCCACGGCGGCACGGACAACATGACGGGCGCTCCGGCCGCTGCCGTCGACGGTCGCACGGGGCGGCTGACTCTGGCCGTCGGCGCTCACATGGAGCACGTCACCTGGCACGGTGGTTGGGATTGCACCCGCTGCCACGTGAAGCCGACGTCGGCGCTGAGCCCCGGTCACATCGACGGAGACGGAAGGGCGGAGGTCGTCTTCGACGGCAAGAACCCGGTGGCGACCTACGACCCCGTGACGGGAGTCTGTGCGAACCTCTACTGCCACGGAGACGCGGCACACCCCGCCTCGGCGGAGTGGGACACGGATCCACCCGACCTGCCCTGCTCGGACTGCCACTTCCTCTGAGTAGAGGCGCCTCCCGCGACGAGGCGCGGAGCAGCTCGACGAGCATTGACTTCCCCGTCGGACCGGTCGAACGTTGGCCTCGATGAGCACCCTGACGTTGAGACTCGAGGCCTACGACAAGGCCGCCAAGACCGCGATCGCCGCGGCACAGACCCTAGGTGACGAGCGCAAGAACCCCGAGGTTCTGCCGCTGCATCTGCTCTACACGCTGCTCGATCGAGACGCGATCTCGAGCGCGGCGGTGGAGAAGGCGGGGGTCGATCCCATGGACGTGATGGTCGAGGCCGAGCTGATGATCCGCAAGCTCGCGTCCATCGAGGACGTGCCCACCTTCCTCTCGCCGCGCCTGCTGGAGCTGCTGGGCCGCGCCGAGGGTGAGGCCGCACGCAACGGAGGCGTCCCCGTGACCTCGGCGGATCTGATGCTCGCCTGCGCGCAGGAGAACGGCGGCGCTGTGAAGAAAGTGTTTCGCGCGACGGGCCTCAGCGCGCCCATTCTTCGCGCCACCCTCGACGGCATCATGCAGAAGGCAGCCCGGTCGCCATCTGCGGGGGGATCGACGTCCTCCTCGCGCTCGGGCGCTAAGCGTGATGAAGGCGATCCCCTCGAGGAGTTCGGGCGTGACCTGACACGTCAGGCGGCCCACGGCGGTTTCGATCCCACCGTAGGGCGCGACGCGGAGCTGAGGCGCATCCTGCAGGTGCTCGCTCGCCGTCGCGAAAACAATCCGCTCCTGGTCGGCGAGCCGGGGATCGGCAAGACGGCCATCGTCAACGGCTTCGCCGGGCGCCTGGCCCGCGGTGACGTCCCGCGTTTCCTCGAGGGCCGGCGCGTGGTGGGGCTGGAGATGGGCGCCTTGGTGGCGGGCGCCAAGCTCCGAGGTCAGCTCGAGGAGCGCCTGCGCAGTCTGCTCGCGGCGCTGCGTGACTCGGGTGGCGAGGTGATCCTCTTCCTCTCCGACCTCCCCTCCTTGACCGGGCGTGGCGGCGCCGCCGGTCTGCTCGCCAACGCACTCGCGCGGGGCGAAGTGCGCGCCATCGCCGTGGCCACACCCGACGAGCTGCGGAAGGTGATGGACGAGGAGCCGCTGCTCGCGCGTCGCTTCGTGTCCATCCCCGTGGATCCGCCCACCCTCGACGAGGCGCTCGCGGTGCTGCGCGGTGTGGTCGGCCGCTTCGAGATTGATCACGGCGTGCGCATCAGCGATCCGGCGCTGAACTCCGCCGTGCAGTTTGGTCGCCGCTACGTGCCCGGCGTGCAGCTGCCCAAGAGCGCCATCGATCTGATCGACGAGGCCGCCGCGCGTGTGCGCGTCGAGATGGAGAGCGTCCCGGCCGAGCTCGACGCCATGGAACGGAAGCTCGAGGCCCTGCGCATCCAAGAGCAGAGCCTCGACGACGATCTCGACGAGGCGTCGCAGCGCAGCCGCGAAAAGTTGGCGGACGAGGCCGAGAAGCTCACTCCACGCATCGCGGAGATGCGCGAGCGTTGGGAGGCGGAGCTCGGTATCGTGGGTGAGGTGAAGCGCCTCAAGGGTGAGCTTGGCGCGGCGCAGCGTGAGCTCGAGCAGGTGCGCGCGGCGGACGATCACGCGCGAGCGGGGGAGCTGCGCTTCGGCTCGATCCCGCTGCTCGAGAAGCAGCTCGTGGAGGCTGAAGAGAAGCTCGGCGCTCACGGCGACACCATGGTGCACGACACGGTCATGCCCGAGGACGTGGCGGACGTGGTCGCGGCGTGGACGGGCGTGCCTGTGGCGCGCATGCTCGAGGAGGAGACGCAGAAGCTCTTGCGCATGGAGGACAGCCTGCGCGAGCGCGTGATCGGTCAGGACGCGGCCGTCACGGCGCTCTCCAAGGCCGTGCGTCGAGGGCGGGTAGGGCTGCGTGATCCACGTCGACCGATCGGCTCCTTCCTCTTCTTGGGTCCGACGGGCGTCGGCAAGACGGAGCTCGCCAAGACCCTCGCGGAGTTTCTCTTCGACGACGAGGCGTCGCTCACGCGCATCGACATGAGCGAGTTCATGGAGAAGCACAGTGTGGCGCGCCTGCTCGGTTCACCGCCTGGCTACGTCGACTCGGATCAGGGCGGCTTCCTCACCGAGGCCGTGCGTCAGCGCCCGTACAGCGTCGTGCTCTTCGACGAGATGGAGAAGGCGCATCCCGACGTGTTCAACATCCTCTTGCAAGTGCTCGACGACGGCCGGCTCACGGACAGCCGTGGCCGCTTGGCGCATTTTCAAGACACGGTCGTGCTCATGACCTCGAACGTGGGCAGCGAGCTGATCCTCGACCACGAGGGCACGAACGAGGAGCTGAAGGAGAAGATGCGGGCGGCGCTGCACGATCACTTCCGGCCCGAGTTCTTGAACCGCATCGACGACGTCGTGATCTTCGATCCCCTGGACAAGCAAGATCTGAAGGGAATCGCCGCCATCCAACTACGCGCTCTCGCCAAGCTGCTCGGCCATCGGCGCGTTGGGCTCGAGGTCACGGACGCTGCCGTGGACCACATCGTGGACCTCGGCTATCAGCCGGCGTTCGGCGCGCGGCCGCTCAAGCGCGTGATCCTGCGTGAGCTCCAAGACCCCTTGGCGGACGCGCTCCTGCGCGGTGGCTATGGGCCCGGCGAGAAGGTGCTCGTGGACGTGAAGGGTGACAAGCTCACGTTCACCAAGGCGGGCTGAGCCGTCAGGCGCCGGACGCGTCAGACCCCAGCTCGGCGACGCCGAACCGGGGCCTGAGGGCGTTTCCGGCCGAGCCTAGCGCTCGGAGACGGGCACGTACTTGCGCTCGCCTTCGCCGAGGTAGACCTGGCGCGGGCGGGCGATCTTCTGGGCGGGATCCGTGAGCATCTCCTCCCACTGGGAGAGCCAACCCGGCGTGCGGCCGATGGCGAAGATCACGGGGAAGAGATCCATCGGCAGACCCATGCTCTGGTAGATCAGCCCCGAGTAGAAGTCGACGTTGGGGTAGAGCTTGCGCTTGACGAAGTACTCGTCCTCGAGGGCGATGCGCTCGAGCTCGAGGGCCAGGTCGATCAGCGGGTTCTTGCCGACGGCGTCGAACACCTGATACGCGAGCTTCTTGATCACCTGGGCGCGCGGATCGTAGTTCTTGTAGACGCGGTGGCCGAAGCCCATCAGGCGGCTCTCGCCCTCCTTGGCGCGGCGGATGAACTCCGGGATCTTCGACTTGCTGCCGATCTCGTTCAGCATGCGAATCACCGCCTCGTTGGCGCCGCCGTGGAGCGGGCCGTAGAGCGCGGCTGTGGCCGCTGCGAGGGAGCTGAAGGGATCCACGTGGGAAGAGCCCACGGCGCGCATGGCGCTGGCGGAGCAGTTCTGCTCGTGGTCGGCGTGCAGGATGAAGAGCACGTCGAGGGCCTTCTCGACCACGGGGTTGGGCGTGTAGCGACGCTCCGTCATGCAGAAGAGCATGTTGAGGAAGTTGCCCGCGTAGCTCAGATCGTTGTCCGGGTAGACGTAGGGCAGGCCGCGGCGATGGCGGTAGGCGTAGGCCGCGAGGGTCGGCATCTTGGCGATCAGGCGGTAGCTCTGCAGCCGTCGGTTCTCGGCGGACTCGATGTCGCGCGCGTCCGGGTAGAAGGTCGACATGGCGCCCACCGTGCTGAGCAGGATGCCCATGGGGTGCGCGTCGTAGCGGAAGGCGTCGATCAGCTCGCGGATATTCTCATGCACCATCGTGTGATACGTGATGTTGTGTGTGAACTCCTCGAGCTGCCGGCGGCTCGGGAGTTCGCCGTTCTGCAGCAGGTAGCTCACCTCGAGGAAGCTCGACTGCTCCGCGAGCTGCTCGATGGGGTAGCCGCGATAGCGCAGGATACCCTTGGCGCCGTCGATGAAGGTGATGCGGCTCTCGGTGGAGGCCGTGTTCTTATAGGCCGGATCGTAGCTCATCAGGCCGAAGTCATCGTCAGATATCTTGATCTGACGAAGCTCCATGGCCGAGATCGTGCCGTTCTTGACCTCGAGCTCGTAGTTCTTGCCGGTCCGGTTATCGGTGACGGTGAGCGAATCGTTGGGCATGGTATCTCCGCGTGCGTAGGGGGCAGGAGAATAACCCCGTTCAGGGTCTATGGAAGGGGGTAGGAGGAGTTACGTCACACTCCCCACTTGTCGCCGCGCGGGGCGCCACATTCGATCGCCACACTGTCCATCTCGGTCCGAGGCACTAGAGGTCATGCACGGGCGTTATGTCCCGCAATTGGCGCTAGAACGTGTGTTGGTGCCCATTCGAACATGGTGCGTACGAAAAAAAATCTCCTGGGGCGGTGACTTTTCCCTTGCGCACAGGCCCGCTCCACGCCATAAATCTTCTTGAGAGCGCCCCTGCGTCGCCGCGGAGCCTGCAGTCCCTCCCCTCTTGCACCAGCCCCGAGGATGTTCTGCGGGGGTTGCTCTCATTTTTTATTTCTCCTCCAGCACGCAACCGATGAGTTGCAGCGGAGCAGAGGGTCGGTAGCGCAGCTCGCGGCGAAGTGACCGTGGTGACGGCTGTGTGCGTCTTGGTCGATATCTCCGTAACGCTTTTCCCCTCGATGCGTACACAACTACATAGGCCTTTCGTGCCGTTCGGGTTCTGCAGTCCCTCCCCTCCTTGCATTGCCCGAATACGCCGAGAGGCCTTGTCTAATTGTCGGCCGACATGTCCCTGGCCCCAGGACGAGGATCCGTGGCAGGAGGCTCCGACATGACGCCGCTGGCCCATACCCGCCTCGTCGCTCCGGGCGCGAATGCCTCGCGGGACTTCTACTTTCTGCACGGCGTGCTCGGCAGCCGCTCCAACTGGCGCAGCGTTGCGCGACGTCTGGTGGCGGGCCGTCCCGATATTGGCGCCGTGTTGGTGGATCTGCGCGAGCATGGCGACTCGGGAGCGCGTCCTGGGCCTTCCACGCTGGCGTCCTGCACCGCGGATCTCGACGGGCTGGCCGAGCATCTTGGGCGACCCGTCGCGGGCGTGCTCGGGCACAGCTTCGGCGGCAAGGTCGCGCTGCGCTGGTCGCAGGATCGAGGTGCCTCCTTCGACGAAGTCTGGGTGGTCGACTCCACGCCGGGCGCGCGCCCCGATCGCCACGGCTCCGAGCGTCTGCTCGAGGTGCTCGCGGCCCTGCGCGTCATGCCGCGGAGCTGGCCCACGCGTGGCGACTTGGTTCGACGCCTCGTGAGCATGGGCTTCTCCGAGAGCCTGGCCCAATGGCTGGCCATGAACCTGCGCCCCGAGGTCGACGGAGGCCTGGTCTTCAGCGTCGATCTCGACGCCATCGAGGCCCTGCTCGACGACTACTTCGCGCAGGATCTCTGGCCCGCCGTGGAGGGCTCCGAGGTGGGCGCCCTGCACCTCGTGGTAGGCGGCCGCTCCAACGTCTTCGACATCGACGACCGCGCCCGCGCTCGCGCCATCGCCGCGCGCAGACCGAACGTGCACACGCACATCCTGCCCGACGCCGGCCACTTCGTGCACGTCGACGCCCCCGACGACCTGCTCCGGCTCATGCGGGTCGGCTAGAACTCGGACCGCTTCAGCGCGCGAGGCGTAGCTGTGTCAGGAGCGCCGCCGGCCGCTCGGCTTTGCCGTGTCGCTCGCCGCCGCACTCGGGTGAATTTCGCGTGAGCTCTCGACACGTCTCGGGGCGCTGCTCGTACACTGTGCAGACGAAGCGCGCCGTTGTCTCCTCCACGCGCAGCGCCGCGCAGTGGGCTTGCTCGAGGCGCATGAAGCAGCGGTTGTCGATGAAGTGCGTCATGCGCTCCGCGTCCTCACCCAAGCGCAGGTGGTCGTCGCCACTTACGCGCAGATAGCGTGGTTCGCGGCTGAAGCAGCACACGCCGCAGCAGAGGCATTCGGGGGCGTCGGTCGCGCACGTCAGGGGCATCTCGCGAGACTAGCCTGCGCCGACGAGTGGCTCGTTCTAGAAGTCTTCGGGAAAACCTCGACCTCGACGCCGCCGCCGCACGCGCTCGCTTCTGAAGTCGAGCGAATAGCGCCGTACCGCTCTGGCTCGGGCCGATGCCGCCGGCAGGCGCAAGTGCCAGAGCACTCGACGCACACACGTGGCCAATCTGCGACTTCCCGTCCTATTCCTGACGACACGCGGCCGCTCGGTGCGACCCTCCGGACCCTCCGGACCAATGCCGAATATCAGCAGGAGCCGGCCCTCGATGTCCGGATCCCGGCGCAGCTCACGCATGTAGCATGCCCTGAATCTGCCCATGTTCCGACGCAACGCCTGCGCCACGTCATCCAGACCTTGGTCCGAGGAGCTCGTGAGCATGCGCAGTCGAACCCGGGCAACGACACGCATTTGTGGCGGCGGCCTGCGTGCTTCCGTCACGGCTGGCGCCGACGCCCAAAGCAGGACGACGCTCAGCAAGCCGAGGATTCCGCGTGAGGCCGCACGGCCGTGGAGAGGTTCATTCATATGCACGTGGGACCCTGGCGCCGAAGTTTGGCCGTGACGAGACTGAGGCACAGAACTCCAGACACCGCCCTCGACTCCAGGTTCCATCTAGTCTAGTCATACGATTCTCCTCACCATCCCGACCCTACACGTGCCCGTGGGGGAAACTAGGCGCCTGGGGCCGGAAGATCCACGCGCCGCCCAGCGCTGGACGGCGCGCGCCACATGCAATGGGTCGCACCTCGGCCCAGGCGCCGGTAGGGTGCCGGCGTGTCCCTGGAGTCCCTGAGCGCAGCGTTCCGTCCGTGGCTTCGTTGGGTGCTCGCGCTCGGGGCCGCCGAGTGGGCCGCTCGCGCTCTGCTCTCCGTGATGGCCACGTCGGTGGGCGCGCTCGTGGGCGAGGGACCTCCGGCGCGGGCGCAGCTCTTCTTGGCTGCGGCCATGCTGCTCGCGGGTGTGCTCGAGGGGGCGCTCGTCGGCTTCGCGGAGGCCTGGGCGTGGGGATTCGGGCCGGCGTCGCGTTCGGGCCGGCGGCTGATCGCCTCCTCTGCCCTGGCCTTCGGGGTCCTCTGGATCCTCGGCGCCTTGGCCTCTGGAGTCGAGCCCTCGGCGCCCTCGGTCGGTACCCTCTTGGCAGTCGCGGCCGGCGCGGGGGCGCTGCTCGGCGCCGTGCTCGGAGCCTGCCAAGCCCTCGCGTTGCCTGCTTTGGGCAAGGGCTGGGTCGTCGCCAACGCGTTCGCCTGGGCCTCCGGCATGCTGGTGGGTGCGCTGGTGAGCCAGTGGGTTCCCGACGGGCCCTTCAGCCTCTTCGTGCTGAGCGTGGAGATGCTCTCTGGCGTGCTCACGGGCGTGGTCGTAGCGCTCTCCCTCTTTGTGCCAAGCCGCCCTCTCCATCGCGGTGTTGGATCTGACGGCTAGAAAGCTCAATAATTTCCACAGCTGCCTCCTGCTTGAAAAAAAGCACTGACACGTCAGTCTATTTTGGTCTATGAGGCTGCCACCCCACTTCTGGCGCAGCCGCGCCCGTCAGCACAGGAGTCTTCGTGCACCAAGCTGCCTTCTTTCGCGTCGAAGGGACGCTCCTCGATCGTCCCGCCCTGGCCGCCGCCGCCTGGCTCGCGGGCAACGCCCGTGGTCTGGGCGAGCGCGCTCTGCGCCTCGGCAACGTGGCCCTGGCTGCGCCCCTCAGCTTCGCCGGCTCCTTGGCGAGCGGCGCCACCGCCACGCGCATCACCTGGATGGGCCTGCGCGGCATGACCGAGGATCGGGTCGAGGTGCTCGCCGAGGAGTACTACGACGACTTCGTGAAGGACGAGCTGCTCGACGTGGGCAAGCGCCTGCTGCGGCGGGCGCGCAAGGACGGACGCCGTATCGTGCTCGTCAGCGACAACATCGAGCAGATCGCCGGGCGCTTCGCCGACGACCTCGAGGCGGACGACCTGATCTGCAATCGGCTCGAGATCACTCGCAGCAAGGCCACGGGCCGCCTCGAGGAGCCGGTCGTCGGCGGAAACCTCGCGGGTCAGTGGGCGCGCGGCTTCGCCAAGGCGAACGACATCGACCTCGATCTCTCCTGGGCCTATGGCGCCCGCGGCGGTGACAGCCTCTTGCTCAGCGCCATCGGCAAGCCCTGCGCCGTCGCGCCGGATTTCCGCTTACGTCGCATCGCCCGCGACAACGACTGGCCCGTGGTGGAGCGTTGAGCATGGAGCCATTGCGTATCGCCGAGACCTTTCGAGGGAAGCACATCCTGATCACGGGTGTGACGGGCTTCTTGGGCAAGGTCTGGCTCTCCATGCTCCTGACCGAGCTGCCCGAGATCCGCCGCATGACTCTGCTGGCGCGTGGCCGCAAGGGTGTGGACGCCAAAGCGCGCTTCGAGGAGATCGCCGAGCGCTCGCCCGCGCTGCGTCCCTTCCGCGCGCTCCATGGGCCCGACTTTCGCGAGGTCCTGAGTGAGAAGGTCGACGTGGTGGAGGCGTGTCTGAGCGCCGATCTCTGCGGGCTCTCGGAGGCCGAGGCGAGTCGCCTGATGTCTGACGTGGACCTCGTGGTGCACGTCGCGGGCCTGACCGACTTCGAGCCCGATCCGCCCTTGGCCATCGAGGCCAACTTGCGCGGCGCGCTGAACGTGGCGGAGCTCGCCAAGCGCAGCGCCGGCAAGCGCATGATCCACATCTCCACCTGCTTCGTAGCCGGTCGACCGTCGCGCGAGGTGCCCGAATTTCTCGAGCATGGCGTCTCACCCTTGGGGGTGAAGTTCGATCCGCGTCAGGAGCTCGACGAGCTGAGCGCGGAGATGCTGCCGCTGGACAGCGTCCGCGCGCGCACGGACCACGCCATGGCACGCGGACAGCGTCTGGGCTGGCCCAACATCTACACCTACACCAAGGGCCTGGCCGAGCATCTCTTGCTCACCATTCCCGAGCTCGACGTCTCCATCGTGCGGCCCGCCATCGTCGAGTGCGCGCGCAGCTTCCCCATGCTCGGCTGGAACGAGGGCATCAACACCTCGGGCCCACTGGTCTGGCTGCTCGGCACGACCTTCTGTCGCTTCCCGTCCCGGCCGACCAATCGCTTCGACGTGGTGCCGGTGGACACGGTCGCGCGCAGCATGACCTTGGCTGCCGCCGAGTCCATGCGCGGTGAAGGCCGCGAAATTTACCACGTGGCGTCGAGTCAGCGGAACCCGCTGAGCTTCGGTCGTGCGGTGGAGCTCACGGCCTTGGCGTGGCGTCGCATCCACGGGCGCGAGCAGGCCACGGCCTTCGAGTCCTTGGTGTTGCGTCACCTCGAGGGGCGCCCCGTGGAGGCCGATCAAGAGCGCTTCCTCGACGTGCACACGGTGCGGCGAGTGGCGCGATCTCTGCGGGCGCTGCTCAAGGGTCGCGACGCGGCGAACGCTCTGCCGGAGCGTATGCGCGGTGAGCTCGCCGACTCGCTCAATCGACGCATGAAGTCGGCCTCCATGAAGTGTCGCAACCTCGACCGTCAGCTCGGGCGCGTGGACGACATGCTGCGCACCTACCGGCCCTTCATTCACGACCACGACTGGATCTACGAGACCGAAGCTTTGCCCGCCGCGACGCGTCGCCTCGACGACGCCGAGCGGCAGCTCTTTGGCTTCGACGTGGACGATATCGACTGGCGTCGCTATTGGCTCGACGTGCAAGTCCCCGGGCTCGAGACCTGGTGCATCCCGCTGCTCAAGGGAGACAGCGTGCCGGAGGACGAACCCCTGCCCCTGGCCCACGGGAGTCGTCGCGCGGGGCGCAGGCGCGCGGAGGAAAAGCTCGGGGAGAACGTCGATGAGAAGCGCCGTGGACTCGCGACGCATTCCGAGGCCGCCGAGGGTCGTAGATCCCAGAGGAGCGCGAGCGCATGACCACCTTCATCACCGGCGCGACCGGTTACCTCGGTTCCTACGTCCTCGACGTGATGATGCGCGAGAGCGATGAGCGGGTGGCCGTGCTCACGCGCGCCAAGAGCGACGCGGAAGGCGTCGAGAAGCTCTGGCGCGGTCTGCAGCAGCACATGGACGCCGACACGTTTCGATCCTTCTTGCCGCGCATCGAGCTCGTGCCAGGAGACCTCACGGCGACCAACCTCGGCATCGAGGCGAGCTCTTACGAGCGGCTCACGCGCGAGTGCGACTCCGTGCTGCACATCGCCGCCTCCTTGAATCGCAAGAGCGAGAAGGCCTGCCTCAACCACAACCTACGAGGCACGCTCTCCGTGATCGAGTTTGCGCGCGCAGCCAAGGACCTGACCGGCCTGCGTCGCTTCAGCCATGTCTCCACCGTGGCGGTCGCCGGTCAGCGCGATCGCGAGGTCGTGCAGGAGGACGAGGCGATCGACTGGGCACGCTCCGACTACGATCCCTACGCCCGCACCAAGAAGTTCGCCGAGCACATGGTGCGCCGCCTCTTGCCCGAGGTGCCCAAGACCTTCCTCCGCCCGTCCATCGTCATGGGCGATTCGCGCACGGCCGAGACCTCTCAGTTCGACATGGTGCGGGCGTTCTGCGTGCTCGCGGATATGCCCATCCTGCCCTTCCGCGCGGACGTGCGACTCGACATCGTCAACGCCGATTGGGTCGGACGCGCAATCGCCACGATCCACGCCAAGGACGTCACCGAGCACGAGATCTATCACCTCAGCGCGGGTGAGAGCGCGTGCACGGCCCGGCAGATCACCGAGGCCCTGACCTCCGGCAACAGCCGCCGCGCGCCGCGCTTCGTGCCCGCCCTCGAGGGCCCCTTTGGCAGCGCCATGAATCAGCTCGCGAGCATGAAGCGGCGCAACACGCTCACCCTCGTGGGCTCGCTCTTCAAGGTCTTCCTGCCCTACATCACCTACGACACGGTCTTCGACAACAGCCGCGCCGTGAAAGAGGTGGGCATGGCGCCCACGCCCTTCACCGAGTACGCGGGCGCTCTCTACCGCTACGCCAAGGGCGTCGGCTATCGCTACCCCTATCGTCCGCTGCCGCCCGCGCGCGTCGAGGAGGCGGCCTGATGCCCGGCACGACGAGTCGCCGCGTGCGTGTCTACCGTCCGCGCAGCAGGGACATTCAGCCCGAGGTGAAGGCGCCGCCCGCGCCCGAGGACGATGGACTCTTGCGCGTCTTCAAGGACGTGGCCAAGCAGGTCTACGATCGCGCCAAGGGCCACCTCGACGCCGACCGCCTGCTCTCCCACTCCATGGCGGGCCTGATCGAGCTCGCGGCGAGTCGCTACGCCCTCGACGCCGGGCAGCGCTGGCAGCCCGGCGTGCCGCTGAAGCTGCTGCTCGCTGGTTACAGCGGTACGCGCAACACGGGCGCGGACGTGCGCGTCGAGGAGATGATCCGGCAGTTCCGTCACCTCTTCGGTGACGAGCACGTGGAGATGTCGATCCTCAGCCTCGACCTCGAGCTGACGCGCGGCTACTTCCGCACCGTGCGGCAGCTGCTCTTGCCCAAGATCTTCCCGCGCTTCCTGTTCGACACAGTGCATCAGCAGCATGGCGTGATCGCCTGCGAAGGCTCCATGTTCAAGAGCAAGTTCGCCAACGCTCTGTCGACCATGATGGTCGGCGCCCTCGGGCTCGCCGCGGCGGAGCAGAAGCTCGCCGTGGGTTATGGAGGCGAGGCCGGGAACATGGACGCGTCCCTCGCGAGCATGGTGCGGCGCTACTGTCAGGACGCGCTGATCATCACGCGCAACGAGGCTTCGCGCGAGGTGCTGGCGGAGCTCGGCGTGGCGTCGCGCTCGGGCACGGACACGGCGTGGACCTTCGACCCGGCGCCGCCCGAGGTGGGCCGAAAGATCCTGCAGGACGCCGGCTGGGATGGCGAGACGCCAGTGCTCGCCTTGTGTCCCATCAACCCCTTCTGGTGGCCGGTGAAGCCCAACGTGCCGCGCGCCCTGGTCAACGCCCTCGACGACGAGGAGGACGACGCCCACTACGGCTCGGTCTACTTCCACGCCTCGGGCGCCGACGTGGATCGCAGGCAGGCCGCGTACATCGCCGCCATCGCCGGCGCCGTGCGCAGAGTTCAGGCGGAGTTCGACATCTTCCCCGTGATGATCGGCTCCGAGCAGCTCGACCGTCGCGCCTGCGAGGCGCTGAGCTTGGAGCTCGGTGGCGGCCACCCGATCATCGTCTCGGACGAGCACGACATGTACGAGATGGTCAGCGTCATGCGTCAGGCGAGCTACATGGTCTCGTCGCGCTACCACGCCATCGTCACGAGCATGGCCGGCGGCGTGGCCTCCGCGGGCATCACCATGGACGAGCGCATTCGCAACCTGATGATCGATCGCGGTCAGCCCGAGCTCGCCCTCGAGGTCGAAGACGAAGAGCTCGAACAGCACCTCTACGAGACGCTGCGCGATCTGATCCCGCGTGCGGCCGAGGTGCGTGATGGCATCGATCGCTGCTACGTGCAGAACCTGCGCCGGATGGGTGAGATGGGCATGGTCTTGGTCGATCGCGTGCGCGAGCAGCATGCCGACTTTCCCTTCGCCGAAGGCCTCGGAGGCGATGGCGATCCTTGGGATCATCTGCCGACCCTACCGCCCGCGGTGCAGGCTATCGTGGAGCGGGTGGGGCACGCATGAGAGTGCCCCTGCCATGGCAGGCGCGCCTGCTCGCACGCAAGGTCGGGACGCTGGTCGAGGAGGCGATCCCGCGCACGGCTCCCGCGAGCTTCGAGTTTCGCGGTGAGGCCCTGTCGACCACCCTCGAGGGTGAGACGCTGCTCGTCACGCTGCACCGCGAGCCGTGCAACGAGATAGGCACCACGGCGCTCGCCGAGCTCGAGATCGTGGCGCGCTTGCTAAGCCGTCCGGGCGATCGCGTGCGCGCGGCCATCTTCCACAGCTCGGTCTCCCGTGGCTTCTGCGCGGGCGCCGACTTGGCGGAGCTGCACGGCGGCTTGATGTCGCGCGCGGGGGAGGGCGCGAGCCGGCTTCGCGTGGCCGCCGAGGCGCGCGACTTCATCGACCGCATCCACGCCGCCTTCGACGCCATCGACATGGCGCCCGTGACGACCATCGGCGCGCTGCACGGCTTCTGCTTCGGTGGCGGCTTCGAGCTCGCCCTCTGCTGCGATGTGCTCGTGGCCGAGAAGAGCACGCGCTTCGCCTTCCCCGAGCTGCGCCTCGGTCTCGTCCCCGGCTTCGGCGGCATCCCGCGCTTGAAGCGCGACGTGGGCAATGCCGTGATCCGCGACATCCTCTTCACGGGCCGCTCCATCAACGCCAAGAAGGCGCAGGATGTGGGCCTCGTCTCCCAGGTCGTGGCCCGAGGTCGCGGGCTCGAGGTGGCCAAGAAGGTCGCCGAGCAGGCCGCCCGCTTCGACGCTGCCACCACCGCCGCCGCCAAGCGTTTCACCAAACCTCTGCCGCGGGAGGAGCTCGCACGTGAGCGCGACCTCTTCATCGAGATGCTCGGCTCCGACGTCGTCTCGGCGGCGCTGCGCAAATTCGTAGAGGACGACTCTGTCCGCCCCTATCTGCCCTGATTTCACCGACCAGCCCCAGAGATCATGACTGACGCCAAACACCTCGTCCCCCGCCTGCTCGAGCTCGCCGCCCGCCGCTTCGAGAAGGACACCTCGGGTCTCACCCCTGAGGATGACCTGTTCGAAAAACTCGGCATCGACAGCTACCAGGCCATGGAGCTGCTGACGGATCTCGAAGAAGAGTTCGAGGTCGAGATCCCCGACTACGAGATCCAGGGCGTCAACACCTTCGGTGGTCTCGCCGAGGTGATCGAGAGGCGCCTATGATCCACCCCGACGCGTATCCGAGCTTGGGTGAGCTGCTCTACGACTCGCTGCTGACCTACAAGAGCGAGACGGCCTTCGTCGAGTACAACCGCAAGCGCGAGTCCGGCAGGCTCAGCTACCTCGAGGCCAAGCGTGAGGTCGACGCGCTCACGCGCGCCATGCAGGAGCTCGGTGTCGGCGCGGGCGACCGCGTCGCCATGCTGATGAGCAATCAGCCGACCTGGCTGCTGAGCGCCACGGCCACCTTCCTGCGCGGCGCCGTGCTCGTGCCCATCGACTACAAGCTGAAGGGCGACGAGCAGCGCGCGCTCTTGGCCCACGCCAAGCCGCAGCTCTTGATCACCGAATATGGTGAGTGGCGAAAGCTCGGGGGCGAGGCCGACGCGCAGCATGTGTGGGTCACGGACGCTCCCGAAGGCGCGGAGCTCGGGGCCGCCACGCGCTTCGAAGACCTGCCGCGGGATGTCGTGGCCGGTGAGCACGTCGCTCGCGAGCGCGCCGATCAGGCGACCCTGGTCTACTCCTCGGGCACGGGCGGCGATCCCAAGGGTTGCGTGCTCACCCACGCGAACTACCTCGAGCAGTTCCGCATGCTCTCGGACATCTTCCCCATGGACGTGGGCGATCGCTACTTCTCGATCCTCCCGACCAACCACGCCATCGACTTCATGGTCGGCTTCGTCGGACCCTTCGCGAGCGGCGCGACCATCGTGCATCAGCGCGCTCTGCGGCCCGAGATGGTGAACTACACGCTGCGCAAGGCCGGCATCACCCACATGGCCGTGGTGCCGCTCTTGCTCGAGGCCTTCGAGCGTCGCATCCGCGAAAAACAGGATGAGGCGGGGCCGCTGACCAAGCGTCTCTTCGACGCCCTCGTCGGCATCAACGTGCGCGCCACCTTGGACAAGCCGCGCCACGCGCTGAGCCGCAGCCTGCTCAAGCCCGTGCACGACGCCTTCGGCGGTACGTTGAAGATGCTCTTTTGTGGCGGCGCCTTCGTCGATCCGGCGCGTGCGCGCTTCTTCTACGACCTGGGCATCCCCGTGGTGATCGGCTACGGCCTGACGGAAGCCTGCACCGTGCTCACCGTGAATGATCTGGCGCCCTTCCGCGCAGACTCCGTGGGGCGGCCGCTCGACGGCGTGGAGCTCGAGATCCGCTCGCCCGATCCCGAGAGCGGCATCGGCGAGGTCTGGGCCAAGAGCCCCACCGTCTTCGATGGCTACCTCGATGATCCCGAGCAGACGGCCGAGGTGCTCCACGACGGATGGCTGAAGACCGGCGACCTCGGCTGGCTCGACCCATCGGGACATCTGCACCTCGTGGGCCGCAGCAAGAACATGATCGTCACGCCCGGCGGGAAGAACATCTACCCCGAGGACATCGAGGGCGCCTTCGACGGCTTGCCCTGCGATGAGCTCGCGGTCTTCGCCACGGGCTACGTGTGGCCAGGCGTTCCGCTCACGGACGAGGGGCTGATCGCCGTGGTGCAGGGCGCCGAGCGTGGGCTGCAATCGCAGCTCGAGCAGCGCAACAAGCGCCTGCCGGACTTCAAACGTGTGACGGGCATCTTGCGTTGGGACGACGAGTTCCCGCGCACGGCGTCCATGAAGGTGAAGCGCGCCGTGCTGGCGGGCGAGCTGAGGGAGAAGGCCTCCCTGGAATCGATCATTCGTCTTTGAGCGGGGGTTCAGCGTGGACGACAACAACAACAGCGAGCCATTCGTCGCCATCGTCAACGGAGCCGCCGGGGGAGGGCGCTGTCGCTCTCGCGCGGACGTAGCCCTCGACCGACTGCGCGATCACGGCCTCGAGCTCGAGGTGCACTTCACCCACGCCGCGGGTCACGCCACGGAGCTGGCCGCCGAGGCGTGGGAGCGAGGTGCGCGTCATTTCCTCGCCTTCGGTGGTGACGGGACGAGCTATGAGGTCGTCAACGGGCTCTTTCCGCGCGCTTCGGCTGACGACAAGCCCGTGCTCGGCATCTTGCCCCTCGGCACGGGGAACTCCTTCCTGCGCGACTTCGGCATCACCAGCGAGGAGGCGGCCTTCGACGCCCTCAGCAGCCGGCGCCGACGCGCCGTGGATGTGATCGAGGTGCGCCATAAGGATGGCGTCCTGCACTACATCAACATCCTCGGGCTCGGCTTCACGGCCGCCGCCGGTGGCCTGATGAATCGGCGCTTCAAGGCGCTCGGCAGCGCGGGCTATGTCGCCGCGGTGTGCATCGAAGTGATCCGATTGAAACACCCCGTCGACGCCATTCGCCTCGACGGAGGCGACGTGGACGAGCGCCCGGCGGTCTTCCTCTCTTTCTCCAACAGCCGCTACACGGGCGGCACCATGATGATGGCGCCCGACGCTGATCCCACCGACGGGGAGGTCGACGTGATCCGTGCAGGCGGTCTTAGCAGACGTGGCCTGTTGGGGACGTTTCCGCGGATCTTCACTGGGACCCATGTCGATCACCCGGACGTGGAGCAGTGTCGATCGAAGCGCGTCGAGTTCGTAGACCCTCGCGAGCAGGACGTGATGGTCGATGGTGAGGTCATGCGGCTCTGCATCGAGTCCATCGAGGTGCTCCCCGGCGCGTTGGAGTTGATGGCCTGATGGACATGCGGATTCAGCAAGAGACGCCGCCCCTGAGCGCCGTCGAGAACGCCAAGGAGCTGTTGCTCAGCGGCATCGCGTGGGCCGCCATGATGGCCATGCAGAAGGTCTGGCGCCCGGATCAGATGCAGTGGATGAATCGACTGTATTGCGACGCGCAGATCCCCGAGCTGGTGGAGCACGTGCGCTCGGTGATCGCCGCGCGCGTCGACGCCTGGCTGGACGAGCGCGCCGCGCGGGAGTGCAGCTGATGAGGGGGCAGGTGGACGGACGCACGCTGAGGGCGGAGGCTCGGCGCGAGAACCGCCGCAGCGCGATCCTCGAGGCGGCTCTGCGGACCTTCGGTGAGAAGGGATTTCACCAGACCACCGTCGCGGACATCATCCAGGCTGCGGGCATCGCGCGCGGCACCTTCTATCTGTATTTCGAGGGCAAGAGCGCGATCTTCCTCGAGCTGCTCGACCGGCTCTTGGTCGAGCTGCGCGCCAGCATCGTGGGAGTCGATCGCAAGGAGGGCGCGCCGCCTCTGAGCGTACAGCTCGACACCATCGTGCACCGGGTCTTGCGCACCGTGGCGGACAATCGCCTGCTGTCGACGATCATCATTCGCGAGGCTGTGGGCCTCGGCGATGAGGTGGACGTGCGCCTTCGCCTCTTCTATCAGAAGCTCCTGCGCTACATCCGCCTCGCCCTCGAGGAGGGTCGCCGCGTGGGCCTCTTGCGTCCCATCGACACGGAGGTGGCGGCCATCTGTGTGCTCGGCTCCGTGAAGCAGCTGATGGAGCAGTATGTGATGGCCGAGGACGACCACTTCGACGTCGATCGCGCGGCCCTCGCCGTGCTCGACTTCAATCTCCACGGGCTGCTCCCGTCCGGCTGATGGAGCTGTGGCGATTTCGCCACATGTGCGACCGTCCGTGCGCACTTCCGCGTCGTGACCTGCGCGGCGAGCGGCGAGAGGCTGTTTTTGTTGCGCGTGCCGACGCTGGCACGGAAGCTGCTAGGTTCTCGCTTCGACTCTTAGGAGGAGCCATGAAGGAACTTTACTTGTCGTCGCAGCGTGCGCTGGCGTTCGTGCTGGGCCTCGCCCTGCTCGCCGGTTGCACACCCCAGACCCGCTTTCGTCGTGCGGCCTTCGTGCCAACACCCCGGGGAGACTCCTTGACCCAGGCCGTGCGCGGTGGCGTCGAGCTGACGGGGGAGGTCTCCACGGGCGACGTGAACACGGACTTCACGCCTCAGGTGGGCGATCCGGCCCTTCGCGCCGCGCGTACGCAGTTCAGCGGGCAGGCGCGCTTCGCCATCGGTCGCCACTTCGCCGTGGGCACGCAGGCCGTCTACGCCCACTCGAGCATGTCTCAGGCGACGGCCCTCGGGACGCCGCCGATGGAGAACAAGAGCCTCTTCGGGTTCGGACCGAACGTCTCTCTGCACTTCGGTGGACCCATCAACACGGGGCATATGAGCTGGGGCTTCGGCATGGGGTTGGCGCTGAGCTTCGTCAGCGTGCCCTACAGCGTATGGGAGAGGAACGATGGCGGCACCAGCCTCGATGAACTGATCGACACCGACGCCGGGAACTACCACCTCATCGAGTCCGGGCGCGACATCCGAGGGCTGGTCAACTTCTCCATTGGAGGCACCCTCGGGCTCAACGACTACGTGGATCTCTTCGGCGGCGTCTCGATCCAGAACTCCATGACCAACATCGGCTTCGACGACACGCAGCGCAGCGGCTCCACCATCTCGGCCGGAGAGGTCGGTGCGGTGCCCTTCCTCGGCGTCACGGGGCATGTCCCGGGCGGCCTGCTGCTGCGCGCCCAATACGGATTCCCCATCGGCTTCGAGCAGTTCTATGTCGGCTCTTCCAGCTGGGGCACGCTTCAGTTCACCGTCGGCGTCGAACTGGGAGCGCCGCGAGGCGTACTGCCTGACGACCCGACCAAGCAGTAGTCGCCCTACCGGGAGTGCGGTGCTGGGGCTACACTTGCCCCCGGGTCTGCTGGAGCACCGGGTCCGCTGGACAGCTGACCCCGACGAGGAGGAAGGATGGCTCGTGTTCGATGGGGGAGTGCGCTGGCGGTCGGTCTCGTGCTCTCGGGCTGCATCGTCCCGGGGCCTCCGAGCACGCGCTTCGAGCGGGTCGCGTTCGTGCCCATGCCCGCGCCGAGCACGCTCTCGCAACAGCTGCGCGGGCGCGTCGAGGTCCAGGGCGTGGCCAACTTCGGGCGGACGGATCCGGAGGAATATCCGGAGCCGGGTGACCCCGCGCTCCAGGCACCGACCCTGGAATTCGGCGGACAGGTCCGGGTCGTCCTCGTGCCGCATCTGACGTTGGGCGCTCAAGGTGTGTTGGCCCACACCAGGTTTTCTCGCGAGACGGCTGAGGGCTCGGCGACCATCCGCGGGCAGCGGCTCTATGGAGGCGGCCCGAACGTGGCGTTTCACTATGGCAGGCGCTTCGGTCGCACGCGCAAATTTGCCTGGGGCGTCGGCGGGGGCATCGCGCTGAGCTACGTCAGCGTCCCCTATGCCGTCTGGGAGCGCGACGACGGTCTCACCAGCACCGACTACCGCTTCGGTCCCGGGCTCGGACCCCCGTACCATGTAGTGGAGACGGGGCGCGAAGGACATTGGTTCTACGTCGTGACCTTCGGCGGCAACCTCGCCCTGAACTCCTACCTCGAGCTCTTCGTTCAGGGTTCGGTGCAGAACGCGCTCACCAACGTCGGCTTCGACGACGAGCCCGGGCCCGGCGCGAGGCTGAGCAGCAAGCCCGGCATCGTCTACGCTTTTGGCACCACCGTGCACGGTCCGGGCGGGCTCTTCGTTCGCGCTCAGGCCGGATTCACGCTCATGTATGATCAGCTCCATCGTTACGGCTTCGGGCCTGCGTTTCAGCTCGCGCTGGGCTTCGATCTCGGCGCCGCGCCGGCCACAGCGGAGCGACGTGAGCGGGGCGCGGATCCGCCGCCGCATCCGGCACCTACAGGTCCGGGCTCCGCGGTGGTAGAGTCCGACGCCTCGGGGCTGACCGTCCCGACACCAGAGTGAGCGCGGATGGAAGCTGAGAAGATCGAACGGGTGGCCGTCCTCGGGGCGGGAACCATGGGCCATGGCGTGGCGCAGGTTTGTGCCATGGCGGGAGTCGGTGTGGTCATGCGCGACGTCGCCGAGCCCGCCCTCGAGGCAGGGCTCGCGGCCATCGACAAGAGCCTCGCCCGCTTCGTGAAGAAGCAGACGCTGAGCCAAGAGGACGCCGACGCCGTGCGTGCGCGCGTCGTGACCACCACGTCACTCGAGGACGCCGTGCAGGACGCGGACCTGGTGGTGGAGGCGATCCCCGAGATCATGGCGCTGAAGCTCGAGACCTTCGAGGCGCTCGACCGCTCTGCTCCTGATCACGCGCTGCTCGCGACCAACACCTCGAGCCTGAGCGTCACGGAGATCGCGGCCGCCACCTCACGACCGGAGCGCGTGGTCGGCATGCACTTCTTCAACCCCGTGCCCGTGATGAAGCTGCTCGAGGTGGTGCGCGGCCTGCGCAGCTCGGACGAGGCCATCGCGCGGGCCACGGCCTTCGGTGAGCGCCTGGGCAAGCAGCCCATCGTCGTGCGCGACTGGCCTGGATTCGCTACCAGCCGGCTCGGCATCATCTTGGGTTGTGAGGCGATCCGCATGCTCGAGCAGGGGGTCGCGACTCCGGCGGATATCGACAAGGCCATGGAGCTTGGCTACCGCCACCCCATGGGTCCGTTGAGGCTCACGGACCTCGTGGGGCTCGACGTGCGCCTGTCGATCATGGAGCACCTCTTCGCGGAGCTCGGTGAGCAGTTCAGGCCTCCGGCGCTGCTGCGGCAGATGGTCCGCGCCGGCAAGCTCGGGCGCAAGAGCGGTGAAGGCTTCTACCGCTACCCATAGGCCGCGTAGGTCAAAGTTGGCCGCTAGTTGCTGCCAAAGAGCCAAATTAGGCTCGCTGCGCTCAGGGCGAGCACTGCGGCGGCGAGCGCGTAGATGATCCAATCCGCCCCATGCTCCGAGCGCTTGGGGTTCGGGCTGGGCCTGGGCGCCGCGTCGAGCTCCGGCGCGCTCTCGGGCGCCGCGTCGACCTCGGGCGCCGAGTTCTCGTTCTCTGCCGAGCTGGGCTCGAGCTCGCGAGCCGCCGCCTCACTGCCGTCCGTGCCCTGGGAATCCGTGGTCTCCGGGGCCGTGGGCGGCGCGGCCGGCGCGGCCGGGACGTCGTCGGCGGCCACGAGCTGCTCGAGCGCGGCCTG
>JAADHO010000161.1 GCA_013151775.1 Deltaproteobacteria bacterium | reverse complement strand
GGCCCGGTGGTGGGCGTGATCGGCGCCCTCGAGGCGTCCCTCGCGCTCGCGCTGCTGCGACGCGGCGACTCGGCCGCGGGCCGGCTCTACTCCTACGACGCTCTGCGCGGCCGGCTGCGCCAGAGCCGCGTGCGCCCGCGCCCCGACTGCCCCCTATGCCAGGGCCAAGTCGTCGACCTGAAGCTCTCTCGCTACATCCCGTGCTCTACACCCTCGACCCAGGAGACCCCATGTCCATAACCGTTCGCATTCCCACACCCCTGCGATCCCTCACCGACGGAGAGGACGAGGTGCAGGTCGACGGCGCCAAGGTGGCCGCCGTGATCGACGCCCTCGAGGCGGCCCACCCGGGCTTGAAGGATCGCCTGCTCGACGACAAGGGCGTGAGGCGCTTCGTGAACCTCTACGCCAACGACGAGGACATCCGCTTCCTCGACGGCCTCGACACACCGCTCGCAGACGGCGACACCCTCAGCATCATCCCCGCCATCGCCGGTGGCTGACGCCAGCCTCAGCCCGCAGGAGCGCCAACGTTTCGCGCGCCAGCTCCTGCTTCACGAGATCGGGGCGGACGGCCAACTCCGGCTGCTCGGGGCTCGCTTCGACGCGCCCTCGACTCGCGCCGGGGCCATCGCCGCGGACTACCTCGTGCGCGCGGGGTTGCGCCCTGGATCGGCCTTGGAAGCTGCCCTGGCGTTGAGCTTGCCGAGTGAGGAGGGAGATCCCGTCGCGGACGCGCTGTGCGGCGCCTTTGCCGCCGTCGAGGCCCTGAAGGGCGCGCTCCAGCTCGGAACACCCGGCGCACTCGACCCACAGCTGCTCGCTGACCTGGAGACCGCCGACTGATGCGCCATCGCCGAATCGAGTCCATCGTCGACGCCGTCGGACACACGCCCATGGTGCGCCTGCGCAGCCTCGAGCGCGAGACGCCCGAGGTGCAGATCTACCTGAAGCTCGAGTACGCCAACCCCGGCGGCTCGGTGAAGGATCGCCCCGCACGCCAGATGATGCTCGACGCCATCGCCGACGGCCGCTTGACCAAGGATCGCGTGCTGATCGACTCCACCAGCGGCAACACGGGCGTCGCCTACAGCCTGTTCGGCGCCGCCCTCGGCTACCGCGTGCAGCTCGTGATGCCCGAGAACGTGTCGCAGGCGCGCAAGGACATCACCCGCGCCTACGGGACCGAGCTTGTCTTCAGCGACCCCATGGAGGGCTCCGACGGAGCCATCCGCCACTGCAAGGCGCTGGTCGAGGCCGAGCCCGAGCGCTACTTCTATCCCGACCAGTACGCCAACCCATCCAACCCCAAGGCGCACTTCCTCGGCACGGGCGCGGAGATCCTCGAGCAGGTCGGAGACCGCATCACTCACTTCGTCACCGGCCTCGGCACCAGCGGCACCATGATGGGCACGACCCGACGCCTGAAGCAGCACTCCCGGCCCATCACCTGCGTGGCCGTGGAGCCGGCCCAACCCTTCCACGGCCTCGAAGGCTTGAAGCATATGGGCAGCTCCATCGTGCCGCCGATCTTCGACGCCGGACTGCCCGACGAGATCCTGCCCGTGGAGACCGAGGACGGCTGGGATATGTCGGATCGCATCGCGGCGGACGAGGGCCTGCACGTGGGTCACTCCACCGGCGCCAACGTGTTCGGCGCTCTGACCTTGGCCAAGCGCATCGGCCGCGGCTGCGTGGTGACGCTGGCGCCGGATCGCGGCGATCGCTACTTCGCGCCCCAGCGCTGGGAGAAGCACTATGAGTGGTGACGAGCGCGCCTGGCTGCGCGGTGAACTAGAGGTCCCGGCGCCCGTCCTCGCGCAGGTCGAAGAGGACGCCCTGCGCTGCTACCCGGAGGAGAGCTGCGGCTTCCTGATGGGGCCGGCCGAGACGCCCGCGCTGCTCGACGCGGCGAGCAGAGAGCCCAACCTAGCGAACCGCTACCACGCGCTCGATCCCGAGACCTTCCCCCGCACGGCCACGACCTACTTCAAGATCGACGAGCTGCGAGCCGCACGCATCTTCGACGCGGCCGAGGCCGAGGGGCGACCGGTGAAGGTGATCTACCACTCCCACTGCGACGCCGGAGACTACTTCTCGGACGAGGACGCGGCGACCTTCGCGCGCGACGGCGCCTTGATGTGGCCCTGCGCCTTCCTGGTCGTCAGTGTGAAGCAGGGGCGCCTCGCGGGCCGCAGGCTGTGGGTGCACGAGCCCGGCACGCAGCGCTTCGTGGAGTCGCCATTGACGATTCTGCCCGCGTGAGCATCGTGGGGGAGTGCTGAGCCCCGACCAACGTCAGCGTCTGCTTCAGCTCGCCCGCGCCTCCGTGGCGGCCTCCTGCAGCGGCGGCGACCCACCTTCGGCGGCGAGTCCCGATCCCGAGCTGCGAGAGCCTCGAGCCTGCTTCGTCACCTTGTCGCAGGCGGACGGCAGCCTGCGCGGCTGCATCGGCGGGCTCGACGCGCGCAGCCCCCTGTCCGAGGCCGTGGTCGAGATGGCCGCGGCGGCCGCGGCGCGTGACCCACGCTTCACGCCCGTGACGCCCGAGGAGCTGTCGGGTCTGCGCCTGGACATCAGCGCTCTGACTCCACCCGAGCGCGTCGACCCGCGCACGCCGGGGGCCATCGTGGTGGGCCGCCACGGGCTGGTGGTGTCCCGCGGATCACGCCGAGGCGTGCTCTTGCCTCAGGTCGCCGCGGAGCGGGCGTGGAGCGTCGAGACCTTCCTCGAGCAGACCTGCCGCAAGGCCGGCTTGGCCCCGGACGCGCACCGCGATCCCCAGACATGCGTGGAGCGCTTCGAGGCGGAGGTCTTCGGCGAAGAGCGCTGAGCCGCATGAGGCTCGGGCTAGCAGACGCGAAGAGCCCCCCTGTCCGCTGGACCGAGGGGCTCGCGCTCGCGTGTCGCAGCAGGCGTCAGCGGTGGGCGCGGACCACGCGATCCGCGGACTCGCGCTTGCTCGCGCGCAGGCGCGCCTTCTTGCCGCGCAGCTCGCGCAGGTAATACAGCTTCGCGCGGCGCACGTGGCCACGGGCGGAGATCTCCACCTTCTCGACTCGCGGCGAGTGCACGGGGAAGATGCGCTCCACGCCCACGCCATAGCTGACCTTGCGCACCGTGAAGGTGGAGCGGATGCCGCCACCCGTGCGGCTGATCACCACCCCCTGGAAGACCTGAATGCGCTCTTTCTCGCCCTCGCGGATGCGGAAATGCACGCGCACCGTGTCGCCGGGACGAAAGGGAGGGACTTCGCGCAGGTGGCGCGCTTCGATGGCCTGAATCTCGGGGACGGTGTTGCTCATGGAATGGGCTCTCGAAAAAGGGGACGCATGGCTAGCACGGGCCCATGGGGTCGTCAACGCAGCCATCGCCAAAGAGTCGGTCGAGGGTGATCGCCACGGCCGCCCGAACCGACAGGTGGTTGTAGCTGTGGGGACGAATCGGCGGCAGGGACCCGCCACACTGAGCCACGGCGGACGCCGCGAGACCATGCCCCGTGCCGAAGACCAAGAGCAGGGGCGCGTCCTCGGCCAGCAGCGCGCGCGCCTCGTCGTAGGAGCAGAGGGGCGTCTCGGGGGCGGGCTTCGCGCCGGTGGCCAAGAGCCGCGGCGTCGCGCCGAAGAGCTCGGCCGCGCGCGACTGGGCCTTGGCCAGAGACGGCGCCAGCTCGACGCGACTCAGCGCCTCCCCACGCTGGGGCACGCGGACGCGCCCTGCACCCTCGGTCCAGTGCTCCACGATGCGCTCCACCACGCGCCACTGGGCCTCGATGGGCGAGACGATGTAGTAGCGGGCGAGATCGTAGGTGCGACACGAGCGGGCGATGTCGTGCACGTCGAGGTTGGTCACGGCGCTGGCGACCACATCGCCCAAGCGGTCGCGCACGGGGTGATGCACCAGGGCCAAGGCGACGCGCATGCTAGTTCTCCTCACGCTTCAGATCCGCCAGCAGGCTCTGGTCCTCAGGTCCGAGGTCGAGCGCCTCCCACAGATCGGGCCTGCGCGCGCGCGTGCGCAGCAGCGACTGCGTGCGTCTCCAGCGGGCGATGGCGCCGTGGTCTCCCGAGAGCAGCACCGCGGGCACGGCGTCACCACGGTACTCCGCGGGGCGCGTGTACTGCGGGTACTCGAGCAGCCCCGCCACGTGCGACTCGTCCTCCACGGAGGCGCTGTTGCCGAGCACGCCGGGCAGCAGCCGGGCCACCGCCTCGAGCACCGCCATGGCCGCCACCTCGCCCCCGAGCAGCACGAAGTCACCGAGGGAGAGTTCCTCGTGCATGCGCGCCCGCACGCGCTCGTCCACCCCCTCGTAGCGCCCGCAGACCAAGGTCAGGCAGGGCTCACGGGAGAGGCGCTGTGCGGAAGCCTGGGTGAAGGGCGCGCCCTGGGGCGTCAGCAGCACGCGTCGAGTGGGCGCCCCGGCGCGGGCCGCGTCCAATGCCTCGAGCGCCGCCATCAGCGGCTCGGGGCGCATCACCATGCCGCTGCCGCCGCCGTAGGGGGCGTCGTCCACCGAGCGGTGCTTGTCCGTGGCGAAATCACGCGGCGACACGCGCTCCAGCTCGATCACCCCGGAGGTCTGGGCCTTGCTGAGCAGCCCGCTGCCCAAGAAGGAGTCGAAGATCTCCGGGAAGAGCGTGAGGATCTCGAAGCGCACTCAGGCCGCCCCGTGATCGAGATCCTGAAGATCGCCCACCTGGATCACGCGCCGCGTCGAGTCGACGTCGAGCAGCCAAGGCTCACACAGGGGGATCTCCACACGCCGGCCATCCAGCCGCACCAGAGCGCAGTCGATGGTGGGATAAGAGAGCACCTCGTCGACTCGCCCCAGCGCCTCACCGGCCGCGTTCAGCACCGACATGCCGGGTAGATCCGCGAGATAAAACTCGCCGTCCTCGAGCGCCGGCAGCGCCGAGCGCGGGACCCCCAGCTCCAGGCCCGTGAGCGACTCGGCGTCCTCCCGAGTCGACACGCCCTCGAGCTTCAAGACCAGCATGCCCTTACCCGTGGGATGGACGTGCAGCACCCGCGTGGTCCGCGCGCTGCCATCGGCCAGGCGCAGGGTCAGCGCGTCGCTCTCGAGCAGCAGGTCGCTTTCGGAGAAGGGGCGCGCGCGCACGGCGCCCCCCACGCCGTGGGGACGACCCACCACCGCGAGCACGATGAAGGCGGCGTCCGCCTCGTCTTCGGCCATGGCTACTCGAGGATCTCGAGCAAGGATCGCTTGCGCACCTTCGACGAGGCCGCCGTCAGTAGCGCGCGCAGAGCGCGAGCCGTGCGTCCGTCGCGGCCGATCACCTTGCCGAGATCGTCCGGGGCCACGGTGAGCTCGTAGACGATGGCGCGATCGCCCTCGATGGCCTCCACCTCGACGGCGTCCGGCTCATCGACGAGCTGCCTCGCCAGGTAGATCATCAGATCCGTGACGGAGTCCTCCGAGCCGGAGTCGTCGGACGCGCTGTCTTCGTGACTGGTCATGAAGCGCGAAGTCAGCTGGCCGAAGCGGCAGCGGCCATGGCCTTGGCGTAGGCCTTGGCGACCTTGGCCACACGCTCGCTGAGCTGCGCCCCTTGGCCCTTCCAATACTCGAGCCGCAGCGTGTCGAGTCGAACCTCGCTCACGGGGCGCTTGGGATCGTAGGTGCCGAGCTGCTCGAGGAAGCTACCGTCCCGCGGGTTCTCTTTGTCCGTAACCACGATGTGGTAGTAGGGCCGCTTCTTGGCGCCCGCACGCGCGAGTCGAACCTTGACCATGGGATGCCTCGATGAGTCTTCGTTCACTGGGAATTCCAGCGAAGGGCTGCGGAAGCTAGCGGCCGCGGACCGGGCCGTCAAGCCGACGCTCGCCCATAACGTCAGTTCCTCGCCTGCTCGATGGCTCTCGCCAGCCCTTCGAGCATGTGGGCGGCCGCGGGGCCCCGCTCGGGATACGGACGCGCCGCCCAGATGCGCAGCTCCAGGCGGCGGGTCTTGGGGATGAAGATGAGCACATCTCCTTCCGAACTGACGAACTCGCGCACCAGGGGGCTTCGGCTCCGATCCTCGAGGCCCGCTTCGACGAAACGACGGCTGAAGGTGCCGGGGTCGAAGGCCTCGTGTCCCGTCACGCGCCAGGTCAGATCACGGAAGCAGCCGTGGGCGCGCTCCATACGCAGCGGTCCGAGTTCGTAGACTTCGGGGCCCGGCTCCGGCGGCCACGCCTCGTCGTCTTCGCCCGTCATCAGCGGTGAGTAGCGACGATCTCGCTGTAGTCGTGGCCCATGGCCAGGCTCCGCGTCTGCTCCACCTTCCAAGGCAGCTGCCCGCGAAACAGGCTCGAGTAGAGTTCGCGATCGAGCGCCGGGCGCTCCTTCCACGGGACGCGGTGCGCGAGCTGCGCGATGGCCAGGGTGGCGCCCTGCGAGAAATACTCGATCGGGCTCTCCGCCACGCCACGGCGCTGCAGGGTGTAGACGCTCTCGTAGCTGCTCGATGTGCGCATGACGAGCCGCTTGTTCGGCTCGAAGTCGTGGAGCACCCACTGCCCAAAGCCGAGGGCGCGCGCGATGGCCATGCAGCCCGTCACGATCTCTTCCGGTGTGCCCTCGAGGGGCGCGACCAGACCCTCCCACTCGGGGGAGAGCAGGATGCCGCCGAAGGTGTTGAAGACGCACACGTGGGCGCTCTCGCGGAAGAGATCTTCGAGCACGGGCACGGAGTGGGGGGACGACTTGGCGATGGCGTCGAGCGTGCCGTAGGTCAGGTGGTTGTAGTAGCAGGTGAGGTGGGCCGTGACGTAGACGCCGAAGGCCTGCACG
>JAADHO010000031.1 GCA_013151775.1 Deltaproteobacteria bacterium | reverse complement strand
CGCTGGTGCGACGGTGCACCTCCCAGGCCAGGCGCCGCCGGGCGGTGGGCAAGGGCTCGGGCAGCCCCGCCAAGGCGAGCCCCGTCAGGGAGACGCGCGTGTCGTCTCCTAGGGCCCTCACCTCGGCGGGCCCCGAGGCGCTCAGGGCGCAGACGCCCAGGAGCGCGGCCGCGAGCGCGGCGCTGGCACGTGGAAAAGCGCGCTGAGATCGATCGGGGGAGGACACGGGACGTGCATCCTAGTGCGCCTCGCTGGAAAAGCATCCGCGATGGCGCCACGCCACGCTTGGCACCACGCTTCTACAGCTGCCCCAGCATTATCCCGTACGGGATAATTCGCTGGACACACGACTTCGTACGCGCTATTCACCCCGTACGGGTTGTTTTTATCCTGAACGGGCACGCCATCCCTACAACCATCCCGTACGGGAATATCATGACGACGCATGCCATTCGCGACGCTCGAGAACTCGGCGCGCTCATTCGTGCGCACCGCAAGTCCGCTGGCTTATCCCAGGTGGACGCGGCGGCGCTCGCGGGCGTGGGGCCGCGCTTCCTCTCCGAGATTGAGCGAGGCAAGGAGACGGCCGAAGTGGGTCGCGTGCTCAAGGTCCTCGAGCGCTTTGGTCTGGTCGTCGAGCTGACGCCCCGGCGCGGCAGAAGAACATGAGCGCGAGTACGCTGGTGGTTCGTCACTATGGCCGCCACGTGGGCACGATCACACGCGCGGCGAGTGGTGGGTTGTGCTTTGCCTATGCGCCGAGTTGGCTCGAGGCAGACAAGAGCTTCGCGCTCGCCACGGAGCTGCCTCTACGTGAAGGGCAGGTGGAGACGTCCTATTTCGCGAACCTCTTGCCTGAAGCCAGGGCCCGAGCGCGCATCTGCCGCATGGCGGGCATCTCGGTCGACAACGACTTCGCGTTCCTGCGCGCGTTCGGCGCCGACTGCGCGGGCTCATTGTCGATCACGGATCCGGCCGAGACCCCGGCGTTGGCGGACGACGATGACTACCTCCTGCTCAGCGACGATGACGGCGCGAGGTTGGCGACCAGCGGCGGCTTCGCGAATTTCTTCCGCCCCGGTGGCCGCGTGCGTCTCAGCCTCGCGGGAGCGCAGAACAAGCTCGCGGTGGTCAAGCTCGGCGACGAGCTCGCGGTGCCCCTGAACGGTCGACCGAGCACGCACGTTCTCAAGCTGCCGAGCGCGGAGTTCAAAGGTCTGGTCGAGAACGAAGCCATCGTGCTCTCCATGGCGAGGGCGCTCGGGCTGCCCGTCGTCGAGCACACTGTGGTGCGTCTGGGCGGCGTGCCCATGTTGCTCGTCACACGCTACGACCGAGAGCTGCGCGGCGACGAGGTGTTGCGCCTTCATCAACAGGATATGTGTCAGGCCAGCGGACTTCCGCCAGACATCAAGTACGAGAGCGAGGGCGGACTCTCTCTCAGGCGCGTCTTCGAGCGAGTCCGCGCGGAGGTGGATGACCCTCTGACCGCGTCGAACGCGCTCGTCCGCTGGGTGGTCTTCAACGTGCTCGTGCACAACGCAGACGCCCACGCGAAGAACGTGTCGATGCTGCGCACTCAGGACGAGAGTCAGACGCTAGCGCCCTTCTACGATCTCGTCTGCACGGGCGCCTACGAGCTCGACCACACGATGGCCATGGCGATCGGTGGGCAGTTCGATCCTGGAGCCCTCGCGCGAGCGAGCTGGATTCGGCTCGCAGCGGACATCGACGTGGGTGTGTCCCTCGTGTTGCGCACCCTGCAAGAGATGGCGGAGCGTGTACCGGACGTGCTCAGCGAAGAGCTCGCACAATTGCAGAATGAACTCGGTCGCGTTCCTCGAAGGCAGCAACTCGAGCGCACCATTCGGCGGCGCTCGAAGAAGGCCATCGCGCTCTTGGCGTCGTGACCCAGCCGGTTGACGCCGGGCGCGGCGCAAACGAGAGTCGCTGGCATGCGCGCCCTTCGACCTGCCCTGCCGTGGCTGCTCGGCGCCCTCGCGAGCCTGTCGCTGATGGCAGCCGCCTGCGGCCAGCACAGCGATCCCAGCTCAGCGCCAGAGACGCCCGCGCCGCCAGCGCCGTCCACGCCGCCGCCGAGCATCGAACGCAGCCGACCGCTGATGTCGACGATCTTTCGCATCCAGGTGATGAACACCCCAGCGGAGGTGGCGGAGCCGGCCATCCGCGACGCCTTCGACGAGATCGCGCGGCTCGAGACGGTGCTGAGCGAGTGGCTGCCCGAGAGCGAGATCTCGCGCATCAACCGGGACGCAGGCGGCGCTCCGATCCACGTGGGCGAGGACACCTTCGCGGTGATCCAGGCGGGGCTCGAGGTCTCCCGCGCCAGCGAGGGCGCCTTCGACCTCTCCTGGGCCGCCCTGCGCGGCCTGTATAGTTTTCACCCCGGCGAACAGGTCGTGCCCTCGACCGCTGAGCTGCGCGCACGCCTCGGGCTGATCGACTACCGGCAGATCGAGCTGGACGAGGACGCCCACACGGTGCGCCTGAAGCGACCCGGCATGACCATCGGCACGGGCGGCATCGCCAAGGGCTACGCCCTCGATCGCGCCGGGGCGATCCTGCGCCGAGCGGGGGTCACGAGCTACATGCTCTTCGGCGGCGGGCAGGTCCAGGTGCACGGGCTGCACGGCGATCGGCCCTGGCGCGTGGGCATCCAGCATCCGCGTCGCGAGGGCGACTACTTCGCCTTCCTCGAGGTCGTGGATCGCTCCATCTCCACCTCGGGCGACTACGAGCACTTCTTCTTCGACGCCGAAGGGACACGCTGGCACCACATCCTCGACCCGCGCACGGGGCTGCCCGCGCGTCGCTCCATCTCGACCACCTTGGTGGCGCCGTCGGGGCTCTACGCCGACGCCCTCTCCACCGCCGCCTTCGTGCTCGGGCCCGAGCGCGCGGCCCGCATGCTCGAGCGCCTGCCCTTCCACGCCGAGGCCGTGATGCTCGACGCCCACTGCCGAATCGTCACCGTGGGCGATCTCGACGCGCGCCTGCACCTGCGCCCGAACGTGCAGCAGGGCGTGGTCCAAGGCTGTGACGGGGTGCCCTGAGGCGCAGGACCCGAAGGCTCAGCGATCGGCGAGCGCCACGAAGGCGCGATCCGACTCCCCGACCCAGACCTGACTCGGGCGGAAGATGCGGTTGTCCTCTAGCTGCTCGAGCAGGTGGGCCAGCCAGCCCGAGACGCGGGAGACGGCGAAGACCGGGGTGAAGAGATCTACCGGGATGCCGAGCTTCTCGTAGACGATGCCGCTGTAGAAATCGACGTTGGGGTAGATGCCCTTGTGGCCGACGAGCTTCTCCATCTGGCCCTCGAGCTCGACGGCGAGGTCGTAGATGGGTGTGCGACCCAGCTTGGCGAAGAGCCCGCTGGCCAGGCCCTGGAGGATGTTGGCGCGAGGATCCTTGACCTTGTACACGCGGTGGCCGAAGCCCATGATCTTGTCGCGCCGGGCGAGCCTGTCCTCGGCCCAGCGGCGCACGCCCTCGGGGCTGCGATCGGGGATGGTCCGCAGCATGGCCAAGACGCGCTCGTTGGCGCCGCCGTGCAGCCGCCCCGACAGCGCGCCGATGGCCGAGGAGACGACGGCGTAGGGATCCGCGAGGGTCGAGCCCGTGACACGCGCCGCGAAGGTCGAGGCGTTCATGGAGTGCTCGGCGTGCAGCACCAACGCGACCTCGGCCACGTGGGCCGCCATGGGATCGGGCCGCTCGCCCTCGAGCATGTAGAGGAAGTTCTCGGCGTGCCCCAGATCCGCCCGCGGCGAGACGGGGCGCTTGCCTTGGCGGATCCGATGCCACGCGGCGACCAGAGTCGGCACCTTGGCGACCAGGCGCAGCGCGATGCCTCGGCGCAGCTCCAGGTCTTCGACGTGGTCGCCCTCGTGATAGCCGCCCAAGGTCGAGACCCCGATGGTCAGGGCCGTCATGGGGTGGGTGCGCTCGGGCAGGCGCTCGAAGACATCCAGCGCACGGAAGCTGACCTCGCGCTCGCGGATCATCTCGGCGCGGAACTCCTCGAGCTCCGTGGCGCTAGGCAGCTCGCCACGCTGGAGCAAGAAGACCACTTCCTCGAAGGCGCACTCCTCGGCCAGCACCTCGATGGGGTAACCCCGGTACTGCAACTTCCCGACCGATCCGTCGATGAAGCCGATGGCGCTCTTGGCGCAGGGGATGCCGGCCAGGCCGGGGACGAGGGTTGAGCTTTGAGCCATGGGACGGTGTCCAGGGGTGGGTGCAGCCGCGATGCCGGCCAGCGTGGGGCCCCGGGGTGTAATCCTCCGCATGCCCGGGGACAAGTCCTCAGGTCGCGCGCGCTCCAGGCCTCGAAATCGTCAGGCCGCGCGCCAGAGTGTCGGCGACCTCATGCCGTGCTTGGCTGAGGCGGATCAGGCGTGTGGCTGGATCGAGCGCGAAGAGCGGAGAGGGGCCGATCTGCACGACCAGGCTCGGCGCGAAGAACGCGCCCGCATGGGGCCCGAGGAGCAGCCACGGCCGCGGCTCACGATGCTCGAGGAGCTCCACCACGCGCTCTCCCAGAGCGGCCCGCGTGTCGAGCTCGGGGAGCGACGTGTCGATCAGGTGGACGCGGCGCGCGGCCTGGACGCGCCGCGCGAATTGGCGTGCGACGTCCACGCTGGGGCGGGCGTCGATCCACACGCAGGGCACGCCCACGGGGGCATGGAAGCGCACTTGGCGCGGCGCGCGCGCCTCGACCGCAGGGCGCTCTCCAAATCGAGGCAAGCGCCTCCGCGCCACTAGCCGCGCTCGATGGGCAGGCCCTCGGACTCCCAGCCGAGCATGCCACCGGCGAGGTACGCCACGGGCACGCCCAGCTCTTGCGACGCCGCCGCCGCGTCACGCGCCTCGTCCTCGGTGCGCCCGTAGAGCACGCGCAGGCGACCGTCCTCGACTCCGCTGAGCTCGCTGGCTCGCGCGCCGATCTCGCTCGCCGACAGGTGGATGGCGCCGGGCAGATGGGCGCGCCCGAAGGAGCCCGCGTCGCGCACGTCCACCGCCTGGGCGCGGCCCGCGCTGAGCAGGGTCGACAGCTCCTTCGCCTCGAGCTTGTCGGCAGCCGCAGGCAAGAAGGGCTCCACGAATTTCCGCAGCGCGGCCTCGTCCAGGGCGCCGACCTGCTCCGCCACCACGCGCCCGCCGTCGATCACGACCAGCATGGGGATCGATTGGGCGCGCAACGCCTGGGCCAGACCAGGGTTCTCGTCCACGTTGACCTTGGCCACCGTGAGCGTTCCCGCGTACTCGCTCGCGAGCTTCTCGACCAAGGGCGCGATCAGCTTGCAGGGCTGGCACCAGTCCGCGTAGAGGTCGACTAGAACGGGGAGCTCCGAGCCCAGAACCAGCTCCTCGAAGCTCGCATCGGTGACGTGCATGACGGTCATGCGCATGCACTTAAGACCGAGAGGAGACCAAGTCCAGCCCGAAGCGCCGGGCCCGTGCCTAGTAGTTCGAGTCGCTCTGCTTGCCGGTGACAATGGCGACCGAGGCGCTGGCACCAATGCGGGTCGCGCCGGCCGCGACCATGGCGTCGGCCTCGGCCGCGTTGTGCACCCCGCCAGAGGCCTTCACCCCGATGTCGTCGCCGACGATCTGACGCATCAGGCGCACGTCCTCGAGGGTCGCGCCGCCGCCGCCGAAGCCGGTGGAGGTCTTGACGAAGGCCGCTCCCGCAGCCTTGGAGAGCGCGCAGGCGACCACCTTCTCGTCCCGCTCGAGGGCGACCGTCTCGAGGATCACCTTGACCGCGTGTCGGCCGGCGGCCTTGACCACCGAGGCGATGTCCTCGAACACGAGCCGATAGTCGCAGCTCTTGAGCGCGCCGATGTTCAGCACCATGTCGATCTCGTCGGCGCCGTCGCGGATCGCCTGGCGCGTCTCGAAGGCCTTGGACTCACAGCTCGCAGCGCCCAAGGGGAAACCCACGACGGCCACGGTCATCACCCCGCTGCCGCCGAGCAGACGCTTGCAGAAGGAGACGTTCGCCGAATTCACGCAGACCGACGCGAAGGAGTACTGCCGCGCGTCCTCACACAGGGCGCGCAGA
Source organism: Deltaproteobacteria bacterium (assembly GCA_013151775.1). Lineage (GTDB taxonomy): Bacteria > Myxococcota_A > Polyangia > Polyangiales > Houyiibacteriaceae > JAADHO01. Next base: position 1,030 of record JAADHO010000031.1, on the reverse strand, counting down.
TCGTCCCGGGAGGTGTCGGGACGCAGCAGCGTGTGATCGATCATGCCGGCGAGATCGGGGCGCACGGAGCCGACGCCGGGGGACGCGCCCACACGGCTCGCGCCGGCCTGACGGATCGCCTCCACGTCTCCCGCTCGGCGGGCCGCGCAGAGTCCGTCGCCCTCGCATTGCTCCGCCGTGGCGGTGCAAGGAGTGCTTCGAAGTTCGTCCACCAATCGAAGCTGCACCCGCTGTGCAACGGCCTCGACCAACCGTTCGATGTCCGTACGCATGGGGCGCCACCCTACCCGAGCCCGACCTCGGAGGCCACTGGCAGCGATCACGCGGTACTTTTCTGCCGAGGGCTGCCGGAAAACGCACTCTCACACTTCGACAGGGAGGCGCCCCTCGGTTAGGCTCGCGGCTCTTCGAGGCCCATGGACGTCACCTGCGAGCGCTGCGGTACAGAATACGAGTTCGACGAGACCTTGGTCTCCGCACGCGGGACCACCGTCAAGTGCACGAACTGCGGTCATCTCTTCAAAGTGTTCCGTCCGGGCTCCGGCCCCGACCTAACGACGGAGCGCGCCTGGAGGGTGCGCCGAGGTGACGGCAAGGAGCTCGACCTAGGGTCACTGAAGGAGCTGCAGCGGCGCATCACCGAGGGCAGCCTCGACGAGGACGACCGCCTCAGCCGCTCGGGCGAGAGCTTCAAGCGCCTGGGCGACATCGCCGAGCTGCGCACCTTCTTCGCGGCGGCGCGCGCCACGCAGGAAGAGGGCCGGCCCACCCAGCCGCGGGGGGAGCGACGTGACCCCACGCTCTCGGGTCTGCCGCTGGAGCCCAGCCCGTTTCAGCGCAGCCCGTCGTCCCGCCCCAAACCCAACCACAGCCCCCGAGCCCTCGCCGCCACCCAAGAGGCGCCCATGCCGCCGCCGGCGCGCGTGCCTCGCGATCTGTCGAGCGCCGATCCAGACCTCTCGCCACCGCGAACCGCCAAGGAGACGCTCTTCGGCGTGGGACATGGCGCCCCGTCCTCGCGGCCGCCGGC
>JAADHO010000011.1 GCA_013151775.1 Deltaproteobacteria bacterium | reverse complement strand
CCTGCGCTCGCGTCTGCCAGGGGGGTATCAAGCGGTGTTCCTCGCGGGCGCCCTGCCCAGCGCGAGGGCCGCACGGGCCCTGCAGCGCTTCGTCGAAGGGGGCGGCGGGCTGTGGGTCGCTCCCGGACCGCGTCTGCGTTCACGCGCCCTCGACCGCCGCCTCGGCTCGCTGCTGCCCGCTCGCCTGAGCCCCGCCAGAGCGGCCCCCACCACTCCAGGCTTGAGCTTGGGCGAGGGCGCAATCGGCCTGCGACAGGCGGACTTCGCGGGGGCGCATCTCGGGCGCTACCTGCCCCTCGAGCAGATCGAGCCCGGGGCACGCGTCTGGCTCCGCTTGGGGGATGGCCACCCGCTGTTGGTGGAGGGGACGCGGGGACGCGGACGCGTGGCCGTGTTGGCCACGTCCTTGGGGGATCGGCTGGGCGATCTTCCATATCAACCCGGATACCTGCCTCTGGTGTTGAAGATCTGCCAGCGGCTCGCGGAGCGCGGCACGAGCGTCCCCGAGACCGTGGTCGCGGGCAGCACGCTGCAGCTGGGTCGAGGGCGTCCCGGACAGCAGCTGGAGGTGGAGCTACCCAGCGGCGCGGTCCAACCCGTGAACCGAGATGGCGCCTTCGACCACACGGACTCGATCGGCCTCTACCGAGTACGCAGCGCGGAGTCGGGCGCAGGCACGGACCTCGCCTTCGCCGTTGTCGCGCCCTCCGAGGAGGGAGACCTCAGCCCGGATCACCCCCCAGACTCGATCGAGCAGAGCACCGCCAGCCAGGACACTGGGCGAATGCCGGCCCGCCCTCTGGCTCCGTGGCTCTACTTGTTGGCGGGCGTGCTAGTGGCGCTGGAGGGGATCCTGCGCGCCTCGCGCCCGTCCTCGTTCGCGAGCGGAATCGCGCGCTGAGCGTCGCGCCCGTGCAGCGGAAACGCGCCTATTCCTCGGGCGCTCGAGCGCATGGCCTGGCGTAGCACCTGGTAGCGAGAGCCGGGATGCCAGAAGAGGAAGCCGTCGGCGCCGCCCCAGCGGGCGCCTCGGATCTGCTCGGCGATGAAGCCCGGCCCGTAGTTCTCGCTGCCGCGCTCGAAGGCCTGCAAGAAAGGCCGGATCACGGGTCGTGGCCCCAGGCGTTCACGCAGGCCGCTCACGCCTTGACGCACCAGGCCGTAGGCGCGACGAGGGCGTCCTCGATGCCAGGAGCGCATGGAGTTGAGATAGAGCATGGGCGTGAAGACCTCCACGTAACGTGTGAACGCTTCGAGATCTTGGCCGAGACCGTCGCGGTCGCCCCGGCGGAAGGCCGTGAGCCCGAAGACGTCGACGCCCAGCGGCACATGCACCGCCGCGTCCACTTCGCGCAGCAGATCGACCAACACCTCGGCGCGGCTGCGTTCGTCCTGGGCGGGGAAGCGCGCGTAGCTGGTGCCCTCGTCCACGGGGAAGCGCACGTAGTCGAGCTGAATCTCATCGAAGCCAAAGGACTCGGCCTCGCGCGCCAGCTGAACCACGAGCTGGTGATTCTCCTCGTTGTAGGGATCGAGCCAGGTGCCGCCCGTGCCCCAGGAGACCCATGGAGTGCCACGGCGAGCGTGAACGATGCCGCGCTCCGGGGAGCGCCTCGGCAGCTGAGGGTCCGCGAAGCAGACGATGCGGGCGATGGTGTAGATCCCCGCCTGCTTCAGCCCGGCGACCAGCGCGCGCGGATCCCTCAGAAAGTTTCGCACTTGAGGCTGGAGTATGGAGATCTCAGTATCATAAGTGACGCGCCCCGCGCCGTCCTTCAGATCGATCACCACGGCGTCGAGATCGGCGGATCGCACCGAGCGCACCAAGCCCTCCATGTGCTTCACCCGCACGTAGGGACCCGAAGCGTAGAATCCCCGCGCCCGTTGGCCTTGGACCGACATGGGGTCGAAGTACGGATCCTGTTCGGGCGTGCCTTCCCGGCGGAGCTCTTCAGATCCCATCGCGTGACCGTTCGGAGGCGTATCCGCTCGGCCCTTTTGGGTGAGGAACACGCAGCCTAGGGCGAGCGAGAGGAGGATGCATGCGTGACGTCGTCCCATGTCCTGACCTCGATACGTCAGCATGGATCCACTCGCGCGAGGAATCAATAAAGCGACATAGGCGTTCGCATCGCTCACCCCTGAGGGTGATACGTGGCCTCGACCACGCGCTCCACTCCGCCAAAGTCTCGATGACAGGCGAGCTCTGAGAAGCCCAGCGTGGACTCGAAGTGAGCCATCACCCAGCCCGCCTGCCCCTGCCCCACCTCCATCAACACGTGCCCGCCCGGAGACAGGAAGCCCGGCAGCTCGAGGGCCAGGCGTCGGTAGAAGGCGAGGCCTCCCTCGGCCGCCTCGAGCGCCACGCGCGGCTCGTACTCCGAGACCTCGGGCATCAGGGAGCCGAGCTCCTCCGCGGGGATGTAGGGAGGATTCACCACCACCAACTCGTAGGGTCCCTGACCCTCGAGAGGAGCGCAGAGGTCGCCCTCGAAGAAGCGCATGCGTGCGGCGACGCCCAAGGCCTCCGCGTTGAGGCGCGCCATGGCCAGGGCCTCGGCCGACAGATCCGCCACGTCCACCCGGCAGCCGGGGCGCTCGGCCGCGAGCGTGACACCGAGAGCGCCGCTGCCGGTGCACAGATCCAGGAGCTGCGCCTCACTCTGCTCGTCGAGCAGCCGCAGCGCGCGCTCGATCAGCGCCTCCGTATCCGGTCGAGGCACGAGCACGGCGGGGCCGACGTGAAAGTCCCGACCGTAGAAGCCGCGGCGCCCCAAGATGTAGGCCACGGGCTCACGTCGACGCCGACGCGCGACCATCTCACGGAAGCCCTCGAGCTCTTCCCCCGCCAAGGGTCGGTCCAGATCCAGGTAGAGCTGCACGCGGCTCAGGCCCAGGACCTCCGCTAGCAGCAGCTCGGCGTCGAGCCTCGGGCTGTCCACCCCGCGCTTGGCGAAGTCAGCCTGCGCCCAGGCGAGCAGCGTGCGGTTGGTCCAGGTCTCGGCCACGGCTGCGAATAGCGGAGGCAGGCCCACAAGGCAACGACGCCCGGTCATGCCACACCGTTTCCAGCCCGGCTCCCGAGGCGTCCACGCGCACACGAAATGTCTGCGCTGCTCGCTCCGCCCTTGTTTGCGGAGGCGCTTCCCCCTAACTTCATCACTTCCGCGGGGTGACGCACGATGATGATGTTTGGGTCCCGTCCTCTCCGAGCCGGGGCGCTGTTGCTGGCGTTCACGCTCGGGTCTTGCACGAGTGAATTCGACACGACTCGGGTGGTGCCGACGCGCGGCACGCTCGGCGAGGAGATCTACCGCGTCGTCTGCCAGCGCATGGCGTCGAGCGAGCTGCCGAGCGACGTCTCCGGGATCCAAACGCGCGACCTCTGCGCCGGTCGAGCCGGGCCCGAGCTTGCGCCGACTCCACGCCTGGCCGCGCTGGCAGCACGCCGAGACCGCCTGGTGCGCGCGCTCGACCGCACGCTGCCCGAGCCCCTCGAGGACGAACTCGACCGCTTCATGCTGCGGATGACGAGCCTGACGAGCTGCTGCCCCGGCAGACGCGAGCCGTGGCGGACGCCATCTCCCGGGTGCTCGAGGATCCCGCGGCGCTCGACGCCTTGGCTCGCATCTCCTCCCGCGAAGGCTACCGGCCCCTGCGCCTGGCCTTGGGCGTCACGCGGCCGCTCTTGGCCTACCCGGAGCTGCCGAGCTTCATCACCAAGGCCCTCTCCACCATCGAGGCCAGCGGCAGCGCGGGCGCCGAGTGGGAAGATTTGATACGCGCCGTGGCCCTCGAGATGGCCTCCGCGGAGCCCGAGGCTGCAGGGGCCGGCCCGGGTACGCTCAGCGTCGCCCGCGATCTGCTCTTCACACAGGATCCCGCCTTCGCCTCCGGCGTCGCCCGCTTCGTCGCCCTGCGCGACGACCGCGGTCTGGTGCGCCCCACGGGTTCACGCGTGGCCGCGCCCTTCGTGGATCTCGACTCGGACGGCTACGCCGACGTCGATCTGCGCGGGCGCTTCGTCGACGCGAGCGGCGGGCTGCTGACGACGCCCACGCCCTTCGCCCTGCTGGGAGAGGTCGACGTGCGGCGCGATCCCGCCGGACGCGCTCTGAGAGACGACGGCTCGCCCCTCTACGCCTACCTCGACGTGAACCAATCTCTGCTCGGTGGGCTCACGCGCGAGCTTGGCCCCTGGCTGAGGGCCGACAGCCCGGTGGCGCTGGATCTGGCCTATGGCTTGCCCGCCCTGCTCGGTCCCGAGCGCCTGGGCCGCGAACGCTTTGGCTCCTTCGACCACAGCTACCCGAGCTACGACCTGAGCCAGAGCCCGCTGCTCGATCTGACCCACGCCGTGGGCATGACCCTCGCGAAGCCCTCCACGGCCGACCTCTTGAACGTGTTCAGCACGCTGCTGCGCGATCACCCCGAAGATGTCGCCGCGAGCATCGACGCCGGTCTCTTGGGAGACGCCCTCGGAGACGAGCACCCCGAGGCCGTGCTGCCCGCGGACTCCGAGTTCTGGGACGACTTCCTCGAGGTGGGTCAGTACATCGCGCAGGAGCCCGGGATGCTCGAGGCCCTGCTGCGGGCCTTGGCGGATCCGAGGACCGCGCGCATGGGCCAGATCTACGCCGAGATGATGCGCTACCGCGACATCGTGGACTACGATCACGCGGACCTGAACCGGCCCCTGAGAGACCAAGACTGGACCGAGCCCGTGGACCGGGACCGGCCGGATGTGGAGGGCAACCGCAGCCTCTTCCTGCGCACGGTCGGTGTGATCCACGACCTCAGCCACGCGCGCCTCTGCAACAAGGAGGGCGCGCGCCTAGTCATGACCTTGCCCATCCTCGGCGACGTCACCGTGCCCTTCCTCTCCTACCGCGAGTGCGAGCTGCTCGAGATCGACGACGTGGCCAAGGAGTACGGCCGGGCGATCATCGGGCGCGCGAACATCCAGCTCAAGAGCCCGCTGCTGAACGAGATCCTGCGCCTGGGCAGCTTCGTGGGGCTGGGCGCAGACGAGATCCTCGAGAGCCAATCGGGCATCACGGGTCTCACCACGCACCCCACACCCGAGGCCATGAACCGCCTGGTGTTCGCGCCGCGCACGCCCTTCCTGACCAACCTGATCGACCCGCCGCTGACGCGCGACGGCCTAGTGCTCGAGGAACGCCACGACCCGGTGGTCTTCGCCTGGGAGCGACTTCTGTGGCGAGGAGCTGGTCACGCCGGGCGCGCCCTGCCCCGCCGGCGTGGACGCCCAAGAGCTGACCTTCTACGAGGCCATGGCGCCGCTGATTCGCGCCTTCGACGACTACGACCGAGGCACGGAGGGCCGCTACCTCTTCAACGAATTGATAAGCTCCCTGCGGCTGCACTTCCCGTCCTCTGACAGCGACTGGACCCAAGACACGGATCCAGCGGCGCCGGCCTACGCCCATCAGGACGGCATCGTGCGCTACGAGCCGATCCTCTCCGCGCTCTTCGCGGGTTGCGTAGACGACGCCTCGGGGCGCTGTCGACCCGCGGGCGCCGGGCAGCTGCTCTCGCGCACGGCGAAGCTGCTGCGCTCCCTCGAGGCCATCGAGCTGCGCCCGGGCGTCGACGGGATCAGCGTGCTGGCCTCGGCCACGGAGGAGCTGCTCGATCCCGCGCGCAACGCGGGCCTGACCGATCGCGTGGGCGGGACCCGCACGCGCACCAACGCTGGCAGCCGCAGCCCCGAGCTCACGCCCATCTACCTCCTGCTCGACAGCCTCAGCGCGATGGACCGAAGCTGGACCGCCGCCCCCGAGCGCCACGCCCGCTGGCTCTCGGCCCGGGGCGCCATGGTGGATCAGCTGCTGAGCGCCGACCGCGATCCGGCTGGTGACTACCGCTTCGCCAACGCGCGCACGCTGGCCGCCCTGCGCATCCTGTTGCCCTTCTTGGAGCAGCGCGTCGCCGCGCACCGTGACGCCCGCGACCTCGACGCCTGGACGGCCGGCCTGGACGATCGGCTCGAGGCGTCCTTGGGCTCGGCCGTGGGATCCGCGAGTGTTCGCTTCCTCGACGCGATCCAGCGAGACCCACAGGCCAAGGCCGCGCTCTCGGACCTCGCCTCCTATCTCGTGGACGAGGCCGCCAGCGACGACAACTTCGGCACCTCGCTCAGCGCCGGCGCCGATCTGATGCAGCTGCTCGGCGACGACGTGGACATGGTGCCTCTGCTGCACGCGCTAGCCCCGGCTCTGGCCACCGGCACGGACGAAGCCCTCGCGGGAGGACCGGCGCCCGAGGTGAGGGGCGCGGCCCTCGATCGCACGCTCGGGCTGCTGCGCGAGATCGACCGGGTCGACGAGAACCACACCCTCTCCCTGGTGCTCCAGAACCTCGTCTCTCTGCCGGCGGACGGCAGCGAGGAGACGCCCCTCGAGGTGATGATCGACGTGGCCGCGGAGGTGAACCGCGCCGAACCTGGCCTCACGGGCCCGCTCTCCGCGGACGATCATGCCGAGGTGCTCGGAGTCACCCACGACTTCTTCAGCTCGGAGGAGCGCGGCCTCGAGCGCATCTACGACGTGATCCAGAACCGCGAGATCACGCCCTGATGCCGCGACACGACGCCGCCGAGCGCGGCCACCTCGAGCGCCGTGAGCGTCCGCAGCCCGCGACCTGGGTGGCGCTCGCGCTGCTCGCCGTCAGCGCCTTGGGTGCGCCGAGCGTAGCGCGAGCGGGAGGCTTCTATCTTACGGATCGCGGCGTGCGGCCCATGGGTCGCGGCTTCGCCTTCACCGCCGGCGCCGATGACCCACAGGCCCTCTGGTACAACCCCGCAGGTCTCACGGGTCAGGGCCAGCAGCTGCTGCTCGACGCCAGCATGACCTTCTTCCGCGGCAGCTACGCCCGGGTGGACAGCGGCGGCAACGACCTGCCCCGGGTGGAGGCCAGCGGCGCCCCGGCGCCCATCCCGATGATCGGCTACGTGGACGACCTGGGTCGCGACGACTTCGCCTTCGGCGTCGGCGTGCTCGCGCCCAACGCGGTGCTGCTCCGCTGGCCGCGGGGCGTGAACGCCGAGGGACGCCGCTGCGACCCCAACCAGCCCGGCTGCGAGGCCGCGCCCCAGCGCTACTCCCTCTACGACATGAACGGATCAGCGCTGCTGCACGTGGTCGCCGCCGCGGCCTACGAACCGCTGCCCTGGCTCTCCATCGGCGCGGGCCTGCAGCTGATGCTCGGCAGCTTCCAGTCGGAGGTGGCGCTCAGCGCCTGCGATCGCTTCATCTGCAGCCAGCCCGAGAACCCCGAGTGGGACGCCGTCGCGCGCGTTCGCCTCAGCCCCGTGGTCGAGCCGGGTCTTCAGTTCGGCCTGCTCGCCAAGTTCTCCAAGCTGCGCATCGGCGTCTCCATGCTCTACTGGCCCACGGCCATCCGCGGAGACGCGCGCATCGACGTCCGCCTGCCGAGCGCACCGCTCTTCGATGGCGCACGAGTCGAGGGCAACCGAGCACGCGTGCGTATCGATTTCCCGCTCACCCTGCGGGGTGGCGTCGAGTTTCGGCCCACGCGCTCACTGCGGATCGAGGCCGACGTGAGCTACGAGGGCTGGAGCTCGCAACGCTCCGTGTCCATCCGGCCGAAGAACGTGTGGATCCGCGACGCCATCGCCATCGGGGACTATCAGGTGGGCGAGGTGAGCATCTCCCGCGAGATGCGCGATGTGCTCAGCCTCGGCCTCGGCGTCGAGGCGGACGTCTTGCGCGACCAGAGGCTCAGCCTGCGAGGCGGTCTCTCCTACAGCAATTCGGGCTTCGACTCGGCCCACCTGACCGCGCTCACCCTCGACTCGGACAAGCTCAGCGTCGGCTTCGGTGCGAGCGTGCGCATCGGAGATCACGTCTTCCTCGACGCGTCCTACGCGCACGTCTTCATGAAGAACCAGGTCGTCAGCAACAGCGTGGTGGAGCAGTCGAACCCGATCCGCCCTGCGCCCGCCGGGGCCGTGGCGCCCACGGGGCCTGTGTTCATCGGCAACGGGCGCTACACCATGGAGGCGGATATGGTCGGCCTGGGTGTGCGCTGGACCGGCCGGCCGCCCGCGGGCACGGCGACTCCGGCCGACGCCGACGAGTCGGCCGACGCCGACGAGGCCACGACTTCGGAAGAGGAGCCCGAGGCGCAGGCGCCGATCCCGGCGAGTCCAGCGGTCGAGCCTTCGACGCCGGCCGATCCCACGAACGAAGAAGTGCCCTGGTACTACGGAGGCGGGCGCTGAGGGATCAGCGGCCGCGCTGGCGGATCTTTTGTCGCGGCAGCGCGCCCATGCGACCCAAGGCCCCGCGCGCCATCTTCGCGATCTCGGGCCGGATGCCCTTCTGGGTCAAGGACGCCACCATGTTCACGTCGGCGGCGGCGAGTCCGTCCATCGCCTTCTGCGCCAGGCCGCGCTTCTTGACGGCGAAATACGTAAACACCTGGGCCCGCAACATCACCGCGCGCACCTCGGCGTAGGCGGGATCCGCAGCGTCGTAGGTGTCGAGCAGCTTCAGCGCCTCGTCCGCCTTGCCCGTACGCGAGAAGGCCTCGGCGATCACCGCGGCGTACATGGCCTTGGCCTTGGCCTGGGGCTGTCGGTCGAGGCGAATCTCGTCGGCCAGCGCGCGCGCGTCCTTGGCGCGGTTCTGCACCAGGTACATCAGCGCGAGGTTGGAGCGCACGTCGTCCTGCACGACGGCGGGGGCTTTGGCGAGGTCGATGCCCTCGAGGATGCGCACGGCCTCGGCCGGTTCCTTCTGCGCGACCAACTGCGCGCGCGCCAGGTTGCTCAAGGCGTCGTCACTGCGCTCCGCCAGCTTCTCGATGGCCTGGGCGCGCCCCTCGGCGTCCGTCGCGCCCTTGAGGATGTCGATGATGGCCGCAGACTTGCGCGTCAGGCGCCAGACGTAGATGCCGAAGCCGATGCCGATCAGCGAGAGCACGCCCGCCACGACTAGCCCCCAATAGGAGATGTAGGGCTGGAGCATGGCGCCCAAGAGCCAGATGATCGCGAAGGCGCCCACCACCTGAGCGATCACCTTCCAGCGCATCTGGGGCCGCTCGAGTTTGTCGAGCGCCTCCGAAGGGTCTTTCTTCGCGAGGGACTTCTTCTTCTTGGCCACGGGCCTAGCTAACCGCTGCGCCCCTCGTGTTCAAGGCAGAATGCGGATGGGAGCTGGTTCAGGCCGTGGCTCTGCTCGCGCGCGACGCTGCGCCTTCAGCCGATGCCAGCCCAAGGCCACGCCAACGCTGAGCAGGGAGAGCGCGGCCACGGCCAGCAGTCCCTGCGGCAGGTCGAGGCGGTGGCCGATCAGCGCGCCCAGGCCGATGAAGCTGCCGTAGAGCAGGAGCACGTGGAAGACGTAGAGGGAGAGGGTCTCGCCGGCCAAGATCTCGAGGCGTCTGGGCAAGCGAGCGACGCGCGCCGACACCGCCACCAGGCCGGCGCTGACCAGAGCCACGAGGCCGAGGTTGGTCGAGCGCGCCAGAGCGGGCGAGTCCAGCTGATGCCCCGCGAGACCCACCAGCAGGAAGAGCGCGCCAGCCGTAGCCAGCACCAGGCTCGTGCGCAGGGCCGGGGTCGCGGCTCCGCGAGGCAGGGCGAGCTGCGCCAGAGCCGTGCCCATGAGCATATGTCCGGACCAGGGCAGGATCGGGAAGATGGATCCCGAGGCGTGGGAGACCCAGTTCGAGAGCAGACCCGACGTCGCGCCCAGAGGCTCGGTCAACGGCCACAAGGCGAAGCTGAGCAGCCCGAGCGTGGCCGCGGCCCAGGCCACCTGACGCGCGTCGCGCAAGATCAGGCTGAGCCCCTCGAGTAGCAGGAGCGTGAAACCGATGCACTGCAGGATGTCGACGATGCCGCCCACGCGCAGCGCCTCCGCCCAGGAGCGCGTGCCGATGGGCAGGTGCATCAGATAGCCCAAGAGGATCAGCCACAGGCCACGCTTCACCCGATGGCGCACGGCCGCGGCGTTGGCGCGATGGGCCTCCAGATTCCGCAGCGTGGCCAGATGAAACGACAGCCCGGCGGCGAACAGAAAGGCGACGCTCGTCAGCCCGCGCGTGTAGCTCCAGACCGCGAAGACGAGCCCATGACGTAGGCGATCCTCGAGCAGGGCGTCGAGGGTGTGCCCCTGGATCATCTGGAACGAGGCCACCAGGCGCAGCAGGTCCACGAAGACCGCGCGTCGACGCTCAGGAGCCATGGAACGCAGCTTCGAGCAGCTCCACCAGCTGCGGCAGCCCGGGCCGCTGCGCCGGCTCCAGAGCCTGACAGGCGCGCGCGATCTCGCGCACGGCGGGCGCGCTCGTGGGGATCGCCGGCAGCAGCTCGAGCAAGAGCGCGCCCAGAGCATAGACGTCGGCGGAGCCGTGGGCCGGCGCGGCGCGCAGCTGCTCGGGTGCGGCGAATCCGCGCGTGCCCTCCCCCGCGCGCGCGGGGGACTCACCCAAGGGCAGAGCGAGACCGAAATCCGTCAGCACGGCGCGCCCGTCGCGACGCAGCAGCACGTTGCTGGGCTTGAGGTCGCGGTGCACGAAGCCCGCGTCGTGCACGAAGGCGAGCGCGTCCACCAGACTCAGGATCCACGCGCGCACGCTGGCGGGAGCGACCTCGTCCCGCGCAGCGGCCTTCAAGGAGCGCCCGCGCACCCACTCCATGGCGATGGCGCCCAGCTCCTCGTCGAGATCGAAGATGCGGATCACGCCGGGGTGCTCGAGCCTCGCCGGCGTGCGCGCCTCGAGCCTCAGACGCCCGCGGGCGGCGGCGCCTCGCTGGTGGTAGATTTTCAGGGCCACGGGTCGACCGAGGTCGCGATCCAACGCCTCGAAGACAGCCCCCGCACCGCCGCGCCCCAGCTCCCGGCGCACCAGATAGCGCCCTCCGGAGAGTTCTCCGCCCGACGCCAAGGTGGCCCCCGCCGAGGGCGCGACGACCTCTGGCGCAGCCCGCGACCTGGCACCCGGATAGTCCACGTCACGCGCCAGCACGCCTTGCCAGAGCTGCGTGGCGCGGCTCTCCTGCCCGAGCCGATCCAGCGCACGCGCCGCCAGAGCCAGGACTTCGATCGCGGGCTCCGCGGCCTCGAGCAGCGGCGCGAGGGTGTCCACTGCCCCCGCGTCGTCGGCGCGGGCGACCTGAGCCTCGGCCAGGGCGACCCGCAGCTGCTGAGCACCGACCACGCGCCCGAGGAGCGCCCGGGCCAGGGCGATGGCGCGGGCCTCACGCTGGTCGTCGAGCAGCTCCGAGAAGGCCGCGAGGGCCCGCTCCTCGGCCTCCGGGCTCAGGCCCTCCCAGACCTGCGCCAACACCTCCTCCGCGAGAGCAGCCGCTGCGGGTGGGGTCGGCGACCTGCGCTCCGGCGAGACGCCTTGGTCGGGGAGCCCAGGCTCGCGAGCCTGGGACGGATCCACCTCCGAGGGTTTCGCATCGGGCGACCTCGCAAAGAGCGCGCGAAGAGCTCGCCAGGCCTGGCTCAACGCTCGACCTCCACGCGCACCCCGTCGAGCTCGATCACGTCCCCTTCGAGCAGCTCCATGGGCGTGACCACGTCCCGCCCATTCAACTTCGACACAGCTTCTGTTCGAGGCGTAAGCGTCGGATAGTCCTCATGAAACCCGAATGCCGCCGGAAGATCCGCCAGCTCCAGCTGCCCCCTGCCCGCGTAACCACGCAGACCGCGCTCCATGCCATCGAGCACCTCCAGCCTGAGCCAATCCTCACCCTCGAGCGTGACCCGCAGGTGCAGGTTCTCTCCCAGGCCGACCCGGGCCGCGCCTCCGAGCAGCAGCGGGGACTCGAGCAGCAGGCCGTCGACGGAGGTGCCGTTTCGGCTGTCCAGATCGGACACCACGAGCGTCGCGCCTCGCCGGTCGAGGGAAGCGTGCCGTCGTGAGATGCCGGGCCCACGCAGGGGGAAGACGCCCTCACGTCCGAGCACGACGGGCAGCTCGCCCACCAGCCGAAGGCGGCGCGAGCGGAAGCGCAAGGTCACAGCAGGCGCCCGGAACATGCGCGCCTCCAGGGAGGCCCGG
>JAADHO010000014.1 GCA_013151775.1 Deltaproteobacteria bacterium | reverse complement strand
CGCACTCGTCCTCCTGGCCCGAGGAGCACGATGAGCGATTCCGACAGCCCCCGTATGGTGCACTGCGTGAAGCTGGACCAAGACCTGCCTGGTCTCGAGCAGGCTCCATTCCCTACCCAATTCGGACAATTCATCTTCGAGAAGGTGTCCAAGCAGGCGTGGGATCTTTGGCTCGCCGAGAGCGTGCGCTACATCAACACCTATCGTGTGGACCTCTCGAGCCGTGAGGGCACGGACTTCATGCTCGAGCAGCTGCGGATCTGGCTCGGTGTCGAAGAGGGCGAGCTAGCGGCTACCGCCTGGGTGCCACCGAAGTCTTGACGAGGACGAGCTGGGCGCCGATCGATCCAGCTCGTTCTTCGTTGCCTTTGGCGCTCGGAGTGCTTATTTCGGGAGTGCCTAGGAGGCCCCATGACCCAGAATGTTCGAGTGACCTTCCGTGATATGGATGCATCGCCCGCCGTGCGCAGCTTGATCGAAGAGCGCGCCTCGCATCTCCACACCTTCGACGAGCACGTCGCCGATCTGCACGCCGTGGTCGACATGGAAGATCGCCTGCACCACGGCGTGCGGCTGCACGTCACCACCCGTGGCGCGCGTCTAGAGGCCCACGCCAAGCAGGCCGAGCCCGGAGACGCGATCTTGAAGACCGTCGGCGAGGCGTTCCACAGCATGGAGCGTCAGCTGCGCAAGCACGCCCAGAAGAAGCGTGGCAGGTAGTCTCGGGCGCTAGCCCAGCAGGAGTATTGGATGAAGTTTCGAATCTCGGCGCTCTCGAGCGTCACGCTCTCCCTCGCTCTGATCGTGGCCGCCCTCGGCTGTGATCGAGCCAACGCTCCAGAGCACACCAGCTCGGCTCCCACGCCCGGATCTGGCGAGGCGCCGGCTGTTAGCGCCGCCGTGCCCGCGCCCATCGACGGCGCCGAGGCGCACCGCTTGGTCGCCGACGGAGCCTTCTTGCTCGACGTGCGCAGCCCCGGGGAGTTCTCCAGCGGCCACGCGGAGGGGGCGACGAATATCTCCGTCTCCGAGCTCGCGGGGCGGCTCTCGGAGCTGCCGCGCAATCGCGTGATCATCACCTATTGCGCTTCGGGCGGGCGTAGCCGGGCGGCCGCGGCGACCCTGCGCGCGGATCACTTCGACGTGCGGGATCTGCGCACGCTCAGTGCCTGGAACGAAGGTCAGTGACCCTCGGCATCGATCTGTCGGGCAAGCGCGCCTTCGTGGCGGGCGTGGCGGATGACGGCGGCTTCGGCTTCGCCATCGCCAAGGCGTTGGCGGAGGCCGGCGCGAGCGTTTGCGTCGGCACTTGGCCTCCCGCCATGAACATCTTCGAGACGCTGCTGCGGCGGGGAAAGCTCGACGCATCACGTCAGCTGGCGGACGGGACGAAGCTCGAGTTCGAGCGCATCTTGCCGCTCGACGCCGAGTACGACGTGTTCGAGGACGCCAGCGAGGAGCTGCGCCAGAGCAAGCGCTACCGCGATCGAGGCGACTTCAGCATCGCGGGCGCCGCGGCGCGCTTGGTCGAGGACTTCGGCTCGCCCTGCGTGGACATCGTCGTGCACAGCCTCGCCAACGGTCCCGAGGTGAAGAACGCCCTGCTCGAGACCAGTCGCCACGGCTACCTCGCGGCGGTCGGCGCCAGCGCCTACTCCTTCGTCTCCTTGGTGCAGCGCTTCGGGCCGATCATGCGCCCCGGCGGCAGCTTCCTCTGCCTCAGCTACCTCGCCGCCGAGCGTGTGGTGCCGGGCTATGGTGGCGGCATGAGCTCCGCCAAGGCGGCGCTGGAGTCGGACATGCGCCTCTTGGCCTTCGAGGCCGGGCGCAAATGGGGCCATCGCGTCAACGCCATCAGCGCCGGGCCCTACGCCTCGCGCGCCGCCAGCGCCATCGGCGGCATCCAGACCATGGTCGACTACTACCACCAGAACGCCGCCCGGGCGGAGCTGCTCCGGGCAGAGGACGTGGGTCACTCCGCGGCCTTCCTGGCGTCTCCCCTGGCCGATGCCATCACCGGCACCACGCTGCACGTCGATCATGGCTACCACGCCATGGCGGCGCCGCCCTCGATCCTGGGCTGAAGGCGCAGCGAGCTGTGACGTCGTCTGGCGACCGCCCTCAGGTCGCGGGCGTGCGCCCCAGGACGAGCATCAGGTTTCGGAGCAGCACGATGGCGGTCAGGGCGACCAGGGCGCCACCGGCGCGCACGAGCAGGTCCGACGAGAGCAAGACGCCCGCGAGCAGCGTGACGAGTGACGCCACGTGAAGGCGCAGGCCCAGCTCGGCGCGCGCGTCGGGCAGCAGCGACTTCATGGACGGAATCTTCTCGATGCCCGCCAACGGGGAGAAGCGGTGGAACCAGACCAGGAAGGGCACGATGCGTCCGAGCATGCCGTGCATCACCAGCCCCGCCCAACCCCAGAGGGTGAGCAGGCCGTAGGCGAAGCGCGCCCGTGGATCGGTCAGCGTGCTCGCGGCCACGGCGGCCAGGGCCAGCACGGGGCCGAGGGCCATGGCGACCTGCCAGAAGCGCAGGCTCGCGTCGCGTCGCTTGCGTTTGCGCCGCTGAATGCTGCGCAGCGTGAGCCAGGGGTGAAGCAGGAACGCACCCACCACTGCGGGGGCTGCGCCGTAGCGCAGCAGCAGCTCGAACATGGGCGCGAGGCTCTCGCCGCCGAGCCGTAGCCCCAGGAGGCCGACGCTGGGAGCGAGCGCGCCGAGCATGACCAACCCGCGGGTCAGTCGTCGCAGGCGTTCGGGTTGCTCCTCCGCCAGATAGAACATGGGCACGACCTGCCAGCTGATGGCGATCAGCAGGCTCGCCACCCAGCCGAAGAAGCCGAGGCTGAGGTGCGCGTCCACGAAGCGCAGGCGCTCACCGGGGAAGGCCATGCCTGCGTGGCCGTGAGCCATCCACAGGCCGAGGGTCGCCAGCAGCAGCAGGCTGAAGACCGCGAAGCGCATGCCCCGGGCCGTCTGCGTGCGCGCCTTGGAGCGCGTGAGCGCGAGGCCGATGGGCAAGAGGAAGAGCAGGATGGCGGCGCCGAGCAGCCCGATGGCGCCGAAGACGAAGGCCGGCGCCGTCGCGGCGATCCCGTAGACCAGGCAGGCGACGCCCACGCTGAAGGCGGCGTGGACCAGGTGGGCCGAGCGCACCCAGGGCACGGGCTCTCCGAGCACGACGGGGATCATCTGGTAGAGCGCGCCCATCATCACGCTGCCCAGAAAGCCCAGGGTCAGCAGGTGGGTCAGGCCGAGGGTGAGGGGCGCGAAGGGTTGGCTGAGGGCGTCGAGCCCCGTGAGCAGCAGCAGCGCGCCGGCGGCCAGGGCGAAGAGCGGGCCGGTGACGAAGAAGGACGCCACGACGGTCAGCGGCGGCGCCTGGCTGAGGCTCAGCCCGCCCATGGGGGCGAGGCTCATGCGGGCGTGTCGGAGTCGTCGTCTGGCGTCGCGCTCGCGCGTTCGACGTGGAGCAGGACCGCTCCGTCTTCGTGTTCCGCGACCCGGCACTCGAAGCCACGCTCCGCCAGGCGCGGCAGCAGCAGGTTGGGCATCTGGGGGACGCGGAAGAGCATGCTGGCGTCGTCGCCCAGGCCCGCGACCGCGGCCAGCACCGCCTCGAAGGGCTCCGGCGCCGGGAGCTCGCTCAGGTCCAAGAGCTCGGGGGCGTCTGGAGCGCAGATCAAGAGTGAGAAGACGCCCTCCCGGCGCTCCTCCAGCGTCAGCCGGAAGTGTCGCTCCTCGAGCAGCCGCATCAAGGGGTGAGGCGCGAAGGGAGCCGTGACCAAGAGCGCGCCGTCCGGCGCGAGCTCGGCGAGCCGCTGCTCGATGGCGCCGAGGGGGTCTTGCCCCTCTGCCAAGATGGGCCGAACGTCGAGGGCCAGCAGCTGCGCGCGCGCCGGGGCTGGCTCGACCCGATCCGCGTCGAGCGCGTCGTCGAGCAGGGCGTCCTCACGGCAGGGCAGCCCCGCTCGCAGACTCGCCAGCCACATCGCCATAGGCGCCCGCTCCTCGGGGGCCGCACCCAGGTGATCGCCCGCCCGCTGGCGCATCAGCAGCGTGCCCTGAACGAGCGCGACGAAGAGCTGCGCGGCCGCCCGTGTGTCCACCTCCGGCGGTAGGCTGCCATCGGCCAGGGCTTGCCGCAGCAGGCTCTCGACCAGCTCCATCTTGGTGGAGGTCAGCATGTTCAGCGTGCGCCGGAGGCCGGGATAGTCCGGCGTGGCCGAGTCGGCGAGCAGCAGGCGCACCAGCCCAGGGTGCTCGGCCGCGTGGCGCAGCAGCAGCGAAAACAGGCCCTCGATGCGTTCGAGGGGCGCGCTGTGTTGCTCCAGGAGTCGCACCAGCGCTCTGCCCAGCTGTTCCCGTTGATCGCCCACGACGGCCTGCAGCAGCTCCTCCTTGTTGTGGAAGTGCCGGAAGAGCGCGGGCTGACTCAGGCCGACCTCGTGCGCGATCTGTCGTGTCGTCAGGCGCAGCAGCGGAACCTCCGCCAGTAGCTTCAGCGTGGCGTCTACGATCTGCCGGCGTCGCGCGGCAGACGACTCGCGTTTTGTGAATGCGCCCATGGACAATCGCTCTACTACATACTCCCCGCGGTAGATCCCGTGAGGGGTGCGGGGCGTCGCTGAGACTTTGCTCTCATGCGGGGCATGCGTCCAGGTTATCACATGATAACCTGGAGCCAAAGCGAGGAAGCGAATGTCTGACCCGAACGACTCCATCATCCAGTTCTTCACCCAAGATCACCGCGCCTGCGACGCCGAGTGGGGCGCCCTCGAGGGCGTGCTCGACGGCGGGGATGTGTCGGCGTCACGCGAAGGCTTCGCCGCCTTCGAGGCGTCCATGGAGCGGCACTTCGGCTGGGAAGAGGAGGTCATCTTCCCGGCCCTCGAGGCCGCCACGGGCATGGCGGGCATGGGCCCCATGGCCGTGATGCGCGCCGAACATCGGCAGATGCGCGGGCTCTTGGCCCAGATGCGTGGCGCCCTCGAGGGCGGTGACACCAGCGAGGTGCTCGACCAAGGCGACACCTTGATGATGCTGATCCAGCAGCACAACGCCAAGGAGGAGGCCATGCTCTACCCCATGGCCGAGATGCGTCTGGCCGCGGAGTGGCCCGCGCTGCGCGCCCGCTTGAAGTAGCGCGGGGCGACTCGCTCGTGGGCCCGTGCCTCGGGCCTGATCGCACGGGTTCGCGAGCTGCGCTAGCGTCCCGCGATGCACCAACTCTACGGCATCGCGTTCTCCCACTACGTGGAAAAAGCGCGCTGGGCCCTCGAGCGCTTCAGCGTGCCCTACGAGGACAAGCGCTACCTGCCCTTTCTGCACATCCCCGTGATCCACCGCGTGCACGGTGGCCGCGCGGGCAAGACCGACAGGGCCTCCACCCGCTACTCCACGCCCGTGCTGAGGACGCCGTCGGGGCTAGTCCTGGCGGACTCGGCGGCCATCGTCGCCTACGTCTCCGAAACCTTCGCCGGGCCCGAAGACGATCTCTATGCGGATCCCGAGGCGGCCGAGCTCGAGCAGCGTTTTCACGACGTGCTCGGCGTCCACACACGGCGCGCGGCCTACGCCTTCCTCTTCGAGCGGCCCAGCTTGATCCAGAGCGTCATCGACCACAACGTGAGCCGCGCCCAGGCGCGCCTCTTCCGGATCGCGCGGCCCGCGGCCCAGTTCGGCTTGCGGCGGCTCTTGCGCATCGACGAGGCGGGCGTGGCGCGCTCCACGCACAAGACCCGCGACGAGTTCGCGGCCATGGGCGAACGGCTCGCGGACGGGCGCCCTTTCTTGCTCGGCGAACGCTTCAGCGCCGCGGACTTGGCCTTCGCCGCCTTGGCAGCCCCTGCGCTCTTGCCCGAGGCCTACAGCGCGTGGCTGCCGCCCCTCGAGGAGCTGCCTCCTCGGGCTCGGGCGTTGACGCGAGAGCTGCGCAAGACGAGGGCCGGCGCCTTCGTCATGCGCCTGTATCGTGAGGAACGCGGGCGCGTGTTGGGTCGACCTTCCGCGACCTGAAGCTTTTTCCGACCCTTCTTCCTCGCTTCGGAACTTCCGGCGCCCTGTGCTGTCCATTCCCACATAGCGCCGGCCATCCGCTGCGCTGGAAGGGATGCGAGATGCTTGCTTCGCAGGGGCCGAGTAACGCCCAGAAATCACCCGGCGCGATGACCATGGCCATGCGGACCGCGCCTTCACCCGTCGGGGTGAAGCGAGCGCTGCGCGTCGGTGTCGTCCGAGGCGGGAAGATCATCGACGAACGCATCTTTCGCACGCCCGGGACCGTGCGTGTGGGCAGCGCGGAGGCGAACGATCTGATGCTCGATCACTCCTCGGGCGTCCCGCGCTTTGCCCTCTTCGAGCGCGCTGGCGACCGGCTCTTTCTCCGCTTCTCACCCGAGATGCAGGGGCGCGTCGGAGGCGCCGCCGGCCTCGCTAGCCTGGACGAACTGCGCACGAGCGGTCGCGCTAGCGCATATCAGGGTGTGCACCGCTTGCGCCTCGACGAGCACTCCCGCGGCAAGCTGGTGATCGGTGAGACCACGCTGCTCTTCCAGATGGTGGTGCCGCCACCGATCACGCCCAAGCCCGCGCTGCCGGCCTCGGCGCGGGGTGGTTTCGTGGCGGCCATCGATTGGCTCTTCACGGCTTGCGTCGTGTGCGCCTACGCCGGCTTCTTCGGCGGCATCGTCTATCTCGAGAACGCGGATTGGCCCCTCGCTTCCGCCATGCAGAACCTCTCGCCCGACGCCGTGGCGGAGATGATCTTCAGCGAGCCCGAGCCACCGCCAGAGCCCTCCGTGGATCGGACGCCAGAGCCCACGACGGAGCCCGTCGCCACGCCCACGCCCGAGCCAATGCCCGAGCGCCACGCCAGGCGGACGCCCAGGCCGCATACGTCGCCC
>JAADHO010000030.1 GCA_013151775.1 Deltaproteobacteria bacterium | reverse complement strand
TCGCCACCTCGCCGTCCATGGAGGCGAGCTTCTGCAGCAGGGCGGCCATTTTGTTCACCGCTTCGAGACGATCGTGAAGCGCCACGGCGTGTTCCGGCGCCAGCGAACCGAAGAGCGCGGTCAGGTTCGTGTCCAAGCCCACGCGAAGTGTGGAGAGCGCTCCCGTCGACACCGGCGGCAAGGGCGCACCTCGCACGCTCCGCCTGGGCGCGGGCTCGGGCGCCGACAGCCGCAGCTCATCTGCCGGGCGCGCTGGAGCGTTCTCGGCGCGCAGCTCGTCCATGCTGGGGAGGGCCACCCGCAGGGAGACTCCGGCCTCGACGCGCCGGCTCATCGCACCGGCTCCTCGTCGCGCTCATGCCAGGCGGCGCGCAGCACGGCGGCGACGGCCTCATAGAGCGCCTCGGGGATCTCGTCGCCCAGGTTCATCTCGTAGAGCGCGTGCGCCAGCGGCACGTCACGCAGCACGGGCACACCCGCTTGGCGCGCCGCCTCGATCATGCGCTTCGCCAGATGTGCTTCGCCCTTGGCCAGCACCTCGGGCGCGTCGTGTCGATCTTCGTCGTAGCGCAGGGCGATGGCGAGATGCGTCGGGTTCACGACCAACACGTCCGCGAGGCACACCTGCTCGACCGTGTTGTGCTCGAGGATCTCCTTGTGCAGGCGCTCGCGCTGTTGCTTCGTCTGCGGGTCTCCGTCGGCGTCCTTGTGTTCACGTTTCACCTCGTCCTTGCTCATCTTCTGGTCCTGGCGATGGCGCCAGCGTTGGTAGATCACGTCCACCACGGCGATGGCCAAGACCGCCGCGCCCACGCGGAGCAAGAGCAGCTGTCCCAGATGGCCCGCCGCGTAGATTGCGGCCTCTGCGTCGCGCTCGGCCAAGCCCACGACACCCCGCAGCCCGCTGCGCAGCGCGCCGAAGGCCACGTAGCCCACCAGGCCGATCTTCAAGACCGACTTCAACAGCTCGATCAGCTTGCGCTGGGAGAAGAGGTTCTTGCTGCCGCGCACGGGGTCGACGCGCTCGAGCTTGGGCGCGATGCCCTCGAAGGCCAGCAGGGGGCCCACCTGCAGGAAGGTGGCGAGCGTCCCGGCGATCATCGCGGCCATCAGCACGGGCAAGGCGGCGTCGAGGCCCAGGCTCGCGCCCGCCATCAACACCGCGCTCGGCGGGGCGTTTACGTGTCCAGCGATGGCGTCGAGGGAGAGTCGCAGCACCGCCTCGAGCTTGTGCAGGATGTAGCCGCCCATGGCCGTGAGCGTGCCCGCGACGCTCAGCAGGATGGCCGCCGTGGCGAGCTCCTTGCTCTTCGGGACCTGCCCCTTCTTGCGCGCCTCGCGCAGCTTCTTGGGGGTGGCTTCTTCGGTTTTGTCTCCAGACATGGCCGCCCGCGAGGATGTCAGCTTTTCTTGTCGCGGGCATCCTCGCTGTGATCGGGTGGCGTGTCCTTCGGCCGTGCATGCTCGCTATTCCTCGGAGTCGCACGCCGCCCGGTCCAAGCCTCATCACCACGACCGACAGAAGCCCGGGCGGCGTGCACTCCCCTCATCGGCCTGAGTCGAGTTCGGTTTCGTGAAAAGATGCGTCGATGGCCGCGCCTCGAGGACCACAAGAGCCGGCGTCCTTCCAGACCTGTCAGGACTCGAGAAGCTCGCGGTCGAGTCGCGTGCAGCCGAGGGCGTTGGCGCCATCATTG
Source organism: Deltaproteobacteria bacterium (assembly GCA_013151775.1). Classification (GTDB taxonomy): domain Bacteria; phylum Myxococcota_A; class Polyangia; order Polyangiales; family Houyiibacteriaceae; genus JAADHO01. The sequence continues at coordinate 5,265 of JAADHO010000030.1, read as the reverse complement.
CATTGGCTCCCACTTGGGATCGTGGCGTCCGGTCAATCATCGGTCCGAAGGAGAGCGAGTTGCACATTTTCGACAGCAGCACGAAAGAATCTGACGGCATTTCAGTTCCAGTGGATGATTCTTCGAAGGCTTGCACCGTAGCTCTTCAGCACGGTCGAGATGCGGGCTATCGAGTCACACCTGTGGTCTTCTCATCACGCATTTTCGCGCTCGCTGGGCTCGTTCTTCTCGGGCTCCCGCTCTTGCTGAACGCTCACGTCGAGGCGCAGCGGGAGGTGGTGGAGGACAGCTGGGCGCAGGCGGAGGCGGTGATGGCAGCGGATCCTGTGCCGCGGCCGCGCGCGCCTCGGCGGTCGATTCGGGCGGAACGCCGGATCGCGCTGATGCAGTGGTTGCGCTGGCAGGCCGCGGAGGCGCACGTGATTCGGCCCGGAGACGTGCGGCTCCAGCTGCGCGCGCCGCCTCATATGTCTTGGGTGTGGTTCGGCAGCGAGGACATGCCGCACCTCGGTTGGCGGCTCGACGGCGCGCAGCCGCTCTGCGGGCGGAGCTGTGAGGTGTCGCTTCCCGTGGGGCGCGTCCGGCTGGGACTGCTTCCAGAGCGCGGACAGATCGCCATGAGTGAGCCTTTCACGGTGGCGCTTCCCGGGCGCGTGCGCGCTCACTACGTGCCACGTGTCACCCGCGTGTTGAGCACCATTGGGCTCTTGCTGCTCAGCGACGTGGTAGGCGTCGGCGCCGCCTATGGAGTCTTCCGCGGCATCAAAGGCTGGGGCGGCTTCTTGGGCGCCGTGGCGCTCGGCGTTGGCATCATCGTCTCCGCGCACGTCGTGGGCTTCGTCCGGCTGGCCAGGAGCCGTCCCCGCGTCAGCCTCGAATTCACCCCAATGGTCTCTAGCTCGCGCTGAGAGGTCGCGCGCTGAACTCGGGTGGCCATGGGTGCACGCCGCCCGCTTCGAGTCTCATCACCACGACCGACAGGAGTCCGGGCGGCGTGCATTCCCCTCATCGGCCTGAGTCGAGCTCGGTTTCGTGGAAAGATGCGTCGATGGACCGCCAGCCGTTTTCGAAGCGCAGCGCCTTTGGTGATCACGAGAACGCCTTCACGCGGGCGTTGGCCCAGGCGCGCCGCGCACCGCTGCTCGACCTCAGCTCCGGCAACGCCTCCGCCGTCGGCCTCCCGAGGGATCAGGACGCGATCGCGGACGCGCTGAGCGCGGCGGCGCGCGAACCCTACGCGCCCGAGGCGTTGGGGCTGCGCTCGGCGCGCGAGGCGATCGCCGAGAGGCTAGGGCTCGATGCGTCGCGCATGCTGCTCACGGCGAGCACCTCCGAGGCCTACGCGCAGATCTTGACCCTGCTGACCGATCCCGGGGACGCCATCCTGGTGCCGGCGCCGAGCTATCCGCTCTTCTCCGCCTTGGCGCAGCTCGCGGGCGTGCGCGCCGTGCCCTACGCGCTGCGCTACGACGGATGCTGGCAGATCGATCCAGCGTCTCTGCGTGAGGCCGCCTCCGCTGGTGCGCGCGCGGTCTTCTTCGTCTCCCCCAACAACCCCACGGGCTCGTTCCTGCGCCGCGACGACTTCCGACTCCTGCGCGAGCTGGGCGTCCCGATCGTGCTCGACGAGGTCTTCGCGCCCTACGCCTTCTCGCTCCCCGCGGGCGCCGTCGTGAGTCCCCTCGACCTTCGCGAGGGCCTGGTCTTCTGCCTCGACGGACTCTCCAAGCGCGCGGCCATGCCCGGCATGAAGCTCGCGTGGGTCAGCCTGGCGGGCGCGGACGAGGCGGTCCAGAGTGCCCTCTCGCGTCTGACGATGATCGCCGACACATTCCTCTCCGCGAGCAACCCGGTGCAGCGGGCCGCGGGCGCTCTGCTCGACGCCTCTCGGATCACGACCGACGCGATTCGCCTGCGCACACGCCGCAACCTCGAGGCGCTGTGCGCGGCCTTCGACGAGCGCTCGGCGGCGCGCCCGCTGGAGCCGGAGGGCGGCTGGTACGCGTGTCTGCGCGTGCCCGCGCTCTACGAGGCGGACGTCTGCTGTGACGAGGCCTGGAGCCTGCGCCTGCTGGAGCGTGGGGTGGTGGTGCAGCCAGGCTACTTCTTCGACTTCGAGCGAGGCGTCTTCCTCGTGCTCAGCCTGCTCACGCCGGAGCCCGACTTCGAGCGCGGGCTGAGTGTGCTGCAGAGCTGTCTCGCGGACGAGGGCTGACACTCTCGCGACGCGTCGACGCCTCGCCGGAGTCTCCGGCGAGGCGTGACGAGGCTGGGTCGCGAAGGGGCTCGCGGCCGGGAGGGCTCAGCGCAAGCGCCGAGCGCGCGTGCTCGACATCTCGGTGAAGCCGATCTTGTAGCTGGAGTTCTGACCCTGCCGGTAGCTCCCGACCCAGATGCGGTAGGTGCCCGCCGTGAGCGGCGCCTCGATGATCGGGTCGCGCCCTTCGCTGTCGTCGTCGCAGTAGAGGCTGCCGTCGGGGCCCTGCATCACCAGCGTCGTGTCCTGACGCGAGTGCACCAGGACGCGGAAGTTCGGCATGGCGGTCTGGGCGACCAGCAGGTGGTCCGGGGTCTGGGCGACCCAGCCGCGGCAGCTCGAGTTCCAGGTGCTCGCGGAGACGCTGCCGCCCGAGGTGCCACGCTCCACCTTGGGATCGGGCATGAAGCCCGTGCGCAGGGTGGTGGTGCCGAAGTTGCTCGCCGTGTCGTTGGGCGCGAAGGTGGGTCCGCCGCGGCCCACGCTCGAGGCGCTGCCTCCTGCTCCTGATCCTGCTCCTCCGCCAAGGGACGACGCGCGCACGCTGCTCAGCTCTGTGAAGCCGATGGTGTAGGAGTTGTTCTGACCGCGTTCGTAGCTGCCCACCCAGATCTTGTAGGTGCCGGGCGCGAACCCGCCTGCGACCACGGGGTTTCGGCCTTCTCCGGCTGCGTCGTCATTGCACAGGTAGCTGCCGTCGGGTCGCTGTACGACCAGAGTGGTGTCTGCGTCGCCGCCGTTGACCATGATCCGCAGGTTGGTGAATTGGTTGGTCGCCACGAAGAGGTGATCCGGCGTGGTCGCGACCCAGCCGCGACAGCTGGGGTTGAGCGTCTGGGCGCTGATCGCGCCGCCGGACGTGCCCGTGGCTGTGTGGGGATCGGGGACGAAGCCGGACGCCAGAGACACGGTCCCGAAGTTCGAGTTTCCCGCGGCCTGTCCCGGCGCCACAGCCTGTCCTGGGGCCACGGGCTGTCCCGGCGCCACCGGTCCACCGACGGCGTTGGGTGGCGGCGGCGGGGGAGGTGGCGTCCCGTCTCCGCAGCCCGCCAGCACGGCGAGTGGCAAGAGCCCGATCAGAAGTCGCTGTCCTCGATTGTTCATACACCCTCCTAGGTGACGCGCAGGATCTCATGCGCACGGAAATTTGCCAGCCTCAATGCCCGCCTGGAGCAGGCCCGAGCAGCCCGAGCAGGCTGCGCAGCATCTGGTACGTCAGGCCCCAGATGATCTTCCCTGAGACGCTGAACGCCGGCAGATCGTAGTGGCGGCCTTCGTGTTGGTAGGGCCTCAGGCTGTCGCGCTCCCCGCGCCACATGGGATCGAGGCCGGCCCAAAAGAGCTCGGCGACCTCCTCGTTGGGCGCGAGCGCGGGATCCGAAGACAACGCATAGACGAAGGGGCTGATGGTCATGCCCGTGTGGCGACCTCGCGCGATGGCCGGCAGCTCGTCGAGGGCGCCGAGGAAGCGCGCCTGATGTCGTAGCTCGAGCCCCACCTCCTCGAGGGTCTCGCGCTCGGCCGTGGCACGCAGGCTGAGATCGCTCGGGTCTGAATGTCCGCCCGGAAAGGAGATATGTCCGGACCAGGGGTCGCGCGGAGACTCGGCGCGACGCATCAAGAGCACCTCGGAGCCTTCGGTCGAGGGCCGCAGCACCACGGCCACCGCCGCCCGGCGCGGCGCGGACTCCGCGAGCTGTGGCTGGCGTCTGGAGAGCGCCTGCGCGATGGCGTCCACGGTCGGCATCCCAGAGACCTAGACACGGGACGTGCGCCGGTCAACTGTAGGCTGCCGGCCTCTGCCCCTCTAGCGCGCTGGCGTGAAAAGCCGAGGTGGGCCGGGATGGGGGCGCGGTGGTACCCTTGGCCCCAATGGGAGTTCCCGCGACCTCGGATCCACCGCCGAACCTGCAACCCGGGACGGTCCTCGACGGGCGCTACCGGCTCGACCGCATGCTCGGCAAGGGCGGCGTGGGCTGGGTCTTTCGCGCGAAGCACCTGGAGCTCGACAGCGAGGTCGCGATCAAGGTGCTGCAGACCATGTTCGCGGAGCACTCGATGATGCGTCCGCGTTTCGTCCGCGAGGCCCGCGCCATGGCGGCGCTCAAGCATCCGCACATCGTGACGATCACCGACTTCAGCGTCAGCGGCGGGCAGCCCTACATCGTGATGGAGCTGCTCGAGGGCCACACGCTCTACGAAGAGATCGACCGCGGGCCCTTCGATCCCGAGCGGGCGCGGCGGGTGATGGGCCGGGTGCTCGACGGCCTCGCCTACGCCCACGGCAAGGGTTTCGTGCATCGCGACATCAAGCCCGACAACCTCTTCTTGCTCGACCTGAAGTCGGACGACGCCTTCCCGAAGATCCTCGACTTCGGCTTCGTCAAGCTCATGAACAGCGAGCCCCAGGCGCCCTCCGACGTGCTCACCCGCTCGGGTATCGCCTTTGGCACGCCGGCCTATATGTCACCCGAGCAGGCCACCGGCGCGCCCGCGGATCGACGCAGCGACCTCTACTCCCTGGGCATCGTCTTCTACGAGATGTTGGCCGGGAAGCGCCCCTACCAGGGCACGCTGCCCGAGATCGTGCGCCAGCACCTCACCGCTCCCGTGCCGACCTTCGCGCAGCTCGGTGTGGCGCGTCGAGAGAGTCCGGCGCTGCGCGAGTTCCTGGCGCGCGCCATGGCGAAGGAGCCGGGCCAGCGCTTCGACAACGCGACCGAGATGAAGGCGGCGCTGCTCGCCTTGCCCACGCCCTACCTCGAGAGCGTCTCGCCCGCGTCCGAAGGGTCGCTCTCGTCGGCGCCCACGGTGGCGGCGCTGCCGAGGGGTCGGCGTCCCTCGGGGAGCGGCGATCCTGCCGCGCCCGAGCGTGCCCCGAGGCGCAAACGCTTGCCGTGGATCGGGCTGCTCTTGGGGCTGGCGATCGCCGGCTATGTGGTGCTCGGTCCTCACGACGCTTGGCCCGCGGCGCTCCGGCCCTCGGGCGAGCCGACGCCCAACGCGCC
>JAADHO010000319.1 GCA_013151775.1 Deltaproteobacteria bacterium | reverse complement strand
TGCACGTCACGCCCCTCGAGGCGCTGCGCCGCGCCGTACTCGTGGACGCGGAGGGTCGGCCTTGAGGCCGCTCGGACTGCTCTTGGCGGCGCTGACGCTCTGGCCGGCCCCGGCCGCGCGCGCTTACTGCCGCATGACCACGAGCACCACGCGCCCGAGTCTCGCGGAGCCCTGCGTCATGGAGGGGTTGCCCCTCGAGTGGAGGCGACGCTGCTTCGAATACTCCATCGACGTGGACGGCACGCCCGACATGGACCGAGCGACGTTTCAAGGGATCGTGGCGGCCTCCTTCGACTCGTGGCTGGCCGTGCGCTGCCCCGACGTCGCGCCGGGCTTCGAGATCCGCGAGACGGCCGACCCGGCCGTGTGCCGCGAGGCCGAATACCGAGGGCGAGGCGGGAACGTGAACACCATCGCCTTCGTCGACGATTGGTCCGCCCACGACTACGAACCGACGGCCTTCGCGGTCACCACCGTCTGGCACATCACCGACACGGGCGAGATCATCGACGTGGACATGCAGCTCAACCAGAACCTCGGACCCTACGGCGTCTGTCCCGCCGCCGGCTGCCCAGGAGCCGAGACGGGGACCTCGGAGGTCGCGGATCTCCAGAACATCATCACCCACGAGATCGGCCACGTCTTCGGCATCGGTCACTCGGATGTCGTGGGCGCCACCATGTACGCCATCTCCCGCCGAGGGGAGACCGACAAGCGGATCCTCAGGACGGACGATGTCGACGCCATGTGCAGCATCTATCCGCCTGGGACTCTGCCGGCGGAGTGCGACTTCACGCCGGTCGGAGGCCTCCGGCTGAGCTGTCCGAATCGCGGTGGCGGTGGAGGTTGCGGGTGTTCCCTGGCCTCGTCCAATGAGCGCGGGGCCGCGCCAGGCTGGATCGTGCTGCTCGGTGCAGCGCTGCTCTTCTATCGTCGCAGGAGCTGAGCCAACCTCGCCTGGAGGGCTATTCGGCCGCTTCGCCCTGCTGCTTGATGATGAACTGCACGCGGCGGTTGCGCGCGCGGTTGGCGGGCGTGATGTTGGGGACGAGGGGGTTGTCGGGGCCGTAGCCTCGTGACTCGAGGCGACTGGCCTCGACGCCATGGGTGCTCAGCCAGGTGCGCACGGCGTCTGCACGGCGCTGGGAGAGGTCCATGTTGTGTGCGCGCCCGCCGCGGTTGTCCGTGTGACCCTGGATCTCCAGCAGCTGCAGCTGCGGGTTGCGGATCAGCACGTCGGCGATCTCGCTCATCAGTCCGTCGCTGGAAGGCAGGATCTCGGCGCTGTTGGTGGCGAAGTTGATCTGTCGACGGATGCTCAGGCTGCGCCGACGCACACGCACGAGCGGGCGACGGGGCCGCCGCACCAAGGTGATCTCGGGGGACGCGACCTCGCGGGGCTGCACGTCGAACTGCTGCAGCTTGATCAAGAAGCCGTCGGCTTCGACGCGCGCCGTGTAGGTGCCCGGAGGCAGCTCCGAGGCCTGGAAGCGGCCGTTGCTGTTGGTGGTGGCGTTCTGGGTCGAGGGACCCATCAGCTGCACGGTGGCGCCGATCACGCCGCTGCCGTCGTCTCCGACCACGCGTCCGTCGACGCTCCCGACCCGCGGGCGCGCGGTGAGCTCACAGCGGACCTCGACCAAGATGTCGGGGAACTCCGTGGGCGCGTCGGCGGTCGCCGTCGCCTCGGGCGTGGCCGCGGCGGGCTCGTCACCGAAGTCGTCTGCGAACTCGTCGTCCTCCGATGCCGGGGTGGTCGCGGTGGAGTCGGTGGCTGCTGCCGCGGGCGCAGCGCCGGGGCGCTCGCTCGGGATGGTCGCGACGCAGGCGCCGGGGTTGTAGTCCGGGTGGCTGATCTCGAAGCGGACCTCGCCCGGATCGAGCAGGTAGGTGGTGAAGGTGCCGTCGTCGGAGGTGAGTAGGGAGGTGAGGTCACGCCCCGAGAAGGCGATGGTCGCGCCCGCGATGGGCGTGTTGGCTCCCTGCTCGACCACGACGCCGTGCACGCGACCCTGGACGGGCGGAGGGATGGGCACCTCCACGCGGCGCACGACCTCGCGAATCTCGGGCTCGGCCGAGACGCGGGGTTCGGTATCGTAGGCGTAGGCGAAGCCCAGCATGATGTCGTAGGGCATGTTGGGCGCGAGCTCGCGCACGAACTCGTTCTGGCCCGTCAGCCCGATGTCGGCGGCGGCCAGGATGGAGAGACCCCGCACGGGCGGAAGCACACGCACGCCGAGGGTCAGGTCCATGGGGAAGGCCTTGGCGCTGCCGGTGTCGAGGCAGCCGTCTCCACCGACGGAGCCGGGCACCACGAGGCAGTCGTAGCCTTGGCGGTTCACGGGGATGCCCCAGGTCCACTCGAGCATGGGGCTGACGTAGAAGTCCTCCATGGCGCGCAGGGGGAACTCGAACCCGACGGCGAGGTTGAACATGTCCACGCGGTTGATGCCGAGGCCAAAGCGCTCGACCGTGGTCAAGAGCTGCCGCGTCTCGTTCGCGGGATCGGGCGCGGCGTCCATCAGGTTGGCGTAGCGTCGCCTCTCCACGCCGCGAATCAGCTTGTTGGAGTTGTCGAACTGATACTGGGCGTTGAAGCGGAAGATGAAGGGGAAGGGGTTCGCGCGACCACGGAGGTCGGCCGTGAAGTTGCCTCGGAAGGCGACGCTCGTGCCCTTGAAGAGCAGGCCGATGTCGCCGACGGAGTTGAGGAAGGAGAGGTTGACGTCACCGCCGACGGCGATCACCGGGGTGATCCAGGTGAAGGCCTTGACGCCGAGGTTGGTGTCTCCGAGCACCTGGAGCAGGGAAGGGTCGCCCAGATCGTTGGAGTTGGCGTAGCTGAGGATGGACGCGAAGATCTCGACGTTGTCGTGGACGCTCCAGCTCAGGGAGAGGGTTCCACCCACGTGGCTGGCGTTGTCGTTGGGGCCGATGAAGCCGTCGCTGACGAAGAAGTCGGTGGTCAGGCCGATGCGGAAGGAGTGGGTCGCTCCAGAGCCCGCGCTGACGGTGTGGATGCCGCCCACGGGGCCGAGCAGGGAGGCCTGCGCGCGAAACAAGCGTCCACGGCGAGCGTCGGCGTCCTCGGGCTCGGCCTCGTCGTTCGCGGGAGGCGCCTCGTCGTCCATGGCGCCCATGCCCATGTCGGCTTCGGCGTCCGCGAGGTCGTCCTGCTGCAGGCTGTTGTCGGTGTTGGTCGTGGCCGGTTCGTCCGCGAACTCGTCGAACTCGTCGTCCGAGGCAGCGGGCGCAGCGGGCGCTGCAGGCTGCGCGGCGGGCTCGTCGAATTCGTCATCGAACTCATCTTGGGCCGAGGCCGCAGCGGGTGCGAGCAAGACAGAATGCAACGCGAGGGCGAGGCTGAGACCAAAAGTCGGAAGTGCGAGACGCATATGAAGCTCCTGTAGCCGACGGTGGGGGCGATGCCCCCTTTCGCCGCGGTGTCATACAACGTCAGCCGCCCGACGTCCATGGCCTCCCACAAATCGCCTGGCCGGCGTGCGTGGCCTCAGGGCGCCGCGAGGTGCAGTTCGACGCGCCCGGCAGGGGCGATCATCACCGAGCGCGCGTCCGTGGGCTGACCTGAGCTGGGCCGGAAGACGACGGAATAATGTCCGCCGGGCACACCGTTGACGCTGCAGGAGCCGTGCTGGGTGGTGCACGAGAAGGTCCTGCCGCCCGTGCGCGCCGTGAGGGTCACCACGCCCTCCGTGTGGCTCGCCGAGTCGACGGTGATCACCACCAAGGCGTCGGCGAGCGCCACGCGTGGCAGCGTGAAGGTGCCGAGGCAGAGGGCGAGGGCGAAGAGAAAATGGCGAAGGGGACGGCTCATGGTCGCGAAGACTCCGTGCGGACGGACGGGCCACGAGGCCCTTGATTCACAGGGACCTTCATACCACGTCCAGACGCCGGTCCGAAGTTCGAACCCAGGGCTCGATTTTGCCCGGCGCGCCGGGGAGTGGCAGCCTCGGCTCATGAGAGTCTCCCCGCTGCTCCTATGTCTCGCGCTCAGCGCCTGTGGGGCCGATCCCGGTCGCACGACGCGCGAGGCGACGCCCCCTCCGAGGAGTGAGACATCGAGCCCTGTGCCCGCGTCTTCGGTCGCCGAGGCATCCCAGCCCGCGGCGGAGATCCCGCCCACGCCTACCCCAGCGCCCGAACAGATCGCCTACGATCTGATGTCGCACCTCGAGCGAGCCCAGCTCAGCGACGCGGCGGGGGAGCTGTGGAACTTCGACGGTGCGAGGGACGGCGCGCTGACCCTGGGCGGTTTCCGCACGCGCCTGCGTTCGGCGCAGGTCGATGGCGTCAGGGTGGCGCTGTCGAGCGGCCGTCGTGCCACTCTGCTGCTGCCCTGGGATGGCCGTGGCGAGCCTCGCGTGGAAATTTCCGTGCGCGCGTTTCGAGGCGGTCCGACCGTCTTTCGTTTGGGCGAGCTCGAGCTCACGGCGCAGCTGCCCACGGACGGCCGCTACGTGACAGTCGTGTTGGAGGCGGGCGAGAATCTGCGTCCAGGGTTGAACACGCTCACCATCACCACCCGTCGCTCGGGCCGCTGGCAGGGGCAGCGGGCGGGCTTCGCCATCGACTGGCTGCGCGTCGGAGCGGGGCCGCGTGGAGAGGTGCCTCGGCTCCGGGACGCGCGACTCGAGCTGCCCGCGGGGTCGTCCACTCGCTGGGTCCTGCGCTGCCCGGTGCGGAGTCGATTGGCCCTGCGGACTCCCGCGGGCTCGAGTGTGCGAGCGAGCCTGAAGACCGAGGACGGAGCGCCGCGCGTCCTGCCGCTGAGCCCGGGACCCGAGGGCGCGCTCACGGCCGACCTCGCTTGCGCTGGCGATCTGGTCGAGCTCACGCTGTCGGCGGAGCAGCCGGCTACGCTCAGCGAGGCGCGGGTGATGGTGCCGAGGCAGGGCGAGGAGGCCGCTGCGCCGCCGCCTCTGAAGAACGTGCTCGTGTATCTGATCGACACGCTGCGCGCCGACCACCTGCGCGCCTACGCTCCCGAGACCCGCGTGGAGACGCCCGGGCTGACGCGTTTCCTGCGCGGCGCGAGCGTGTTCAGCGAGGCGCACGCGCAGGAGAACTGGACCAAGCCGTCCGTGGCCACGCTGCTGTCGTCGCTCTTTCCCTGGCAGCACACGGCCACCGAGGGCGACTCCGTCGTGCCGCGCTCCGTGCGTCTGCTGCCGGAGATGCTGCACGCGCGAGGCTTTCGCACGGCCGCCTTCATCGCCAACGGCTACGTCTCAGATCGCTTCGGCTTCGGGCGCGGTTGGGACGACTACCGCAACTACATTCGCGAAGGCCGGCGCACGAAGGCGCAGTACGTCGCCCACGATGTGCTGAGCTGGCTCGACGCCCACGCCGCAGACGGGCGCTTCTTCCTCTACGTGCACACCATCGACCCCCATGTCCCCTACCGCCCACCCGCGAGCTTTCTGGAGCGCTACGGCGACGCGAGCTATCGAGGTCCGGTGGATTTTCGGCACGACTCCACTTTGCTGGAGCACGTCAAGACTGGCGCCGTGTCCTTCGGGGCCGCCGATCGCCGGCAGCTCGAGGCGCTCTACGACGCCGAGATTAGCTATCACGACGTGTACTTCGACCGCATCATGGACGGGCTCGCTCGGCGCGGGCTCGCGGACGACACGCTGGTGGTGGTGACGGCGGATCACGGCGAGGAGTTCTGGGATCACGGCTCGGTCGGACACGGCCACAGCCTGTACGAGGAGCTGCTCCACGTTCCGCTCTTCGTGCGCTGGCCCGGACTCGGTTCCCCGCGGCGTGTGCCGGGACCCGCGGGGCTGGTGGACGTCGTCCCGACGATCTTCGAGGCGCTCGGCGAGCAGACGCCACCGGGGCTGTCGGGTCGCTCCCTCGGAGCGCGTCTCCGAGGTCTGAGCCCCGACGCACCCGGTGTGGTGCTCAGCGGCTTCTTCAACAATCAGCGGGCGGCCGTCGTCGACGGCTTGAAGGTGACCTTCCGCCGCGCCGATCGCATCGCCCTCTTCGATCTGACGCAGGATCCCGGGGAGACCCACGACATCTCCCGCGAGCGCCCCATGGCGTTGATCTACGCGCTCTCGGCCCTGGGACGAGGCCTGGCGGAGAGCGCGGCGAGTCGCTCGACGGGACGAAGGCAGCGGGCGACGCCGAGCGCGGAGCACACGCAGATCGACCCCGAGATGGCGGCTCAGCTGCGGGCCCTCGGATACGTCGGGACCCCCTAAACCTGCGAGCGCCTCAGACGGGCTCGAGCTCGTCGCTTGGCTCGTCGATATCGATCGCGGCTAGCTCGTCCAGCTCGCCGTCGGCTCGCGCGGTCTCTTCGATGTCGACCTCGGCGACGTCCAGCGCGGCGTCGGTTCCGTCCACGTCGACCTCGTCGATCTCGAACGCCGCGTCGGCCTCGCCCAACTCGACGGCCTCTTCGTCCAGCGCTTGCGCCTCACCGCTCTCGGCAACCTCGGCTTCGAACTCACCGCCGTCGACCTCGGCCTCGGGCATCTCCACCTGGCGCGTGGCGTCGTCCGGCTCGAGGTCGACGTCGCTCGAGGGAGCCTCGAATTCGGCGACCTCACCGGCTTCTGCTGTGGGCTGCATGTCGACGTCGACCGGCTCGGCCTCGGCGGCGTCCGCTGCGGGACGCGGGGCGGGCCCGACGCGATAGCTCGAGTCGAGCTCGGGGCGCGGGGGGACGGCAGGGATAGGCAGCTCCCCTTCGTAGGCGAAGTAGCCGGAGACCTCGCGGGCCTCGGCGCGCTCGGCGGGCGCAGGCCACCAGGCCGGCTCACGCGATGGGCGGGTCAAGGCTCCGGACGCGACCGTGGGCAGCTGGAAGCCCCCGGGATCGGCGGGCGCGGGTGGCGGAATCGAGGGGTCGCCCGCGAGCGCGGCGGTCGTGCCGGCGTCGGGGCCGTCCACGCTGGCCTCGACGTCCTCCAGTGGCGAGGCGAGATCGGAGGTGTCCACCGGGGCGTAGTCTCCGTCGGCGGGCTCGGC
>JAADHO010000142.1 GCA_013151775.1 Deltaproteobacteria bacterium | reverse complement strand
TGCGCGATGTGGCGCTGGCCGGCGAACCCGTCTTCGAGGTCGTCAGCTTGCGCGAAGCGCCCGCGTCGATCGCACGCACGGCCATCGGCTCTCTCTCCTACGACTCGCTGGCGGAAGCCGGCTTCGGCTACGAGCCTCGCACGCCCAGCGCGAGCGACGCCGCCGCCGCCAGCGCGGCTCTGACGCAGAAGGGGTTCTGGGGATCCATCCGGCGGATCATCCGCATCGGCCAGCGTGTCGTGGAGGTGGTGCGACAAGGCTTCGGGGAGGTGCAGCGCTTCTTCAACGGCGACCGCTTCATGACCTTCCGGCTCTTCGTGATGAACACGGACAGCGCCTTCGGTGGCGCGAACCAGATCATGCGTAGGGCCTGGGGCGCCGACATCGGGCAGCCGGTGTGGCTGAAGAACGTCGAGGTGCAGGTGAGCCAGCGGGCGTCCCTGACCATCGGCAAGACGGACGACCTCGGCATGCTGGCCATGGCCATCAACCGAAACCACAGGCCCCACGTCTGCATCGTGACCAAGAACCACGCGGCGCTGGTCGGCAACGCCTGGCTCGCGAGCAAGGTCTGCAGCTTCGACAACACCGGAGGCGTCACCACGCGAAACTGGGTCCACGTCAACTTCCGCGTCTCCGCCAAGAAGGTGAACCTGCTGGCACAGGCCAGCGACGGCTACGACTTCGCGCGTCAGGTGCTCGGCTATCGACCGCACAAGGCGCGCATCTTGGTGAGCCCCTGGGCCAATCTCCTCGGCGACCTCGCGGGTGGCGGTCGCCCCTTCACGCTCTGCGGCGGCCTGGGCTCGGGCTTCGATCCGGTGACGAGCTTCGACGGTTCGCTGGGGCGCAGCCTCTTCGACCTGGGCTCGTTCCTCTACGCCGAGTCCGACATCATCTTCCCGTACAACCAGATCCAATCGCGTGGCGTGATGTCCCACGAGTACGGCCACTTCCTGATGTGCTCGATGTTCAAGCGCTCACGCCGCATCAGCTTCACGGACGCCTGGTCGCAGGTCGTGAACTACAGCGTGCGCAGCACGGGCTCACCGGGCGCAGGGGACCAGACCCTCTACATGATCGAGGGCTTCGCGGACTTCATCGCCTCGGAGATAGTCGGTGGAGTCAACTACTTCGGGCTGAACGCTGGCTCTGGAACACGAACCGCCAACATGTTCTACTGCGACCCTGGCGTGGCGACGCCACCCTGCCTCGAGGACAACATCGGCGGTCCGAGTCAGGTTGCTGGGCCAGAGCTTCGGGGACCATTCAATCAGCGCGTCGCGTTCGTGACGACCTTGCTCCAAGACGCCTTCGATGGCCAAACGGGCGGGGGAGACGTTCCCAACGAAGGCGCCGCCTGGGCGCCGGACGCCGTCACCTCGAGCAACGTGGACCCACTGCCTCGGGCGCGCACCTCCTTCGCGCCGCGAGACGAGACCATCTCCCTGCCGGGCACAGCCGTGTTCGAGTTTCTCGAGAACTGGGCCGACTTCGACACCCGCATTCGCGAGCGACCGCTGCTGAACGCGCTGGCCGAGACGGCCTTCGACCACGGCTACTCGGCGGACGAGGTCTGCACCCTCTTCGGACTGCACGCGCCCATGGGCGACTGCACGGCGCTGCTCTCGGACGACGTGCTCTCGAGCGGAGACGTACCCCCGAGCGCGCCCCTCGCCCTCACCTGCAGTGTGGTCGCGGCGACCGACGGCAGCCTCAGCGCGCCTTGCAGTTGGACCGACATCTCGGCCTTCGGCACGGGCTTCGCGCTCTTGGCCAGCGACGACCTGAGCTACCGAGAAGAATCCACCGCGCCCTACGCCCGCAGCCAGAGCCACGAGTTCTCCGGCCTGCCCTTCGACGCCCGGGTGGTGGTCCACGTGGCCACGGTCAACGGGGACCAGACCTCTCCGGAGGCGACGGCGCTGCTGAACACGCCCCCCGAACCCGTCGACGTCCCGCTGGGCAGCCCGCTTCGCGGCGGCGCCGAGCTGCGCTGGCCACGCGTTCGAGCCAGCGAGTACATCGTGCGCATGCGCGACGCGCGTGGCGTGCTCACCGAGGCCGCGCGCACCTCCGAGACCAGCGTGCGCATCTACGGACTGACAGCTGGCAGCGTCTACGAGTTCGAGATCGTCAGCGCGGGCCGCACCGGCCTGCTGGCCGCTCCCTCGACCGCCGTACCCGTCACGCCCGCCGAGCCCGACATCGTCTACGTGTCGAGTCGAATCGGAGACGACGCTGCGCCCACGGCGGGGCTGCCGACCACTCCCTACCGCACGCTCGCGGCGGCCATCACCGACGCCCTCGCTAGCGACGCCCAGATCGTGCGCCTCGAGCAGGGGAGCTACAGCGAGACCACGGCGATCCACGTGAACTCGGGTTCCCTGGTGATCGAAGGCGGCTACAGCTTCGACGGCAGCGCCTGGACGCGAGGCGGGACACCGAGCGAGGTGACCTTGCCCCTCACGCCCGTGGTGGGCACATGCAGCGCAGGCCCGCTCTCCACTCGCAGCACCCGAGACAGCGCGGCCGGCCTGTGGGTCGATGGCACGACCTCACTGACCCTCAGGAACCTACGCCTGCGCGTGGACGCAGCTCCCGCAGGGACGGCCTGCGTCAGCGCCATCCGAGCCGACGCGGTAAACCTGCGGCTCGAGGGTGTGAGCCTGGCCGTAGACACCGCCACGGTTTCGGGCAGCTGCGCCGTGCCACTTCAGTTCATGGGCAGCGGAGCGGAGACCCTTCAAATCCAAGGCTCCGACCTGGCGGTGGAGGACACGGGCGTGCCCTCCGGCGCCGACCTTGCGGCAGCCTGCGTTCAACACGCGACGTCCGTCAGCGTGGCGGACAGCGAGCTGCGCGGACTGCGCACGACCGGAAGAGCGGATCTCATGCCAGCCTCCGCCGCAGCCCTGCTCGCGCAGGACGTGGACTCGGTGAGGGTCAGCCGATCGACGCTAGTCGCCATGACTGGGGCTGACGCGCGGCAACTCAGCCGCGGCCGCCTCTTCGGCCTGTGGGCGCGCGCTTCCGGCAGCATCTTCGTGGACAACAGCGTCGTGCGCACGCCGTCCGGCGGCGACGTCAACCACGCCCTCGACCTCGGCTCGGGCTCGGCGAGTTCGCTCGGCGCGGTGAAGCTCTACTACGTGACGGCGGCAGCGGGTGGCGACTGGATGTTGGCGCGCGCGCTCCCCGCCGGTGCCGACGCCGCCGCGCTGAGCGTGGTCGGCGAGCTCGACGAGCTGCACGTGGTGAACAGCCTGCTAGCCTTCGCCGCCGGCGCGTCCGTGGACGGAGGACGGGTCAGCGTGATCGACGTCTCGGCGCTGAGCCGTGAGCCCGGCGCCGTCGACCATCGCGGCGAGGCGCTCAGCTTCCCCTGGTTCGTGGCTCGCTGGGGCAGCTTCCAAGACTGCCGCACGGGAGAGTTCTTCACGCTCCGCGCCGAGAGCATGCTCAACGACCCCGGCCTGCGCCGCTGTAACTTCATCAGCGTCGGAGCAGACCGGGCGTCGGGCAACCTCGGATTCTGGAACCCGCCGGGCATGTCGGATACGACTCCACTGGTGGCAGGCGGCGTGACCACAGTGGTGAGCACCCCGGCGGAGACGCGCGGCATCATGCTGTGGGAGAGCGGCCGAAGCGTAGCAGCCACGGACGCGGGCGCGCCCTATGTGGGCACGACGCCTAGCCTGACGCGTCTGCGAGCAGGTCGATGGGGCCGACCCCATCGAAGAGGTCTCGCGTGATCTCGGTGGCTCGTCACGCGCCGCTGGAAGCAAGGGAGTCGGAGCATGGATCGAGTGAAGACCGCGCTCGCGCGGGTAGCCCGCGTGGTCGTTCTCTTGACGTTCATGAACCTGTGGTTGGGTTCGGACTGCGTCATTCCCGACACGGGCCCCTGCTGGTCCGAACACGCGGTGCAGGCGCATCTCGTGGAGGTCTATGATGCGGCCGCTCAATCCACGTACATTGCAGATCGACTTCCAGCAGACCTGCCTCCGACCTGCGGAGCGCTGGACGGATTGGCCGCGGGCAGTCGCATCGAGCTAGACGTTCGCACACAAGACATCGGGATGGACGCGGGAGCGTGCGTACCGAGCCGAGGCACGGTCACAAACGGTCTGCGAGTGACCGCGGACGCCACCGGACTGCTTTCGGAGCCGTGGTCGATGGCAGCAGAAGGGGAACTAGTGCTCGCAGATGGCTGCCGCGGGGAGTGGGCCCTGGCGCTGGTCAGCAGCACTCAACCGATAGACACACCGTGGGCTGCAAGCTTCCCGCCTCCGGCCGTGTGGGTGCGCTACTTCCGAACCACCACCGCCGAGAACTGCCCCACCCTGCCCGCGACTAGCAGCGGCACCTTCGAGTGCGCCGACGCCTGGGCCGGCGAGGTGCTCTCGCGCTAGTGTGGGTGCAGACGAAAGCAGGTGGTCGATGGGGCCGACCCCATCGAAGAGGTCTCGCGTGATCTCGGTGGCTCGTCACGCGCCGCTGGAAGCAAGGGAGTCGGAGCATGGATCGAATGAAGAGAGCCAAGGCGCTGCGAGCGGCTCGCGTGACCGCCAGACCCTTGGGCCTGCTGCTGCTGGGGAGCCTCTACATCAGCACGGGCTGCAACGTGGTACAGCCGTGTTGGCCTCAGGACACGCTCGAGGCGCGGCTGGTCGAGGTCTATGACGAGACGGCGCAGTCCACCTACAACGAGTACTACCTTCCGCCGGGCCTGCCTGTCGTCTCGTGCGGAGGCTTCGATGGTCTGGCCACCGGCGACCGCGTGCTGCTCTCGGCGGTCGACAAGCCGCTGGAGAACTTCGCCCCGCTTTGCACGCCGACCGAGGTCACCGCAGACGTCGACGGTGCGCTGGAGCCGAGCGTCCTGAACTTCGTGGGAAGCAACCCACCTCTGTTCACCCTGTATGCTCAGGGAAACTTGACGCTCGCGGACGGATGTCGAGGTGAGTGGGCCTTCGTGCTCAGCAGTGGAACTATTGGTACCGGCGAGACGGGCACACCGTGGACTCCGGGCGTGCGCCCTCCGGCCGTGTGGGTGCGCTACTTCCGAACCACCACCGCCGAGAACTGCCCCACCCTGCCCGCGACCAGCAGCGGCACCTTCGAGTGCGCCGACGCCTGGGCCGGCGAGGTGCTCTCGCGCTAATCTGGGTGTAGACGAAAGCGGCTGGCGTGGTGCTCGAGGAGTCCGACCCCATCGAAGAAGTCTCGCGTGATCTCGGTGGCTCGTCGCGCACCGCTGGAAGCAAGGGAGTCGGAGCATGGATCGAGTGAAGAGAGCCAACGCACTGCGAGCGGCTCGCGTGACCGCCAGACCGTTGGGCCTCCTGCTGTTGGGGAGTCTCTGCATGGGCACGGACTGCAGCGTGGCACAACCTTGCTGGCCACAAGACACGCTCGAGGCGCGGCTGGTCGAGGTCTACAATGAGGCGGCAGAGTCCACGTACAATGAGTTTTGGGTTCCGGGAAGGCTGCCAGCGGGCTCATGCGGAGGCTTCGATGGCCTGACGATCGGCACCCGCGTGCTGCTCACGGCGGTCGACAAGCCGCTGGAGGATTTCGCGCCGCTTTGCACGCCGACTGAGGTGACCGCCAACGTCGGAGGATTTTTGGAACCGAACATCCTCAACTTCGTGGGCAGCAATCCACCGCTGTACTCTCTCTACGCGCAAGGGGACCTGACCCTGCCGGACGGATGTCGGGGCGAGTGGGCCTTCGTATTGACAAACGGCAGCGTTTTCGCCGGAGGAACGGACACACCATGGACTCCGGGTGAGCTCCCTCCCGCCGTGTGGGTGCGCTACTTCCGCACCACCACCGCCGAGAACTGCCCCACCCTGCCCACGACCGACAGCGGCACCTTCGAGTGCGCCGACACCTGGGCCGGCGAGATGCTCTCGCGCTAATCTGGGTGTCAGCGGTCCGTTGGCTCGCGAGAGTTGGCACCGGGATTGCATTGTCACTCGAGCATGACGACGACGCGACCTGCCCACATTCGATTCTCCGCGGTCGCGCCCGTTCGTCCGGCTTCCGTGCTCTCCGTTCGCGGAGCGCACATTGGGCGAGAACATTCAGAAAAACGGTAGCGCCACTACCGTTCCTCTTCCGTGCATGTTGCGTCGTCCCGTTCTCGCCCGGGGCGGCGTGGCAGTAATTCCGTCGTGGCCGCACGCGAGCCCATGACGTTGCGTCAAGCCACCGACGGCAGCTGCCATGGGGCTGACGGATGAGTGACGTCGCAGCACGAGGCCGACCTCGAGCACACGCGCGTCAAGCCTATGTCGCGCCCCGAGCCCAAACGACGGGGCCTTGGCGGTCTTCGGCGCCGCCACACTCGTCAGGGGCGAAACGACGGCGTTTTCTGCCTCGACCTGAGTTGGCACGGGCCCTGCTCATGTCCCGGGCACGATGGCTGATGAAACAAACGCCGACGAGCAGCCCAAGCCGAAAGGCGGAAGCAAGCTGCTCCTCATCCTGGTCCTGGTCAACGTCCTCGGCATGGCCGGGCTCGGTGTCTACCTCGTGCTCTTCCAGGGCAAAGGTGGAGCGGAGGCTCAGCCCGCCGACGAGGCCGATGGAGACGCTCCAGAGGCCGGCGAGTTCGGTCCGCTGGTGGAGATGGATCCGATCATCGCGAACCTCAACGATCCCCAAGCCGGCCGCTATGTGAAGGTCACGATTCACCTCGAGGCCAAGGACGAAGAGACGCAGCCCGCGGTGCAGGCGGCCATGGTGCCGATCCGCAACCGCCTGCTGATCTACTTCTCGAACCTCACGGCGGTCGACACAGAAGGCTCCGAGAAGAAGGAAGAGATCCGCGGCCACGTGCTCGAGCTCGTCAACGAAGTCCTCGGCGGCGGCAACAAGGTGCGGCGCGTCTTCTACTCGGAGTTCGTCGTTCAGTGACCGAGACGTCCGACATGCCCGGGCCGCTGCTCTCGAACGAGGAGACCTCCGCGCTGCTCGACGCCATGCGCGCCAGCGAGCCGGAGGGACCGAGCGTCGAGGCTGCCGACCTGGTCTCTCCCGAGCCGCGCCTGCGCAGCGTGCTCGGGATCTTGGACGCCGCGACGGTGCCCGTGGCGCGCAGGACCGCCACCGTGCTCATGCGCCAGACCAGCTGCGCCACCGTGGTCGAGGCCCAGCCCGCGGAGATCAGCCCGTTTCGGGTCGTCACCACCTCCATCGTCCCGGGCACCGCGGTGGTGGTGCTGCGCACGACGGATGGCGCCCTCGGCCTCTTGACCTTCGGACCCGCGCTGGTCTCCTTTCTGCTCGACCGACAGATGGGTGCGCCGCTGATGCTCGGAGCCGCAGCCGGGGACGAGCCGCCGCCCGTGCGCGTGCGCCTGAGTCATCTCGACCGCCGCGTGCTGCAGCCGGCCATCGAGGCGCTGGTCGAGGCCATCGCCGAAGAGCTCGGCGGCAATCCCAAGGCACTGCGCATCGAGAAGATCACGGCGGACCCTCTGGAGGTGCCCGAGCTGCCGCAGATGGAGCCCATGATGCGCGTCTCCTTGCGCTGCGCTCCGGCGGCTTTTCCCAGCGACGACGTGGTGCTCGCCCTGAGCCCACCAGCAGTGACGGCCCTCGTGGGTCACCCGGAGGCGGACGACCAGGAGGCCCACGCCACGCCCGAGGAGCGCTTCTCCATGGCGCGTCTGCTCGGCCGCACGACCGTCGAGGTGGGAGTCGTGCTCGGTGAGGCGCTCTCGTCCATCGCCGAGGTACTCGCCCTCGAAATCGGGGACATCGTGCGCCTCGACGGCGTCCCCGGCGTGGCCTCCGAGCTGCGCGTGGAGGGCGTCCGCGTGCTCTCGGGCGAGCCCGTCGTCGCCCACGGAAACATCGCCGTGCGAATTTCGCCTGAAGCCTGAGTTCGAAAAAGGCTGAGTTCTAAGAAGGAAAGACAGCATGCAGGAAAGCAACACGAGCCAAGGAGAGTCGAGTGAAGGCGCCGGCCTCGCTCGCGTCCTCGATATCCCCGTCGTGGTCCGAGTGGAGCTCGGGCGTCGCAAGATGCGCATCCAGGAGCTGCTCTCTACGGGAGCCGGCACCGTGATCGATCTCGAGGCGCCCGCCGGGACGCCCTTGTCGATCTACGCCAACGACGTGCTGATCGCCGAGGGCGAGGCGGTGGTGGTCGGCGATCGCTACGGCGTGCGCATCACGGACATCGTCTCGCCGACCGAACGCGTGGAGCGCCTCGGCGGAGGAGAGCCGTCGTGAGGCAGCGGATCGCCTTCATCCTCGCCCTGTGCGCGTCGCTCGCTGCGACCAGAGCCTCGGCGGATGTGATCGACGACCTGCGCATCACGCAGGACGACTCGGGACTCAGCCTCGACTTGGCGACATCCGACGCGCTCTCCGCGCCGCGCGTGCGCACCAGCGCCGGCATGGTGAGGCTCTGGTTTTCGGACGTCGCGAACGATCCGCGCGTCGAGCGCCGCGGCGATGGCGGCTCGATCCGCTGGGCTAGACTGTGGCCTGGTGTGGGCGGCTCGGCGACGCTCCAGATTCGCCTCGGGGACCGCCGCAGGCTCGACGCCTCCGACGTGGACGTGAGCCGCATCCCCGGCGGCACGCGCGTTCACATCGCCGCCGTGCTGCTACCTCCGCGGCGCCACGCGAGCGCGCCCGCCGCGACCGGAGCCAGCCCAGAGGCAGACGACACGCCCGCTTCCGAGCCCTCCGAGGTTGCGCTCGCGGAGACGTCAGCGGATTCGACCCGAGAGGGGTCCTCCGCGGAGCCCACTCCCGAAGCCAGCACTCCCGAACCACGCGCCGCGGGGCTCGGGCCACAGCCCGCCACGGGTGGCGGTGGATTCGCTGTGATGCTGCTGATCACCGTGCTGCTCGGCTCGGTCTTCGGTGTGGTCAAGCTCGTGGCCCGTCGCCGCTCCACACGCTCCCAGCCCGAGATCGACGTGGTCTCGAGCAAGCGCCTCGGACCCCGCCATCAGCTGGTCGTAGTGCGCGCCCTCGGTGAAGATCACCTGCTCTCCATCAATCGCGGCGAGACCGAGCGCCTCGCCTCCGTGCCCTCGCCGGAGCAGAGCGCCGCGGAGCTGCCCGCACAAGCCGAAGCTCCGGCGGATCTCCTCGGGCGTCTGCGCGAGGGCCTCGGTCTGCGCATCGCCGAGGCCGACTCCGAGCCCGAGGCGCCTGCGCCAAAGCTCTCCTTGGATGACGGGGGACGCTTCGGCAGTCAGCTGATGCGCGCCGCCGCCGCCGCTCGCTACGGGGCGAGCGCCAGCAAGCCGAACTCCGAGTCCGTCGCCGGCCTGATGCGCCTGCGGGAGCGCGCTGGGCTCTGAGTCATGCTCACCTCGCGCAAGCTGCTGCTCTTCTCCGTCGCCTCTCTGGGGGCGACAGGCGCTGTGCTCTTGTGTGCGTCGCCCGCCTGGGCGCAGTCCATGCCGAACATTCAGGTCTCCATGCACCCCGCGGACGGCCCCGATCAGGTCGTCCCAGCGCTGAAGATCCTCGGCATGCTGACCATCCTCTCGGTGGCGCCGGCGATCCTGATCTCCATGACCTCCTTCACGCGCATCGTGGTGGTGCTCTCCTTCGTGCGTCAGGCCATCGGCTCACAGAACGTGCCGCCGATGCAGATCATCTTGGCGCTCTCGCTGCTCTTCACGGCGGTGGTGATGGCGCCCACGGCGCACCGCATCGATCAGGAGGCGCTGTCTCCCTACATGGCGGAGGAGATCGACGAGGCCGCGCTCTACGAGCGTTCGAGCGACGTGATGAAGGACTTCCTGCTGCCCCAGACGCGCGAGGACGATCTCGCCCTCTTCTACGACATGAGCGACATGGACAGGCCCGACACGGCGAGCGAAGTGTCGCTGCTGATGCTGGTGCCCGCCTTCATGATCTCCGAGCTGCGCACGGGCTTCGAGATGGGCTTCCTGCTCTTCCTGCCCTTCGTGCTCGTGGATCTGATCGTGGCGTCGATCCTCACCTCCATGGGCATGGTGATGCTGCCGCCGACCATGCTCAGCACGCCGCTGAAGCTGCTGCTCTTCGTCGTGGTCGACGGCTGGAGCCTGATCACCCACTCACTCATCTCCTCTTTCCAATGATGGCTTCACGATGACCTCCGCCTACGCGCTCGATTGGTTCGGCAAGATGCTCTGGACGGCCGTGCTCTCCGCAGGGCCCGTGGTCTTCGCCGTGGTCAGCGTCGGTTTGGTGATGGCGATCCTGCAGGCGGCCACGCAGGTGAACGATCAGGCCGTAGCCTTCGGTCCCAAGGCCCTCGCGGTGATCGGCACGCTGGTCGTCGGCGGTCCTTGGATGCTCTCGCAGATGAGCGAGTTCGCGCACGCGGCGATCGTCGCCATGGGCCACATCCATCCATGAACCCGGTCGCCGCTGGCTCCGGGCTCGCCTCGGGCTTCGGCTTCTCCGACGCGGCCTTCGCCTTCATCCCGCTGGTCGTACTGCTCAGCCTGCGTGTGGGCGTGATGCTCGCGGCCATGCCCGCGCCCTTCGGTTCCCTGGCGCCCGTGCGCGTGCGCGTCGCCCTCGGCCTGCTGATCGCCGTGGCCCTGTCTCTGCCCCACGCCGCCATGGCCAACGCGCTGCCCATCGAGCCCCTCGCCTTGATGCGCCTCGCCATCCCCGAGATGCTCGTGGGGCTGATCATCGGCACGACGGTACGCGTGACCTTGGCGGGCGCGCAGATCGCAGGCACGGCCATCGGCTTCTCCTCAGGCTTGGCTTTCGCCAACAGCGTCGACCCGACCTTCGGCGAGAGCGTGCCTCCGACATCACGCGCGCTCAGCAGCTTCGCCGTGGTGCTCTTCTTCACCCTCGGCGGTCACCACGCCGCCCTCGAGGCCTTGACCCAGAGCATCACGATCGCGCCGCCCGGTAACGCCTTCGTCGCGGTGGCTCACGAGGGCGTGTTGAACATCGGCTCGCAGATGATGACCCAAGGCCTGCGCATCGCCTCGCCCGTGGTGGCGACCATGTTCATCGTGCAGCTCGGCATGGCCCTCGTCTCGCGCGCCGCACCGCGGGTGCAGATCTTCTCCCTCACCTTCGCCGTGGCCGTCAGCGCCGGACTGCTCACCCTGCTCGTGGCTATGCCCTCCATCGCGCCCGCCATCGCCGCCGACATCCACCGCCTGCCAGAAGACCTCTCCGCAGCCCTCGGCGCTCGCTGAGACGGCCACCCGCTAGCGGGCTGGGTGAGGGGCTCGGGGGCTTGGCACGGCGCTTGCGATTCGCTTGCCCGTGGTGACGACGATCTTCACAGCGCAGGCGACGATAGCCCCTGATGTTCGGGCTTTTCGGGCTGTCGTCGATCGTCCGGACGCCAGCATCCTGTCCCCGAGCGACGGAGGCTTGACGGCCCTCGTCGCGATTTTGTCTGCCGGCGGGTGGCGCTGATGTCCGAGCAGGACAAGGCACAACAGA
>JAADHO010000460.1 GCA_013151775.1 Deltaproteobacteria bacterium | reverse complement strand
CGTCGTGCGCGATGTGCACCGACTGCGGCCGGTGACCCAGGGGCCACTCGTTCGCGTCGCGGTCGTCGAGCAGCGCGATGAGGTTGTTGGCGACGTCCCAGGCCAGGCGCTGGTCCACCACCTGGCTCACCTCCGCGAGCGGGCGCGTCCCGGCGCTGCCCGGCGGTGACGTGGGCTCGCGCTGCGTACGCATGCGGAAGGGCCGACGCCGGATGTCGTAGGCCGTCGTCGACTCCGTCGCCGTGCGATCGGGGCGCGTGTCCGGGCCGGGGAGCGGCGGACCGAAGGCCTCGGGGGAGCGTCCGTCGCCGTAAACCACGCGACCCACGAGGGCGTCGCGCAGGTAGTCGATGTGCTGCACGATGGGGTAAGCCGTCAGCGTCGCGCCCGGCAGCTCGAGGCCGCCATTCGTGAGCGCGTCCGGCGTGTGCACGGGCGCCGCCGCGCCGCCGTCCGCGATGCGCACGTCCATGCGGCCCGGCAGACCGCGCCTATTGTAGAAGAGCGTGCCGCCGATGCGCGGTCCGAGCCCGCCGCCCATGGCGCCGCTGTCGAAGTCCGGGTCGCGCGGCAGCACGACGGCCGTCGGCCGGTTGGCGTGGTCATACGCCAGCGAGCGCTCGTAGACGTGGGCCTCGTCGTACTGCACGGTCGCCAGCGCCGAGCCGGCAGGAGGCTGCGGGTCGAAGGGGCCCGTGCCCACATCCGGCAGGGCGTCCGCGTCCGGCAAAGCCTCGGGGACGACGGCCAGCTCCCGGCCCTCCCACAGCAGGTTGCCGCGCTCGTCATAGGCGTAGGCGCAGCGCTGTCCGCGGTCCATCATCGCCGTCGCTCGACCCAGCGCGGCGCGCGCGTCCGCCGGAAGCTCCCGAAACTCCGCCAGCGTCGGCAGCCCGCCCGAGGGCAGCGTCCACGCCGGGTAGGTGTCGAAGCTGAGCAGACGGTCCACGCTCGCCGCGCTCGCCAGGAGCCCAAAGCCCACCGCGCCCGCGGGCACCGCGCTCTCCGGATTCGGCGTCTCCTGCGCCTCGGCCTCGCCGCAGCTCACGTAGGCCTCGCCGATCAAGCGGCCAGCGTGGTCGTAGTAGAAATTCTGCCCGCAGCCCCGCGGGTCGCGCACCCCGGCGAGGTCGCCCACGCGGTTGAAGAGGTAGCGCCACGTCCGGCGCTCCGGGTTCGGCTCCGTGCGCGAGTCCGTGTCTGGATCCGTCGCCGCGATGCGCCGCGCCACCGTGTCGTAGAAGAGCTGCCGCTCCACCACCCGGCCGCCCAAGACCACGCTCGAGCCGCGGGGCGCGTCGTTGCTCGTCTGGAGCCGGCGCACGCGCAGCACCGCGTTGTCGGCCCGGTAGTCCGTCCACAGCCGATACGTCTCGAGCCCCGGCCTATCCGCCTGACGGTTGCGCTGAATCAGATCGATGGTGCGCCCGTGGCCGTCCGTGCGCGTCGTCGTGCAGGTGCGGTAGTGCGGGCTACTCGCGTCCAGGTCGTTCGGGTCGCACACGTCCGTGCTCAGCGCGTGGTAGCTCGTCCAGGTCGCCGAGCCGTCTTCGTTCACGCTGGCCCGGGCGCGACCAAAGGCGTCATAGCGCGCCGTCACCGAAGGCACGGAGGGCAAGGACACCACCGCGCTGTAGTCGTCCGCCGAGGCGCCGAAGAAGCTCGGCTGGTAGCTGCGCCGCGTCGTGCCCTTCTTGTCGAGCGTCACCACGGCCGTCTTCACCCACAGGTGGCCCGCCTCCTCGTCGCCCGTGTCGAGCTGCGCGCGCACGCGGCCCAGGCCGTCCGCGTAGCGGATGCTCGTCAGCGTGCTCGTGTCCGCGCCCAGGCTCGAGGCCGCGCAGGCGAGCTCCGTCGTCGTCACCACCCTACTCAGCGGATGCGACCCGGGCGCGAAGGGCTCGGACTCGCTGCGCTGACCCGCGAGGTGGTAGTGGATGCGCGTCAGCGGCCGGCGCGCACCGTCGCAGCCCGCGCCGTCGGGAGGCGTGCTCGAGGTCGGCCGGCTGAGACCGTCGTAGGTCGCCCGCGTGACGAAGCCATTCGGGTCGGTGGCCGAGGTGATCACCGAGTAGCCCCTATCCCACACCGCGCGGTAGCTCAGCGAGTCCGCCGCGCCCGGCGAGACGTCCACCGTTTCCACCTCGGGAAACTGCGCGTAGTCGCTGTCGTAGGTCACGTCGCTGCGGCGCAGGCACGGCACGCTGGCGTCTCGCACATCACCCCCACAGGTGGTCGAGGCGTTGCCCCACGAGTCGAAGGCGCTGCTGCTGGTGACGTCCTCTTCGCGCGAAGGCAGACCCGCCGCCGAGCCGTCCCCCGCGAACTCCGGCAGCCGCTCCACGCCGGCCCAAGGGTCCCCCGCCGCGCGCGCCTGCACCTGCGACACATGCACCAGGCTGCGCAGCAGATCGCCCACGTCGTTGTACTCGCTCGTGGTGTCGCCGAGCCTCACCGCGGAGCCGTGGCCCGTCACGAAGGTGCCCTCGGTGCGCCACAGCCAGCCTGAGGGCGAGGCCGTGAGGTTCAGGGGCGTGGTGTGCGTCGTGATCGACTCGTCCGGCAGCGCGCCGTCACGGGCGCCAAACTCGCCGCGCAGCCGGCCCAGCGCGGTCTGCTCGAGCACGTTGCCCACGTTGTCGACGTCGGGCGTCAGGCTGCGGATGTGCGCGTAGCGCGCGCCGGCGATGTACAGGGTCTCCATGCTGTCCGGCGGCAAAGGCGGCGAGCCCGCGGGCGCCAGGTCCTGACGCGCCACCGCCGGCAGCTCGAGCGGCGCGTCGAGAGGCTCGAAGGGCGCATTGTCGTAGCGGAAGGAGTCCGACTGGCTGACGTAGGCGTAGCTCACCGTCACGCCCGTCAGGCCCACGGCGAGCCGGCGCACCACGAAGCTCGCGTGGTCACTCGAGAGCACCACCCCCGAGGCGTCGAAGGTCTCGCTCGACACCTGCCTGCCCTTCAGCGCCTCGTTCGGGTTGTCGCTCAGACGGTCGCTGGCGAGGTCCTCGTGATACGGCCCACTGATGAAGCCGACGGCGCTCCACCTGCTCTTGCTGGCCTTCGCCGGCATCACATCACGCGGCCAAGCTCGCGCCATCGCGTACTTGATCGAAGAGAATCGCGTGCTGCGGCAGTTGGTCGGCAAGCGGCCTCGACTCGACGATGCGCAACGGCGGCGGCTCGCGGTGAAGGGCCGCGCCCTCGGTCGCAGGCGACTCGCGGAACTCTGCTCCATTGTCACCGCCGATACGATCTTGCGCTGGTACCGCCGCCTCGTCGCCCAGAAGTACGATGGCAGCGCGAAGCGCAAGAGCGCAGGCCGGCCGCGACGCGACGACGCCCGCGAGCTCGTGCTGACGATGGCGCGCGAAAACCCGACCTGGGGCTACACGCGCATCCGCGGTGCCCTCACCAACCTCGGCGTCGACCTCGGTCGCTCCACCATCGCCCGCATCCTCGAAGAAGCCGGACTCACACCCGCTCCCGAGCGAGGAGAGCGCACGCGCTGGAGCACCTTCCTCAAGAGCCACTGGCACAGCCGCGCCGCTGCCGACTTCTTCACCGTGGAGGTGCTCAGCCTCCGGGGTCTCGTCCGCTACCATGTCTTCTTCGTGATCGAGCTCACCACGCGGCGCGTCGAGATCGCGGCCGTGCGCCATGCGCCCGATGGCGCCTTCATGGAGCAGGTCGCTCGCAACCTGACCGACGTGACCGATGGCTTTCTGCGCGGCAAGCGCTACCTCATCCTCGATCGAGACCCGCTGTATACCAAGGCCTTCCGCCGCACGCTGCGCGAAGCCGGCGTGAAGCCGCTGCTGCTTCCGACGCGAAGTCCGAATCTGAACGCGTTCGCAGAGCGATTCGTGCTGTCGGTCAAGTCGGAGTGCCTGAACCGCATCATTCCGCTCAGCGAAGCGCATCTCCGCTACATCCTCCGCCAGTATGCGCAGCACTACCATCTCGAGCGAAACCATCAGGGCCTCGACAACGCCCTCATCGAGTCCCGCGCTTCGCCGGCCAATACCAACGGTCGCGTCGTACGAAGGACGCGCCTCGGTGGATTCCTGAGCTTCTACCAACGCGCCGCCTGACCGAGCGCAAGACGCGAATCTGGTCACGGCGACCGCCGCGGCCCGAGCGCACCATTCCGCCCGGAGCCTGCGTAGCATCCCAGAATCCCGCGTCTGTCGTTCACTTCCGTCGTTCATCGGCCGTCCTATTGATACTGCTGATCTGATCTTCGGTCGCCATGACCGGCTGCTCCGCTTCAAAATGACCCGGCCGAATATTGGGACACCACGCCACGCCACGCCACGGGAAGCGCAGCTACCTTGTCAAGATGTCTTCTTTCCATGGCCTAACAGGCCTAAACCAGATCGGAAAGAACATATATTGACCAAAAAGCTCCCCATCTATTAGGTAGGATGGAGAAGTTGTGCCTAATGAAAAATCTCCGCAAACTACTACTTCTTCCTGACTTTCGATACGATGGGCCATCCGCAAACGATCGCGCATACGAACCATACCTATCGAACCAATGTCGACAACAAGCACACGCCTACGGCACATCGTTATTGTACCGTCAGACCCCACGCGGACATCCTTCAATTGGACTTCAATACACACAGGCACCTCAGGATGTTCGCGCACTTGAACATCGATATTGCCAGACACGATAGATCGACACGTGAGCGAATGAGGATCTCGCACAAACAATGAGGTTCCACGACCAGACATCTGAACATATAGTCGCAGCGACAAATACCAGAGTGCACATGCTAAAAGTGATAATAGTATGTATCTCAGGGCAGGACACCAGGAAATTCTCTTCAAACGCATCATTGGTGCATCAACCGGAGAGCTCGACGCCTATCTACGTTCTGTCCATCGCGGATTAACTTGTCCTGGCATACGAACAGGCCAACCCTCTACTACAGCGCCAACACCGCCGACACGGGCCATATTGGCCGGGAACGCTCGCATGGCACGCAATCCTCTTTGAACCATTGCATTTACTTGGTCTGACGAAAGATCGCTACCACCAAACGATGCCATTATATTTGAACGCACCTCCGGCGCATCTGGACTTACAACACCGGATTGACTCACCATGTATCTCTCATCCAGACCTAGTTGATGACCCACTTCATGGGCAGCTGTATAGCCGATGTCTATCCGTCCAACAGAGGAATACCTGCCGATTCTCGACGAGTCATTGCGGGCCGGGCCGAGCCCGTCAAGCGCAAGACCTGGAAGTGGTACTGAAACGCCCGGCATTGCAGAAGGCCCTCGCATCCTGGTAGCACCGTGTGCTGACTGCGCGTCTGGGATTAATATATAGTTGACATTCGTGCCTGAGAACCGCGCGGTCGCTTCGGGCTCTGTGAGTACATCGGTCGTTTCCTCCACGGATATGTCAAATCTAACAACATATGTTTCTCCCGAGATAGAGATCACCTTGGTAACATTGTTATATGTATCATTCAATGAGGCCCGGATATCTGCGGCGGCTTGGTGGCGTCGCTGCGCAAGCGCCTCGTCGGATTCTCCTGGCTGAGGTACGACCGCTACTTTAACTGTAGCTCTGATGGTCGCCTGAGTAGCATTTACCACCACCGGATTCTCGCCGGAGCTGCTATCGAGCAGCTGGACTGGCTCAAACTCGACGTCGAAGTCCAACCCTTCCGGATCCCGCGCCTGCAGCAGATTCCCCGCGACGTAATGATACGAGTTCATCGTCTCGCCACCCCCCAGCGCGTGAATCGCCAGCGGGTCAGGGCTCGCCCACCGCGCGATCCGTGGAATCAAATACCGCTCCCCGAAATACACCAAGCCGACTTCTTCGTCGCCCTCCTTGCCGGTGAAGCCCATGGGCTCCGGCTGCAGCTCCGCGTCCGTGGTCGTCAGATACGTCTCCCTGGCGCCGCCGGGGTAGTAGGTCGAGCACTCGGTGAGCTCACCCGTGACGAGGTCGATGACGGCGGTGGTGGTGCCGAGGAGGTCGCTCGTGTTGAAGGTGATGCGGTGGTCGCGGTCGAGTCCGAGGGCGGGGTCGCCCGGCTTCCAGACGACGCGGGCGCCACCGACGAGGTACTGGCTCTCGCTGAGGGCGGCGCCGGGCGCGACGTATGTGCCGCTGGCAAAGCCGGCGCCGTGCTGGAGACCGCGGCGCTCGTAGTCGCCGGGGAAGACGTAGAGGGCGACGCGCTCGCTCGCGGGCCCAGTGGCCGCGGTGCCTGTCTGGACCTCCTTCACCGTGCGCTGGTTGGCTCCGTCGTAGCGGTAGCGGAGCCGCGCTCCGAGCGTCCAGTCGCCTGCGCCGCCTTCGCGCTCGTAGCGCCTGGCGCGCACCAGGCGGTTCAGCTCGTCCCAGCCGTAGCGGTAGTGCTGCTCCATGCCGCAGACGCAGCCGTCGCGTAGCTGCTGGCGTGTGGCCGCCGGGTCACCGCCCAAGACGGGCGCGCAGGCCGTCGCCGCCACGCGCTGCGCGCACTCGGCGTGCACCGTCATGGCGACGACGTTACCGCTGGTGCCGTAGTCGAGCTCGAGCCAGCCGCCCTCGCCTGCCGACACGCTCGCCGCGTCCAGCCCCGTCGACACGTAGAGCGCGCTCGGGCGCAGCGCAGGTGCCGCGCCGAGGCCCGTCGCGAAGTCTGCGCCGTTCTCGAGGTCGCCGGGGCTGCGCTCGTAAAACGCGCTCGCGTCGTCGGTTGCGTCCACCATGTTACTGAGCCAATCGTACTCCCAAGTCTGACTCGCGACACGTCCCGGGGGCAGGTCCGGCAGCATCTCCGCCGGCTCCGTGCGCATCGGGTCGTTCGCACGCGTGCGTCCCAGCTCGTCGCGCCAGTCCGTGCCTTCGTCCTCGGGCGTGCGTCGGCCCGTGTCGTCCGTGTAGTCGTACTCCGCGTTCACGTCGTGCGCGATGTGCACCGACTGCGGCCGGTGACCCAGGGGCCACTCGTTCGCGTCGCGGTCGTCGAGCAGCGCGATGAGGTTGTTGGCCACATCCCAGCTCAGCCGTTGGTCCACCACCTGGCTCACCTCCGCGAGCGGGCGCGTGCCCGACGTGCCTGGAGGCGAGGTGGGCTCGCGCTGCGTGCCCATGCGGAAGGGTCGACGCCGGATGTCGTAGGCCGTCGTCGACTCGGTGGCGGCCCTGTCTGGCCGAAGTCGTCCGCGTCGGCGCCGGTCAAGGTGTCGCCGATCAGGGCGAAGCCGTCGGAGGAAGGCTCGCCACCACCCGAGGCGCTGCAGGCCGGGAGGGCCGTCATCGCGATTGCCAGCAACGGGATGACTCGCGTTGTTGAAGGCACATGCATCTCAGCTTTCCAACTCACTTCAACCTCCCGTGACCAAGTGGCCCTCGACCAACAACGCATCAGGAAACGGATCCGGATCGCGACATACACCAACACCAGTGATTATAAGCTCTGTGCTGAGGCCAAATCTTGATACAGGAAAACCATTAAATCCAGGATCATAACAGCCATCTGCCGACTCAAACGCGCTGGTGGTCGTCTGGGACTCTCCCGTTGATGAACGTTGTTCAAAGTTCATCGTAAAAGGCTCTGGTGGAAACCCACCTCCGCCAGGATAGTATCGCATGAGAAACGGGTCCGACTCGCGCAAGACGCGACTCTGAAGAGAGATGTGGGATGGTAGCGAGATGCCTTCGTAGACGCCTGCAAACATGCTACAATAGTACCTGTCCATACCAATGCTGATCGTATCTCCGTTTCGCAAACCACGCAGTTCACAGAATGGACCTGCACCAGATGCATCCATGGGTTCAATGGGCTGATATATGTAATACCACGTATGCATGCTGGGCTGAAAATACTCTGCCGCGGATCCGATGCCGCTGGCAATGGGTGAGGATTCCGCCGTCGCAAGGTTCCGCCACTCGGTCGTGATCTCGGCCGCGTAGTTGTCTGGATTCAAACCGTGATGAAGGATGACACCCACGCCGCGGTCGTCCTGAACCAGCCAGGCTCGGGCGCCGGCGACGAGCAGGTCCGAGCCCAGCGGCTTCAGCGAGACGTCGCCCGCCACCGTCAGCT
>JAADHO010000432.1 GCA_013151775.1 Deltaproteobacteria bacterium | reverse complement strand
GGCGGGCCGCGGCGTCGATCCGATCCGCGGCGCTGGCGAGGGTGGTGGCCGCCGCCGCGCTCTGTCCACGGTTGAGCAACTGGGCTGCGTGCAGCTGGGCCTGCGCCATGTCGTGGCTCGCGACCATGGCGGCCACGCGCGGGTTCTCAGGTCGACTCAGCGCGCGCCCTTGGGGCATGACCTCGTAGCGCAGCTGAGCGGTCTGCGGCAGCGCGCCCCGTGCGCCGTAGCGCAGCCGCACATCCGCCAAGGGCTGCGCGCCGGGCCGAGCGGTGGGCACGCGCGCACGGAAGAGCACCTCACGCCGCTGCCCGCCATAGAGCGCGCCGAGGGGTACGATCATGTGCCCGTTCTCGATCCGCGCGCCCATGGTGTCGGCTTCGATCAGCACGACGCCTGGCGCGGGCACCACCTCGATCACGGCGTTGGTCGCCACCGTGCGCGAGAGCAGCTGAATCTCCTGCTGGAGGATGCTCGCCATCTGCGAGGGCTGCTCGAGGTGGTACAGGCGCCCGGCGCTGCGCACGGCGAGCTGACCCAAGGTGGACTCGTCGTAGTCGAGGCCGACGCCGATGGCGGAGACCTGAGCGCCGAATTCCGAGTAGCGCGCCGCGAGCTGACCGAAGCTGCCCGGGTCACTTGGGCCGACGTTCGCCTGACCGTCGCTGATCAACACCACGCGCCGCACGGGATGACTCGCGGGCGCCTGCGATAGGCGCACGAGCCCCGCCTCCACGCCGGCGTACATGGCCGTGCCGCCGCCGGCCACCAGCCGTCCGATGGCCTGCATCATGGCGCCACGATTGCCACGCGTCAGGCGCGTCGGGGGCGCCAACTCCGTTACCCGATTGCTGAAGGCGTAGAGGCTGACGATGTCTCCGTCGTGCAAGGTCTCCACCAAACTCGACGCTGCCATGCGGGCGTTACGCATCTTGTCGCCCGCCATGGAGCCGGAGGTGTCGACCACCAAGGCCACGTCCATGGCGGGACGTACGGCCTGAGCCTGCGCGACGGGCGCGTCGACCCAGACGCCGACCCAGGTCGTGCCGTCGTCGCCCACGCGGATCTCCGTGCGGATCGGCGAGCCGCCGACCCAGCGAGCTGTCGCCTCGCCACCCGCGCTGGCGGCGTCACCCCGCTGCGCAGAGGCGGTGGACGGAGCGGCCGAGCCACATCCGAGGAGCAGAATCCAGAACCCCAGCATCAATCGTCGCATGCGTCACCTCCGCGGGCTCAGCACGGCCCGTCAGAGTTTGCAGACGCGGCAGAGATGCAAACGATCTCGCGAGCACGTGATTTAGCCGTGTCTCAGCGCAGATAGCGCACGGAGCGCGCCGGCAGGCTCAGATCGAGGCTCTGGCGCGCCACGCTCCACGAGCCCGCGGAGCCGAGGGCGTCACGGAACGCGCGTCCGTCCGCGGCGACGTCGACGGGCACCGGTACGCTGAGGGTCGCGGCTCCCGCGCCGCGATTCAAAGCGACGATCACCAAGTCTGCGCCACGTCCACGCGCCACGATCCAGACGTCGTCGGTGACCAAGAGCGGGCGGTAGTCCGCGCTGCGCAGCCCAGGCAACGCCGCCCGTGCGCGCCCCATGGCCGAGACGCGCGCGAGCTGACTCACCTCGAACGCGCTCAGCTCGGAGCCGAAGCGCAGCATGTGGCGGTTGTCGGGATCGGCGCCGCCGAACTCTCCGTATTCGTCGCCCATGTAGAGCAGAGGCGCGCCCGGTAGGGCCATCAGCCAACCGAAGGCGACGACCATGCGATCGTAGGCCTCGGTGGTGGTAGGCGCTGCGGGCAGGTTGCTCCACTTGTTGCCTGCGCGCCCCGGGTCGGACGCCACGCTCAGCCAGCGCGAGGTGTCGTGGGAGCCGAGATAGGGCGTCATGATGGCGCCCGCCGGGAAGTGGCTCTGGCTCGCCCGGGTCCAGAAGTCGACGTGGGACATGCCGCGCCCGGGCGTGTCGCTCGCGAAGCTCAGGGCGCTCGAGTGGTAGAGCACGAAGTCGAACTGACCGTCGAGCGCGTCCGGGCCGATGTAGCGGGAGATGGTGCCGTAGTTCTCGACGTTGCCGCCCTCGTCGGGTCCGGCGCCCGAGTCCCAGCCCATGGCCGTCTCGCCCATCAGGAAGTAGTGCGTGCCCGCGGTCTCGAAGCGCTCACGCACGCGCGCGTGAAGACGGCGCCGTCCACCACGTGCTTCACGGCGTCGACCCGGAAGCCGTCGAGGTCGTAGGCTTCGAGCCAATACTCCGCGTCGTCGAGCAGCTGCTCGCCCGCGTCGTTGTTCTCCCAATTCACGTCGGGCAGGTAGTCGCGGAAGAGGCAGTCGAGACGACGCTCCGTCCAGTCGCAGCCCGCCGTGCCGCAGATGCAGCCGGAGTTGAACCAGTCGGGGTGGTCGCGGAAATAGGGATGCTCCTGATGCACGTGGTTCACGACCAGGTCCATCAGCACACGGATGCCGTGGGCGTGGGCGGCGTTCACCAGCGCCGTCAGCGCCGCCGCGTCGCCGAAGCGTGGGTCGATGCCGCGCGGCTCCGTGGGCCAGTAGCCATGGTAGCCCGTCACGCCACCCGTGCCGCCGGCCTCGTCGAAGGCGCCCGCGGGCTGCGTGTTCCAGGGCGTCACCCAGATGGCGTTCACGCCCAGGCCGTCGAGGTAGCCCTCCTCGATGGCGAGGCGGACGCCCTTCAGATCGCCCCCCTCGAACTCGGCGCCCGGCAAGGCGCCCACGGCGGGCACGTCGTTGGTGAGGTCTCCGTCGCGGAAGCGATCCGTCATCACCAGGTAGATCAAGGCGTCGCGCCACTCGAAGGTCGAGGCCTCGACCCAGAAGGGCAGGAGCGTGCTGGGCCCCGCCGTGCCCTCGACGTCGACGGGCGTGAGCGCGACCGTGTACTTGCCATCGGCGAGCCCCGTGATGGAGACGCCTAGCGAATCACCCATGCGGGTGATCTCCGCGTCACTCAGAGGACGCGCCGGGTCGGCGCTTCGCAGCTCGGCGCGCAGCTCCCCGAAGGCGCCCGCTTCGCGCCTATCGTAGTGAAGCGCGGCCACCAAGCGACCGTCCCCCGATGTCGGGCGCGAGATCTCGCTCGAGTCCACGACCAGCGTCGGCAGGGAGCAATCCAGCACGCGCAGGCCCGAGTTCTCGACGCTGCCCGCGTAGGCGCGGTAGGAGTTGTTCGGATCGAGACGCCAAGGCTCGGCGCCGTCCCCCTCGACCACGAGCTTGTAGGGGTAGAGCCCGGGGGCGAGCTCGAGGGTCACGCGGTAGCTGCCGGTGCCGTCGTCCACCAGCTCGTCGTCCGTGGGGGAGAAGTCGTTCCAGCTGCCAGCGGCGTGCACGGCGGGAGAGCTGCCCGTGGCGCGGTACGTGAGGGACACGCTGCACAGACCGTCGTAGGTCGAGCCCGGATCTCCGGCGTCCACGTCAGCGTCGACGGAAGCGTCCGAGCTCGCGTCCCTGCCGGCATCTCCCGACGCGTCCATCGAAGCATCTCCTGGAGCGTCCGGCGAGGCGTCACGGGGACCCGCGTCCGCGCGGCGCCCACCGCCGCCGCAGGCGAGGGCCGCGCACAGGCCTACGAGCAGGGGCCCGAGATTTCGTCGAACGCTCATCGTCGCCTCCGAATCGTCCACGCCGCGCCCAGCGCCACCAAGAGCCAGCTCACCCCAAGAGGTGCGCCGCGGGATCGCGCCAGAGAGCAAGAGCAGCCACCGTCGTCGCAGCTCGCTCCAAAGCAGTAGCCGCCGTCCACTCGCCCGGCGTCCGTGTCGGGCGAGGAGGAGTCCGACGTGGCCGCGTCGCCCGCGCCGGCATCGCCCACTCCCGCGTCGGAAGCACCCGCGTCGGAAGCGCCCGCGTCCACGCCCGCGTCCATCGGGGGTGGCGTGGGCTCCGCGGCGTAAGCGCCGCAGGCGGCGGCGAGGGGCGCGCCCCCCTTGGCCAAGAGATAGGCGCCCGCGCCGAAGCCGACCATGGGGATGGAGCCGGCGTAGTCGCCCGTCACCGCGTCGTGCAGCTCGCTGAAGTGCAGGTCGTTGGCGAGGGCCTGCTGCTCGAGCCAGGTCGTCAACCTGTCGGCGCGGGCATCCCCACCCGTGGCGTAGAGCGCTGGCAAGAGGCGCATGTCCACGAAGACCCACTCCTGCGAGTCGTACCAGCCTCCGTCGTCGTTGCGCATCAGGCCGATGCCCGAGGCCACTGTGAGGTTGTCGAGCATGGCGATCACCGTCTGCCTCGCCGTGCGACCCGCCGGGTCGACGATGCCCCAGTCGATGGCCTCGACGCTCGAAGCGTCCACGTAGCCGAAGCCCCGCGCCACGTCCTCGGCGCTCTGTCCGAGGGCGCCGCGAGCGTCCGTGTCGTGCACGATGATGGCGTCACGCACGCGCGCGCCGGCCGCGGAGAAGCGCGCGGCGTCGGCGTCCTCGCCCAGAGCCGTCGCCAAGGCCGCCGCGTCGCAGAGCCCCCGCGCCGCCGCCAAGGAGGTGTAGGTGAAGCGTCGCTGCTTGCCATTCCAGTGCACCTCCCAGATGGAGGAGTCGGCCTTCACCAGGCCGTCGTCGTCGATCAGCGAGATGAGCACGTCGGCGATTTCATCGCGGATCACGGGGTAGTCCGCGCGCAGCGTCTCGACGTCAGCGCCGGCGCGCAGGAACTCTCCCACAGACCAGAGGAAGAGCCCGAAGCCGTCGAACTCCACGTTGGGGCCGTCGGCGTTGCAGTCGCTCTCCTCCTCGCCATTGCCGAAGTAGCGCGTGACGGAGATGCGGTAGGGCATGCCCACCTCCGCCGTGTGCCGACCGGGCCCCGCGCCGAGCTGAAAGCGGAGGGCGGCCTCGGCCTCCGCGAGGTGACCTGCGCGGCTGAGTCCGGCGACGGCGTAGGCCATGTCGCGCACCCAGCTGATGTTCCACTGCGCGTCCACGAAGCCGAGCCCCGGCGGCAGGCTCGCCAGGATCTGCCCGAAGCCAGTGCCCGCCTCGCGCACCTGACCCATGCGCAGGATGACGTTGGATTGCAGCCAGAGGTCGCGCTCGTCGGCGCTGAGCCCGGCCGGCGGCGTGGTCTGCCAGGCGGTCCAGGCGTCGCGCTCGGCCTGCACGATCTGCATGGGCGTCAGCCCCGCGAAGTGCGCACGCACGGCGTCGACGTGCGGCGCGGCGTCCTCGTCGAGGGCCCAGACGATGGCCACGGCGAAGGCGGCGCGCGCGCCAGGCGCCAGCGTGCTGTTCGTGGACTCGAGGCCCGGCGCGACATCCGAGGTGGGTCCGGTGGTGGCCGATACGTCATCGAGGTGCGCCCCCGCGCCGAGGCGATTGAAGGCGCTCGCGGCGCCCGTGGAGACCGTGCGGTGACCGAGGGTCGAGAGCGCCGTGTAGGCGAGGGTGCCCTGGCTCGGGCCGTACTCGTAGAGGCTGCTGCGCGCGGCGTCGAAGCTCGCCTGCTCGCCGTTCGCCGAGGGTTCACGCCCACCGCTCGCGAGGCCGAGGTGAAAGTTGAAGAGGGAGTAGAGGCTGACGTCCAGCGGCGAGGACGAAACGTTCTCGACCTCGATCACACGCACCAGGGCAGCCTCCTCGACGCCCGTGGGTGCGAAGGTGTAGGTGCGCACGGCGAGCCCGCGGCTCGGCCCAACATGCGCCAGGGTGTGGATGATGTTCGTGCCCACCTCGTAGCCGGCGTCATCGAGGGGCGCGTCCGTGAGCCAGCTGCCCGCGCCGCCCACGCGCACACCGAAGTAGCTGTCGAAGGCGAGGTCACGCGTCTCGTCCGCGCCGAAGCAGAGGTCCGCGCTCGGCCGCGGCGAGGCGAAGCGGTAGGCATGCTCGAGGAAGGTGTCGACGCGCCGGGACTCGCGATCGTAGCTCGCCATCATGTGACCGTTGCCGGTGACGAGGCGCGAGAAGGAGCGATGCGGCACGACCTGCGCGGAGCCGGAGGAGGCGCAGAGCGCGAGGACGGCGAAGGCGAGGACGCGCGCGGAGACGAGCTTGAGCGAGAGCATGAGCGGCGAAGGTAGCAAAGCCGGAGCCGAGCGCCCACGAGAGCCCGATCGGCCGTAAGCGTTCACCCGCCGTCGAAGAGGGAGACCTCGTAGTCTCGCATGGCCGGGTCCGCGGACACGAGGTCGAGCTTCTCGCACAGGCTCTGGGCTACCAGCATGCGGTCGAATGGATCTCGGTGGTGCCACGGCAGCGCTTCGGTGCGAGCCGCGTGGATCGCGCTGCAGGGCAGGGAGTCGAAGTGGCAGCGCTCGGGCAACGAGGCGATGTCCTCTTGCGCCGGCAACTGCAGCTTGCCCAGGGAGCGCTTGATCGCGATCTCCCAGATGGAGGCCGCGCTGACGTAGACGTCGTTCTGCGGCGACGCGAGGGCGAGGCGCCACGACTCCGGGAGCTTCGGGCTCTCGAGCAGCCACCAGAGCAGCGCGTGGGTGTCGAGCAGCAGCCTCATCGGGGCTCGGTCGGGCTCTCCGAGAAGTCGCTGTCGAGCGGCACGTCGAAGTCGTCCGCGATCACGATCTGCCCTCTGAGTAGCCCCGGCTCCCGCGCAGCCCGCTGAGGTCGCAGAGCCACCAAGCGCGCCACCGGACGCCCTGCGCGGGCCAAGATGATCTCCTCGCCCGCCGCCGCGCGGTCGACCAGCTTCGAGAGGTGCGTCTTCGCAGCGTGAAGATTGATCTGTTCCACAAAATAAGCTTAGTCCGACTTAGTCCGACGCGCAAGTGTGGGCCTCACCGGCTCCACCCGACCAGGAGGTCCAGGCGACGCGGCGCGGCCGCTACCGCGAGGCCCTGCGGGCATGCCATACTGCACACATGGCCGAACTCGCAGCGCAGGCGTCCTACGCCGACTACCTCGCCCTCGAGGCGGAGAGCGACGAGAAGCACGAGTACATCGACGGGCTGATCCTCGCCATGTCCGGCGGCACGCTCGAACACGGTCGACTTGCCATGGCGGCCGGCCACCTGCTCACGCGCCTGCTCGAAGGCAAGCCCTGCCGGGTCTTCA
The DNA here is from genome assembly GCA_013151775.1 of Deltaproteobacteria bacterium. Taxonomy (GTDB): domain Bacteria; phylum Myxococcota_A; class Polyangia; order Polyangiales; family Houyiibacteriaceae; genus JAADHO01. Next base: position 8,040 of record JAADHO010000432.1, on the reverse strand, counting down.
GCTCGGACGCCCGCGTGCGCGTGGAGTCCACCAACCGCAGCACCTACCCTGATGTCAGCGTGGTCTGCGGCGAGCTCGAGCGCGCGAGCGACGATCACGAGGCCATCGCCAACCCTCTGCTGCTCGTCGAGGTGCTCTCCGAATCCACGGAGCGCTCGGACCGCGGCGAGAAATTCGCCCACTACCGGCGGCTGGAATCCCTCTCCGACTACGTGTTGATCTCGCAGAGCGAGCGCCGAGTCGAGTGCTTCCACCGCACGGACGCCGGCTGGATGCTCACGGAGGCGGGAGCAGGCGAGCGCCTCCACCTCGCCTCCATCGAAGGCGAGCTCGACGTCGACGCGCTCTACAAGGACACCCTCTACGGCTGAAGGCCGAGACTGGCGCGAGGCCGCCACAGACGAAGACCGATGGGGAGCTCGACGCCAGGGAGCGCCTCCATCCGCTGCGGCCGGCTTTACGGACGCTCGTGCGGCGCTACCTTGGCCGGCCATGGAGATCTTCTTCGTTCGCCACGGGCAGTCCAGCGCCAACGTCACGGGGCATTGGCAGGGGCACGGCGACTCCCAGCTCTCCGACGCGGGGCGCGAGCAGACGGCGGCGCTGGCCGAGCGCTTGAAGGACGAGCACTTCGACTTGGTGGTCAGCTCGGACCTCTCCCGAGCCGCGGACACGGCGCGCGCCCTCGGCCGCGAGGTCGAGCTGGACAAACGCTTCCGCGAAGTCGACGTGGGCGCGTGGGAGGGGCTGACCCGGCCCGAGGTGATGGAGCGCTTTCCGGAGAACGTGCTCGACCTGCGCGCCGGCAAGCCCGTGAAGATTGGCGGCGGCGAGTCGTGGGACGAGATGCACGCACGCGCCAGCGAGGCGCTCGACTCGCTGATCGCGCGCCTCGACGAGCACGGGCGCGCCATCGTCTTCACCCACGGCGGCGTGATCGCGGGCCTCTTCGCGGGCTTCATCGAGGCGCGGGATCAGGTGATGGGACCGCTGGGACGCGTCGACAACACGGGCGTCTCCGCCGTCCACGTCAGCGACCAGGGCAGACGCATCTCGCGCTTCAATGACTCGGCGCATCGTGGCCCCATGGGCCACTACGCGCGCGAGGCGCTCGAGGCGGGCGCCAGCATCACGCGCCTGCTCGTGGGCGAGCCCGCCAAGTCCACCGGCGCGGCTGCGCTGATGGAGCGATACGCCAGCGCCGAGAGCATCGCGGCCGAGGCCGGACGCACGGTGGAGAGCGAAGGCGTATTCGCGCCGCCCGCCACCGGCACGCGCACGGATCTGATGACGGTGAAGGGGCGTGTGTTCTTGGTCGCCTACGCAGCGACCCGACGCGCGTAGCGGCGAGGCGTCAGGCCTCGCCTGCAGCAGTGCCCTCTACATGGAGCGACAATCCAAGGGCGCGAATGACCCTCAGGATGGTGTCGAAGCTTGGGCTCCGTTCGCCGGACAGCGCCTTGTATAGGCTCTCCCGTGAGAGCCCGGCGTCGCGCGCCACCTCAGTCATGCCTCGAGCCCTCGCGACGTCGCCCAAGGCTTTCGCGATCACGGCAGCGTCGCCGGCTCCATCCTCGAAGCAAGCTTCGAGGTAGGCGGCCATCTCGGCGGGCGTCCTGAGATGCTCGGCCACGTCGTAGAGAGAAGTTGCTGTCTTGGTCATGATAGTTCCTCGAGATCCAGATTTCGCGCGAGCTTCAATGCAGCCTCGATGTCCTTCGATTGCTTGCGTTTGTCCCCTTCTGCCAAGAGCACGATGAGAGCATCTCCGGACCGCACGAAGTAGACTCGATATCCGGGTCCGTAGTCGATTCGGAGTTCGTGCACGCCGCCACCCACCGACTTCGCATCGCCGGCGTTCCCGGCGCGAAGCCGCTCGATGCGCACGAGCACGCGGGCCCGAGCCCGAATGTCGCGCAGGCCGTCGAGCCAGCGAGCAAACGCCGCTGTCTTGCGGACGATCACCACTCGGCCACTGTAGCCCGTGGGATACAGTGGTTCAAGCTCCCACGCCGCAGCTTCCAAACGCAGCCGATGCAGATCGCCTGGCGCGCCCCGCTGACGTCTTCTCGGTAGAGAATTCACGCCGCTTCCGGTACTCCTCACGCGTTGTCTTCCCTCAGCCTCAGCGACGTCGAGATCGAGCTCGGAGGTCCTGCGGGGTATCGACCTCGATGTGGAGGACGGGGAGCTGGTCGTGCTGGTGGGCCCGAGCGGCTGCGGCAAGAGCACTCTGCTGCGCACGATCGCCGGCCTCGAGATCCCCGACGCAGGCGAGGTACGCATCGGCGAGCGCGAGGTCACGCGGCTGCCGCCACGCGAGCGCGACGTGGCCATGGTCTTCCAAAGCTACGCCCTCTACCCGCACCTGACGGTGCGCCAGAACCTCAGCTTTGGCTTGAAGCTGCGCAAGACGCCCGCAGCGCGCGTCTCCGAGGTCGCCTCCATGCTCGGCCTCGACGAGCTGCTCGACCGCTACCCGCGACAGATGTCAGGCGGGCAGCGTCAACGCGTCGCCATGGGGCGCGCCATCGCACGGCGCCCTGCCCTCTTCCTCTTCGACGAGCCGCTCAGCAACCTCGACGCCGCGCTGCGCGCCGAGGTGCGCATCGAGATCAAGAAGCTCCACCAGAGCCTCGGCTCGACCATGATCTACGTCACCCACGATCAGGTCGAGGCCATGACCCTAGCCGACCGCCTGGTGGTGCTGAACGCCGGCGAGGTCGAGCAATGCGGCCCTCCGCTAGACGTCTACGACCACCCCGCGAGCCTCTTCGTCGCCGGCTTCATGGGCAGCCCCGCCATGAACTTCATCTCGGCAGAGGTGGCCGACGGTGAGCTGCGCGCGCCGGGGCTGACGCTCAGCGCGCCCGAGGACGCCAAACCCGGTGAGGTGCTCCTGGGCATCCGCCCACAAGACGTGGAGCGCGCGGACGCCGAGCCCGGAAGCGCGGCCTACCGCACGCCGGCCGGCCCGGGCCGCATCGACTTCGTGGTGGACGTGCTCGAGCCCATGGGCTTCGAGGCCTACGCCCACGGACGCGTCGGCGAGACCAAGTTCATCGCCCGCCTCGAGGGCGACGCCGTGCGCGGGCTGAGTGAAGGTGACCACGTCGCGCTCAGCGTACCGCCGCAGAAGCTCCACCTCTTCGATCCCAAGACGGGGCGAGCCCTCTGATGCGCCGCTCGGCAGGCGCCGCCGCGCTCCTCGTCCTCACCGCGCTCGCCGTCTGCCCTCCCGCCGCCGGCCGCGCGCAGGAGACGACCACGCTGCGCGTCTGGCACGCCTATGGCCAAGGCAGCGCGGAGGAGACGGCCCTGAGGCAGGCCGCCGACGCCTACGTCGAGGCGCACCCGGATCAGCGCGTCGAGCTCTTGGCCAACGCCTTCGGCGCCTACCTCTCCAAGCTCGAGTCGGCCATCCCCACGGGCAACGGCCCGGACCTCTTCATCGACGCCCACGAGCGCGTCACGCACTACGTCGAGCGGCGGCTCATCACGCCCGTAGAGGCGCCCTCGTCGGGGCGCTTCGACGCGAGTCAGCTCGAGGCCCTCAGCGTCGAAGGCCGGCTCTATGGCGTGCCCCTCTCGCTCAAATGCGCGGCCCTCTACGTCAACACGAGCCTGCTGCCCGAGGCGCCGAGCTCCCTCGATGCGCTCGCGCGCAGGCCCCACGCCGAGGGCGTCTTCCCGCTCGTGTTCGAGGCCGAGAACGCCTACTACGTCGCAGCCCTGCTCCACGCCCACGGCGGGCGCCTGCTCGACGACGAGGGGGGCTACGCCTTCGTCGGTCCCGCCGCCCACGCCACGGTGGCCGAGGTGCAGCGTTGGGTCGAATCCGGCGCCACGCCGGAGGAGGCCACGGGGGAATTGGCCAAGCGCCTCTTCGCCTCGGGGCACGCCCTCTCCGTGATCAGCGGGCCTTGGCTCGCGCCCGATCTTCCCGACAGCTTGCCCTACCGCGTGCTGCCCCTGCCGCCCGCCACCGAGGGGGGCGAGGCCACGCGCCCCTACCTGACGATCGAGGCCGCCTACGTCGCGGCGCAGGCGCAGCATCCCGCCGAGGCCGCAGCCCTGGCTGACTTCCTCGCGCACGGCCCGGGGGCGCTGATCCGCGCGAAAGCGGGCCGGCAGGTGGTGGCAGACGCGGCCGCCTTCGACGATCCCGAGCTGGCCTCCGACGCCTTCCTCAGCACCTTCCGACGCGCCGCCGCGGCCGCCCTGCCCATGCCGACGCATCCCCATATGCGCCTCGCCTTCGAGCCGGCGGGCCAAGCCCTGCGCAAGGTGCTGCGCACGGGCATGCCCATCGACGACGCCCTCGAAGAGGGCGCGCGCCGCTTCCGCGACCTGACGCGACCGCTGCCGGGTCCGAGGGATCCAACGCTCGCCCTCGTGCTGGTCGGTGTCGTGCTCCTCGGCTTCGTCTTCGCCATGCTGCGGCGACTGAAAGATCCCGCCACGCGCGCGGCCCTGGTGCGCTCCATGCCCGCCTACCGCTGGGTCGCCCACGCCTTCCTCGCCGTTGGCCTCTTGGTGATCCTGCCCCTCTTCGTCGGCGCGCTCACGTCCTTCTTCTCCGGCCACGGGACGGATCTGCACTACGCCGGGCTCGCCAACTACGCCGAGATTCTGAGCGCCCGCGGCGGCGAGCTGCTGGGCCATGGATCCTTCTGGCTCGTGCTGCTCGTCACCGTGCTCTGGACCGTGCTGAACCTCGCGCTCCACGTGGGCATCGGCGTGCTGCTGGCGCTGCTGCTGAACCGCCCGACGCTACGCCTCAAGGGCATGTACCGCGTGCTCTTGATCCTCCCCTGGGCCGTGCCGAGCTACGTCACGGCGCTGAGCTGGAAGGGCATGTTCCACCGGCAGTTCGGCGCCGTGAACGCGCTCTTGACCGCCCTGGGCGCGGAGCCCGTGAGCTTCTTCGCCCACTTCTCCACGGCCTTCACCGCCAACCTCGTGACCAACGTCTGGCTCGGCTTCCCCTTCATGATGGTCGTCACCCTCGGCGCACTCTCGTCGATCCCGAAGGATCTCTACGAGGCCGCCGCCGTGGATGGCGCCACCAAGAAGCAGCAGTTCTGGCGCATCACGGCGCCGCTGCTCGTGCCCGCGCTCGCGCCCGCCGTGGCCATGGGCGCGGTCTGGACCTTCAACATGTTCAACGTGGTCTTCTTGGTGAGCGGCGGCGAGCCCGACGGCTCCACGGAGATCCTGGTCTCCGACGCCTATCGCTGGGCCTTCACGCGCTCCAACCAATATGGCTACGCGGCGGCCTACGCCGTCTTGATCTTCCTGATCCTCGTGCTCTTCAGTAAGGCCGCGGCCCGCGGGCTCGCGCGCGTCGAGGAGAAGAAGGCGTGAGACGGCAGCGCGGAAGTCTGCTCGCCTCCGTCGGGTCTCACGTGGCGCTGCTGATCGCCGTGGGCTTCGCCATCTACCCCGTGCTCTGGGTCGTCAGCTTGGCGCTGACGGCGGGCGGCGCCCCCGAGGCGCAGATCATCCCCTGGCCGGCGCATCCCTCCCTCGACAACTTCCGCGCCGTCGCGGGCCAGGTCGACGCGGAGCGCGGCTGGATCTTCGGGCAGCAGCTCTTCAATTCCCTCGCCATCGCCGCCGCCACCACCCTGGCCGCCTTGGCCATCGCCACGCCCGCCGCCTACGCCATGAGCCGCTTCGACTTCGTCGGCAAGAAGGGCTCCATGGCCGCGCTCTTGGCCACGCAGATGTTCCCGGGCGTGGCCGCCGCCATCCCCCTCTACCTCTTGCTCGACGCCCTCGGCATGCTCGACACGCGCTCGGGCTTGGTGCTGGTCTACGCCACCACCGCCGTGCCCTTCGCGATCTTCCAGATGCGCGGCGCCTTCGACGCCATCCCGCGCGACCTGGAGGAGGCCGCTATGGTCGACGGCGCCACACGCTTCGGAGCCTTCGTGCGCGTCGTGCTGCCGGCGGCGCGCCCCGCCATGGCCGTCACCGCCCTCTTCGCCTTCATGACGGCGTGGAACGAGTTCATCTTGGCGGCGACCTTCCTCAGTCGCGAAGAGGTCTTCACCCTACCCGTCGTACTCCAGCGCTTCGTCGGCGAACACGACGCCCATTGGGGCCTCTTCGCCGCCGGCGCCATCATCGTCAGCGTCCCCGTCATGGCCCTCTTCTACTGGCTCCAGCGCCACCTCGTGGGCGGCCTGACGAGCGGCAGCGTGAAGGGCTAGCCGCCGCTCGAGCGGCGCGCGATCCCATAGCGCGCGAGCTTGCGATACAGGCTGTTGCGCGGAATCCCGAGGCGCCTACCCACCTCGCTGATGTTCCACTCCGTAGCCTGAAGCTCGCGCAGAATGCGCTCGGCCTCGCCCTGCTGAAACTCCCCGCGGCTGCGCGGCAGGGTGCCCCGCTCCGGCAGACCGAGGTGCTCGACGCGTAGGACGCCATCCGACATGACGACCGCACGGCTCAGCACGTTCTCGAGCTCACGTACGTTCCCGGGCCAGGCGTGACTCAGCAGCGCGCGCCTCGCGTCGGGATGCAGCTCCGGCAGCTCGACCGCGAGCTGCTCCGCCAGACGCCGCAGGATGTCCGCGGCGATCGGGGCGATGTCCTCACGCCTGTCGCGCAGCGGCGGCACCCGCAGCTCGACCACCGCGAGCCGGTAGTAGAGGTCCTCGCGAAAGCGCCCGGCGGCGACCTCGTCTCGCAAGGAGCGGTTGGTCGCGGCGATCACGCGGATGTCGAGCTCGAGCGTCTCGGTGGAACCCAGCGGGCGCAGCTCGCCCTCCTGCAGGACGCGCAGCAACTTCGCCTGCATCGCCGCCGAGGTCTCGCCGATCTCATCCAGGAAGACGCTGCCGCCACGGCCACCGGCCAGCAGCCCCTGCTTGTCGCGATCGGCGCCCGTGAACGCGCCCTTCACCCAGCCGAAGAGCTCGCCCTCGAGCAGCGCGTCGGGCAGGGCTGCGCAGTTGAGCGTGACGAAGGGTCGCTCGCGGCGCGCGCCCGAGAAGTGAATGGCGCGGGCCACGAGCTCCTTGCCGGTGCCGCTCTCGCCCTGGATCAGCACGCTGAGGGGAGAGTCGATCACGCGGTCGAGTGTGGCGAGCAGCTCGCGCATGGCCGGACCTCGCCCGATGATCTGCTCGTAGGTGTAGCGCGTGCCCGGATCCCGCTGCGTGAGCGCCCGCGCCTCGAGCCGCAGAACCTCCGCTTCGCGCTCGCGCAGCAGCTCCTGCACCCGCGCCCGCTCTTGCTCGAGCGCCTGCGTGCGACGCGCGAGGGCGGCGTGCAGGCGCGCGTTGGTGAGCGCCAGGGCGACCTGATCCGCACAGGCCACCAGCGTGCGCAGATCCGCTTCGGAGAAGCGCCCGCGTTCAAAGCGGTTGTCGAGGTAGATGGCGCCGAGCACCCCCTCGGGTGAGGCAATGGGCACGCAGACGACAGAGGTCAGGCGCATGGCGTGGACGGACGCATTGTCCCGAAAGCGCTCGTCGTCGCGCGCGTCCGTGGTCAAGAGGGGCTCCGCGCTCTGCGCGACCTGCTCCGCGATGGAGCGGCTGAACTTCAGGTGCGAACGCCCCACGCGCTCACGATCGAGGTTGCGCGCGACGGCAACCTCCAAGGTGGAGCCGTCGGTCTCCGAGCGCAGCAGGATGAAGCCTCGCTCGGCCGCGGTCAGCTCGATGGCTGCGTCGATGGCGTGCTCGAGCACACGCGCCGTGGAGAGGGAGGAGTTGAGCCGCTTGTTGATCTCGAGCAGGCGCTCCGCCGGGAGCCGCGTTCCCCGAGGCCCTGGGGAGAGCGCGCGGCGAAGCAGGGGCGCACGCAGCGGATGCGCCCAGAAGGCGTCCCGCAGCTCAGGCGGGAGCGAGACGCCGATGCGATCGAAGATGGCGCGCGCGCGCCGGCGGTGCGTCGCCGACAACTCCTCAGCACCCGCCTCGGCCGCCGCCCGGGCCAGAGACGCCTCGACCTCAGCCATCAGGTGGCGCTCGCCGACCTGCCGCGCGCGCGCCGCCGCCGCGTCCAGAGTCTCCATGGCCTGGG
>JAADHO010000387.1 GCA_013151775.1 Deltaproteobacteria bacterium | reverse complement strand
GAGCTTGCCAAACGTCGGGGAGGGGAGCGGCCTCAGAGGTCGACGGTGATCTGCACGATGCCCGCACCTCCGCGCCCGCCACGACCTTCATTTGGTGTTTGGTCCCGCTTGTCCGGTCGAGGGCGCTCGGCCTGCGCTCCGCCGATCATGTCTGCTGGAACTCGGCCCACTGTTGACCTGGTGCAGGCGCGAATGCGAAGATATTAGTTCATGTCGATTCGTTCGAACCCAGCGAGAGCTCGAGAGTTCTTGAGCGAGCTACCTCGGGACGCGACCGCGATACGCGCGCGAGTCTTGAAGGCGCTTCGTGCTTTAGAAATCGGCGACGGGGCTGGCGCCCTGGGGCTGGGCCAGGTCGGGGACGCGGGGCCGTTGAGGATGACGTGGTGCGACGTCGTCGGCGACGACCGCGGGCGGGGGATCGTGACGCGAGGAGCGTCCGAGGTCGGAGCGCCGCACGCCTTTACCGTGTTCGACTTGCGCCTCACGCCGAAGGCGCAACGGCGACGCTTCTTCTCGTCGGCTGACCTGATCGATCGGGAGGCCATGATGCAGACGCAAACCTGGCAAACGATCTACGGACCCAGCGGCGTCGCGGATCAGATGCGCCTGATCGTCACACACGGCGAGTCCATTGTAAGCTACGTACTCGTTTTGCGCTTTCGGGGCTCGCCGCTCTTCGAACGCGAGCCTGCTCTTCAGCGCCTCACGCCTGCGATTCGCAGGGCGCTCGTCACGGCAGACGCGCTCGACCAGCACCCCCACGAGCCGGCCGATTTCATCTTGGATGGCAGTGGCCGCATGTGTTTCGCGTCGAGCTCGGGTCGCGCGTGGCTCGCCGTGCCCGGAGTGCAGGCAGCAATCGCGGCGCGGGTGCGAAAGCTCGATTCTGGTGAGGACGATGGCCCAGAGGGAGTCGGGTGGGGCGAGGCGTCGATCTGCCGCGTGACTGGCTCCGAGGGCGTCCGCTACCTCGTGCATGTCCTGCCTCGGCAGCTCTTGCCACTCCTAGGCGCGGCATCGCTCAGCCCGACACAGCTCGAGATCGCAAAGCTCGCCGCAGCCGGCGCCAGCGTGCCTGACATCGGAGGGATGATGGGGCGCTCGCAGGAGACCGTGCGCTCGCACCTTCGAGAGGTCTACAGGCGTCTGCATATTGGCTCTCGCGCTGAGCTTGGGGCCGCGATGCGCGAGACCTGCGGCTCGGTAGCCTTCTCCTTCGGTCGTCAGGGTCAGCTGGACCGAATGTCGGCGACGTCCGCCAGCCTTGCGTTGCAAGAGCTCCCCCTCGGTGCAAGCCGTCAGGAAAATTCATGATACACGTCGATATTCGAGGATCTGGTCGCGAGTTGGTCTTCCTTCACGGGGCACCCCAGGGTCCATATGACCTCGAGCCCTTGGTGGCTCCCTTCCGCGTGGACCATCGCGTCGCCCTCGTCCATCTACCCGGCTATGGGGACACGCCACCCATCGAATCCGACTACGACATGGTCGCGGTTGCGCGCGAGCTGGCGGACGAGTTGGCCGCAGCCGGCATCACGTCACCCGTGCTCGTCGGCATGTCAGCGGGGGCCTACCGCTGCCTAGAGCTCGCCCTCGAACCCGGCGACATGTCCCCGCGAGGGCTCTTCTTGATAGGCCCCTTCGCAGAGCTGGAGGAGCCTGAGCGTGAGGGATTTCGGGGCTTCGGCGTAGCCATGGAGGCCGGTGCAGACCTCCTCGACCTGGCGGTGGCACGGCTGCTCGGCCGCGCGTGGGTCGAGGCCCATCCCGACGTCGCGAGCCGCGTCGCCGCCCACATCCTGAAGTCCGTCGACCGGCGTGGTGTACGCGCCGAATTCGACGCCTTCGCCGACAGCGCCGACCTGCTCGAACGGGCGAGCGATTTGGACATCCCCACCTACCTGCGAGTCGGCGAAGAGGACCAGGCGACGCCGGTGGTTCACGCCGAGCGCCTCGCTGCGCGGTTACCCGACACCACCCTCGAGGTGGTCCCTGGTCGTGGCCACCTGCTCCACCACGAGGACCTCGAAGCCACCCTCGAGGCCCTGCGCGGCTTCGTGACCACGCGTTGTCGAGCCGACCATGTTCGGCACAAGAGTTGTCTACCACGGCTCCTCAAGTAGACAAAATGTGTGGATGCATCGGGTGCGTCATGAGCGTGCACGCCGAGTGCGCGCAGCGCCTGGCGGTTGGCTCGAACTCCACTGCGGGACCAGCGGCGACGTCCTCGCCATGACCGTGCACGCCCAGTGCGCGCAGCGCGCGGCGGCTTCCGCGTGCGCGCCCGTCCTGGGCGGCGCTGCCTCGAGCTGTTCAGGGCTGATAGCCGAAGCGCTCGAAGAGCTCGGGCAGCTCTCGATACACGCGCTCTTTCGTGAGACCGAATTGCTCGAGGCTGTAGTCGTGTTCGCTCTTGTAGTCGCGCTGCCGCTCGCGCACCTCCTCCAAGCGCCGCTCGAAGCTGGGTGAGATCTCCCATCCGAACTCATCGTAGATGCGCTCGACGGCCGCCTTGGGATCGGCCACGAGATCCTCGTAGCGCACCACGATGAATGTGTCGGCAGGCAGATCCTGTTGGCACTCGAGGGCGTAGCGATAGTAGTCGAAGGCCAGCTCCGCGAGGGCGCGCGCCTCGGGCGAGTCGCAGTCGATCTGAGGTGAGTGGGTGACCCACTTTTGGTGGAACATGTTCAGAAAGGAGGGCAAGGACTCGTAGGGATGACGCACCATGTAGATGAAGCGCGCGTCGGGGAAACGCTCGGCCATGGCGCGCACGCGGGGCGTGAAGAAGACGTTCTTGTTGATGAAGGTGCGGCCTCGACCCGAGGCGTAGAGGTGGCGCTTGAGCGTGTCCTCGTAGAAGTCCATGAAGGCGTGGCGCTCCGCCTCCGGCAGATCGTCGAGGCGCGAGAGTTCACGCAGCTTCTCCGCGAAAGGGAAGACCAGAGTGACGGTGGGCGAATACAAGCTCAGCACGAAGGTCGCCTCGTCCTCCTCCGCCTCGTCGATTCCGAGCTTGTGGATGCCCTCCCAGCCGCTGAAGAAGCGCCGATTGATCCAGTCGACTCCGCCGCGCAGGGCACCGCGAAAGACCGGCTCGTCGAGCTTGGCGAGCAGCTGAATCAGCCGCTGCAGGCTGACGGCGCTGAAGATCGACTGATAGAGCATGAAGGGCGCGAAGCGATCCTCGTCCATGCTCATCAGGCGGTGCAGCATGGTCGTGCCGCTGCGCGCGTTGGCGTAGATGAACACCGGCGCCTGCAGCGACTGATCCGCGATGTCCGGCCACAGCAGGTCGTCGACGGCGCGAGCCCCGCGCACCATCGCGCGCAGGCTGACGAAGGCCGCGCCGAAGCCCGCCCAGGTCCAGGCGCGTCGAGGAGTGAAGCGAGTGACGGAGAGCTGAAGGAGATCTCGCAGCGCCTGTTTGCGCATGGGGAGGGAGTGGCCACGGGGCATGGACGTTCCTGACGTGCTGAGCGGAGAACATCCTCCGTTGGGGACACGCGAGGACGGCCGGAGTCTCACCGGCCAAAGCTGCGGGGGCAAGCCGACGACGACAGGCAGCGCAGGGCTGAGAGCTGGGGAATCGTTCCGCGACTTGCGCGCCGAGCGTTGGCGGATAACCTGCTCCGATGCGCAACGGATTGATCTCGCTCATGTGCGCCCTGGCCCTCGGCTGCGGCGACGACTCGATTCCCACGATGGACGCCGGCCCCGGCGACGGGGCTGCCATCGACGGCGACATCGCCGACGGCGGCGTGGACACGGGCGCGCCCGACGCCGGCATGTGCGATCCAGGGGAGATCTTCCCCGGGCGAGGCGAGCTCTCCGCGATCATGGACGAGACGCGCGAGCGCATCGTGGTCTTCGCGGGCAACCTCGCGGCGCCCATCTCCTGCATGCCCAATTACGACTACACGGACGAGGTCTGGGCCTTCGACACGCGCTGCGAGACCTGGAAGAAGCTCAGCGTCACGGGCGGACCCGGAGCGCGCGCGCGGGGCAAGTTCGTGCTCGACGCGGCAAACGACAGGGCCCTGCTCTTCGGCGGTCGCGAGCGCACGGGCTTCGGCATGTACACGCTCTACAACGAGGTCTGGGCCTTCGACCTCGCCACGGACAGCTGGAGTCAGGTCACCACCAGCGGCGACGCACCCTCGGTCCGCAGCAACGCGGTGGCCGCTCTCGACACGACCGGCAACCGCCTGGTGATCTTCGGCGGCAACACCTCGAGCAGCGGGCTGAGCCCCCTCGGCAGCAGCGACACCTACGCCCTCGACCTCGCCACGGGCATCTGGAGTCACGTCGACGTGGGCGGCGCGCCCTCCGCGCGCTACTACCACGCGGGCGTCGTCGTGGGCCGCGACCTCGTCGTCTTCGGCGGTACGCCCAACTTCTCGGGCCCCTTCCTCGACGACACCTTCGCCTTCAACCTCGACACCAACACCTGGCGTGAGGTAGCGCCGAGCGGACCCGACGCTCCCGAGGCCCGCTTCGGCATGCGCATGTACGCCGACGAGGCCGGAGGTCGCGCCATCATGGTCGCCGGCCACGACTTCACCGACCTCGGCAACAAGAACGACGTCTGGGCGCTGGAGATCGCCACCGGCACATGGACCCGGCTCGTGGAGGGCGACGTGATCAACGGCGTGGCCGCGGGCGTCTGCGATTTCCCCGCGGACTTCACCACGCCCGACCTGAACGCTCCGGAGCGACGCTTCGGCTTCGGCCGGGCGCAGACCGCGACCACCGGCTGGATGATCTCCGGCAAGAGCGACTGCGGCAACGTGAACGATGTGTGGAAGATCGACCTCACCACCGGCGCATGGAGCCCCGCGGGCGTGGCTGCGACAGACGGCGAAGCCTGCAACCGCTCGGGAGCCGTGGGCTGCACCAGCCTCTGCTTCTAGGCTCTCATCAATCGCGGAGTCATCGGCTCAGGGGATCCCCTGGCCCAGAGTCTCGATCTCCCGCACCGCCTCTTGAAAGGCGGCGGCCGTGTCCTGTGCGCCAGCGCCGTCCGCCGGCGAGTCTCCAGGGGTCGCGCCCCCGGACCCGAGCTGACCGAGGAGACCCTGGAGCAGGCCGCCCGCGCCGCCCGCGCCTCCGAGCCACTGACCCATCAACGCGCCCTGATCCGCTTGGCCCAGATCTTCGTCGCCATGGGACTGCTCGAAGTAGCGCGCGAAGAGCCGGCGCACTCGCCGCCGATGACGGCCGCGCGTGAAGGCTCGCCTCAGATCCACGGGCGTCGCGACGCGAAAGGCGTTGTCCGTGGCGTAGCGTCGTAGCGCGGCGAAGAAGGCCTCGTCGCCCATCGCGCGGCGGGCCTCGCGATAGAAGAAGGGCCCCTTGCCGTAGACCAAGCCTGCGTACTCGAGCTCCGAGGGGAAGTCCCGAGCCGGGCGATCCACGCGTCCGTCCGGGTGCCCAGACGTGCGCATCATCTGGTAGTTCTGCGCCACCTGACGCGTCATCTCCTGCGTCGCCCGAGCCCGGCCGTAGCGATCTTCCATGGCCAGCGCCGCCGAGTACTGAGCCAGCGACTCGTCCACGAAGGGGTGCTCGCGCGCGTCGCTGCCGACCAGGCCACTCCACCATTGGTGCGAGACCTCGTGCGCCGTGACGAACTCGAGCATGGGCTCGACCATGGCCTGACCGAGTCCGCCGCCGGCCAAGAGCCCCGCGAGGGATCCGAGCCCTCCCGCGCCGCCTGTGCCCGCGCTCCCGGTGATCGGCCGGTAGAACATCGACGCGACGGTCACCAGGCCGCTGAACTCCACGCCGCCTGCGCCGCCCACCAGCGGCGCCTCGACCAGATCGAGCCGGCGATAGGGGTAGGGTCCGAAGCGCCTCTCGAAGGTGCGAAACGCGTGCGCCGCGGAGACCAGCACGCGCGCTCCGGCGTCTTCATCACCACGCACGAAGACCGAGCGCAGCTCGACGTCGCCGACCTGCTGGGTGGCCACTTGGAAGCGCGAGCTGGCCAACACGGCGAAGTCACGCACCAGCCCGGCGACCACCTGCACCTCTTGGCGCCCGGGCTGACCCGCGACGATCATACGCACGGGCGACGTGACCTGCCCGCTCGCGGCCACCACCACCCCCGGCGCCGTCACCACCGTGGCGCGCACATGGGACAATCGGTCGGGCGCTACGTCTCCGAGTCCGTTGGCCTCTTCACGCACCCAGCCGCCGGCCCGTCGCCGCGCGAGCACGGCGTAGAAGCGGGTCAGCGACGCCACTCCGTCGCCATGGGCGAGCAGGCCATAGTCGCCCGCGGGGGCGGAGGCCTGCATGCGATTCATGCCCTCCATGGCCTGGGCCAAGAGGTTGGTTCGCCGCGCGTCGATCGCCTTCAGCGTGCCGCGCAGCTGAATGTGCACGCGCAGTCGTGCGCCCTCGGCCAGCGGCGTGCGGGGAGTCAAGGTGAGCACCCCGCTCGGATCCCAGCCCGTCATGCAAGGCTGCCCCTCGCAGCGCGCCTCGACCAAGCTCACGGGAGGCTGGGCCTGCCCGCGGTTGGCGTAGACGCGAAACACCAGCTCACGCAGCGCCGTGCCGAAGGTGTTCTGGACGTAGACGTCCTCGCTCAACTCGAAGGAGCCGAGATCCTCCGCGAGCTCGAGCCGCAGCTCGTAGAGGGGAAGCGTCGCGAGATCACCCACGACCGCCCGCGCCGCCGTCTGCGCCTCGGGCCGCACGGAGGCCAAGAGCGGGGCCGGATCGTACCAGGCCGCCTGCGCGTCGGCGTCGCCCGAACAGGCCAGCGTCGCCAGGCCGAGCGCGAGGGAAACGAGAGGGCGAAGCTTGAACATCTGTGCACGATAGCAGCGCCTGCGCACCAGGACACGAGCAGCTACGCAGCGGCACCCAGCAACCAAGTCGCGGTCGCGCATGTGAGCGCGGCGTCCAACCCCGCGTGCATACCCCAATCGGGCATTCTCACGGGCGGTCGGTGTGATACCGTCGGCCATGGCGATCTCGCGCACACTCCTTCACTTCTCCTTCGCCCTCTTGCTGATCCCCGTCGCCTGCGGGGACGACAGCGGCGGTGCGAGGGACAGCGGCGGTGCGAGGGACAGCGGCGGTGCGAGGGACAGCGGCGGTGCGAGGGACAGCGGCGGTGCGACGGACAGCGGCGGTGCGACGGACAGC
>JAADHO010000384.1 GCA_013151775.1 Deltaproteobacteria bacterium | reverse complement strand
TGGCGCGGGCGCTGCCGATGCCCGGGTTGCCGACCACGCGCACCTCACGCCCGGGCGCCGCGAGCGCCTCGTCCGGGGCCGGCGGCACCTGCACGGGGCCGTCCACCAGAGTCGTCTCGGAGATCCTGCCCTTGGGCACGCTGATGGCGAAGATCAGCAGCAGCAGCACGGCTGCGATCCCGAGGAAGACGGCGGGTGCCTTGGTGTCGACGGCGTTCGGCTGCGCGGCGCCCACACCTTGAGCGTAGGGAGGGCTGCCGGTCAGCCCGAAGGCCTCCCAGACCTCGGCGCCTGTGACGTACTCGCCCTCGGACCAGCTGATCTCCTTGGCGCTCTGCTCGCTGCTCAGGATCCGAGGCGGGGCGATGTAGTCGGCGGTCTGGACCGTCTCGCCGGCCTCGACCTTCCAGTAGAACTCGCCGAGCACGCTGCGCACCGTGGCCGTGCCGCGGTTGTAGGCTTTGTAGCTCTTTCCCTTGTAGGTCGCGCTGTAGTGAAGGTCTTGGACTTCCGCGCTGCTCACGGGACCCACGAAGGTGAATTGGCCCGAGTCTTCCACCAGCCAGCGATAGCCCTGCTCCGAATGCAGCAGGTACTCCGTCCAGGTGTAGGTGATGCCGTAGTCGACGACGAAGCGCTCCATCGTGCCGATGACCAGGACGTCGAGTCCCTTCAGCGTGCCGCGCGTGCCGAGGGGCAGGTAGACGTTGCGCGTGAGCTCCTCGAGCTTGCCGACGATCGCGAGGTTGCCCGCGTTGTGGTCGAGCAGCGTGTTGCAGGAGCTGCAGGCAGCGCGCTGGGCCGACTCGGGCGAGCTGAGCTCGATGGGCGCACCGCAGTTCGGGCACGAGAGCTTGCCCAGCGCGACCTTCTCTTGGGGGCGGGGCCCGACGGCGCTCTTGGTGAAGCGTACGTCGTCGTGGGCGAGCTGCTTGCCGGCGTAGAGCTTCGGGGGCTCCGTGTCGTCGCCATAGTCGACGGTGGCGAAGCCGCCATCCTCGCCCTCGAGGTCGACGTAGCGGCCCGACTCGCCTGGTGTGACGGGCTCGGGCAGCTCGCCCTCGGCGCTGACCAAGACGGAGCCGCTCTTCTCGGCGACCACCCACTGGCCTTCGGTGCCGGGCAGGCTGCCGCGACCGCCCACGACCATCTGATCGAAGGTCGGCAGGCCCGAGGCCTCCACGGGGTAGGTGAGGTACCAACGCCCCTGTGCCTTGGCGAGCCAGGCCCAACGACGCTGGGCCGTGAACTCGATGTACCACTCGTCCCACGGGCCCTGCCCATGATCGAGCTGCAGTCGGCCGCCCACGACGAATTCTTCGCCCGCCACCACGCCTCGATCGCCGACGGTCATCAGCGGCGCCGTGGGCACCAGATCGGCGACCTTGCCGAGAGAGCGCAGATCGCGATCCGTGCGCACCACGGAGTGGCGGCAGTAGGGACAAATCTGCGCGGCCGATGAGCCTAGACCGAACTGAATCGGGCCACCGCAGTTGGGACAAGGTGCTTGGCGTCCGCCCTCCATCGGGGCTGTGTATCACGCCGGTCGTGCCCGCGTGAACCCGAAAACTCCACTCTGGGTGAAGATCCGTCTGTCGCAGCGCAGATCGGGCGCTCTTCTCTGCGCCAGGCTAGCGCCGCGCGACCGCCTCGGCGTGTCTGCGGGGGCGCTGCTCGAGCTACGGCGCCGCGTTCTGGTCCGAGGGTCGAGACGCGGGCGACTGCATGCGGACGTCCACCGAGGCGTCCCGGCGCAGCTCGTCGAGCAGCGTCTCTTCTTGATGTTGCATCGCGCGATCGAGTAGCCCGCGGTAGATCTCGTCGCGCAGCTGCTCGTAGGTCGGCACGTCGTCCTCGCTGCTGCCCCGCTCGATCAGTCGAAAGACGTGAAAGCCCGTGTCGCCCCGCACCACTGGGCTGGTCTGACCTGGAGTCAGGTCGGCCACGGCGTGCTCGAGCACGGGCGGGAGATCCCCTTGGGAGACCCAGCCGAGATCCGTGAAGCTGTCTGGATCGGCCTGTCGCCGCACCGCCTCCGCCTGGGCGTGGAGATCGGCGATCGCTTGGGGGGCTGAGCCCGGGGGGATCCCGAAGAAGGCGTGCGCCACGTGGAAGCGCACGGAGCGATGAGCCTGACCGACGCGCTGTTCGTAGACGCGCCGCACGTCCTCGTCCGTGATGTTGACGCGGCCACGGGCGCGCTGGTTCAGCACTTTCAGGCGCAGCAGCTGTCGGCGCAGATCCGTTCGGTACTGGATGCGCGTGAACCCCTGGCCTTCCACGGCCGTCCAGAACTGCTCCTCCGTGAGACCGTTCTGTTGCATGACGTTGTGCACGGCGCGGTCCACGTCCGAGTTGGTCACCCGGATGTGCATCTGGCTGGCCGCTTGACGGAAGAGCTCCTCCTGCACCAGCCGCTCCACGACCTGCGTGCGCAGCTCCGCGAGGGCCGCGACCCGCTGCTCTTGGCTCGGCAGCTCGAACACGCGCGGCAAGAAGGGCAGCATCCTACGCCGGACCTGGCTCAGGAAGATCGCGTTGTCGTTCACCACGGCCACCACGCGCTCGATCACCTCGGCGTGCGATGGGCTCGGCCGCAACCCGAGCAGCACGCTCAGGCACAGCGTGGCGCTGACGAGGCGCAGGTTCATCGCGCGGGCACCTGCCCGCGGCCTGCGCTGCCCGCGTCCGGGAGGTCGATGCGCACCTGCGAGAGGGCGGCGGTGTTCTCGCTCACGCCCGCCTGCGTGCGCAGGCCTGCCAAGAAGTCTTGAATCGCCTGCTCGCGCTTCTCACGCCAGAGGCGGTTCTGGATCGGGCGTCGCACCTCGTCGACAGTGCGGTTGAGGGCCGCGCGTCGTCCCGTGAGCTTGACGATGTGGTAGCTACCTCCGGCGCGGATCAGCTGGGGCGCGACGGCGCCGATGCGCGGCAGGGCGAAGGCTGCCTCCGACACCTCACGCGGGACGCGATCGAGGGCGTCGCCCGGCTGCCCGGGGCGCGAGAAGAAGCGCAGATCCCCGAAGCGGCCGCGGGTCGCCGCGTCTTCGTTGTTCGCCTCCGCCAGCCTGCGGAAGAGGCCCACGTCGGTCGGCGCGGCTTGGATCTGCGCGAGCACGCGCTGCGCGGCCGCTCGGTTTGCCATGGCGATCTGGCTCGCGCGCACCTGCTCGGGCTTCACGAACTCGTCGCGGTGGGCCTCGTAGTAGGTGCGGATCTCGTCATCCGTGATGTCCGTGAGCCGAATTCGATCTTCGAATTCCGTCTTCATCATCTGCTGGATCATCACCTGGTCGCGCGTGTGGCGGACCTCTGGATCGTCGTCGAGGCCGCGCCGGTGGGCCTCCTGGGCCAAGAGCTCGAAGCGCACCATGTTCTCGAGGAATTCTCGGCGGCGCTCGGGGCTGTTGTAGCGCGCCCGAAGGTAAGGTGATTGTTCGGCCAGGCGCTGCGCGAATTCGCCCACCGTGATGCGCGTGTCGCCGATCTGCACCAGCGTCGCCGCAGCTTGCTCCGCGGTCAGGCCGTTCACCCGAGGTGAGTCGGTGGTCCCCGCGTCCGGAGGGGTCTCCGCGGCACCGGAACATCCCGCGAGGGTCAGGACGATGATGAATGTGAAGCGGCGCATCCTCAGCGACCTACCACCCCGTCGCCCTCGCGGCAACGGCGTCCTTGGGCAGTCTCGGGCGGTCGCTCTAGGCCTGGGTGTCGCCGCCGCCGAGCAGATTCTCGACCTGTGTGCGCAGCTCGTCGAGGTCGAAGGGCTTGTCGAGGAAGGCGTCAGCACCGTAGAGCGGCGAGGTCATCTCGTTCAGCCGCTCCCCGATTCCCGTCAGCATCAGCACCTTGGTGTGCTCCAGGCCAGGCTCTTCGCGTACCGCGCGGCAGACCTCCCAGCCGCTCATGCCCGGCATCATCACGTCGAGCACGATCAGGTCGGGCTTCTCGGCGCGAGCGGTTTCGAGCGCCTCCTCCCCGTCCGAGGCCTCGAGGATACGTGCGCCGAGACGCTCGAGATGACGCGCCACCAGCGCGAGGATCTCCAGGTCGTCATCGGCGACGAGGATAGTGGTCTTGGTGTCGCTGGCGGTCATGGCAATCCTCCGAAGGTCCGCATGGTCTTCTGCCCTCGGATTTCTGTCAATCTGCGCGCGCCATCGACCCGGGCTGAGCCGCCCTAGAAGCCCGAGATCGCCAACAGCCTGCCGACCTCGTGGGATCGATCGTCCGGGTCGGCGGGCTGGAGCACGATGCGGTTGTCGCTCATGCGCCGCGACCAGTGATCCTCTCCGTCGGGGCTGGTGAGCCGATAGCTCGCCGTGTAGCGGTAGTCGACCAAGATGCGGCCTCCTCTACGCGTCACGTGTCGGTAGTGGATCTCGTAGCGCACGTCGGGGACGCTGTCGGCCCAGCGCAGGAGCTTCTCCCGCAGTCGGTCGAAGTCGATGTCGTCGTCGCCAGGGGGCGTGCCGTTGTCATCTAGGTAGCGTGGCGACGCCATCGCGAGGATCTTGCCCACGTCTCGTCGCTCGACCGCGTGGCGATATTCCTCGATGAAATTGAGGATGTCACGGTTCTCCGCCGTGTCTTGCACGGTGGTGTTGGGGATGGTGCTGGTGGCGCAGCCGCTCCCCAGAGCCAGAAGGGTCAGGCCGAGGGCGGAGAGCGCGCGCATGCTGGCGGTGGCGTATGGCATCGTCATGGTTGAATCCCGCTAGACCCCGGGTTCATTCCCGAGGCGGCCGCATTCTGTGGCGGCGACGTCGGAATGTCCAAAGGACGACGAAGAGCGTCAGCCCGACGGCCCCCGAGGCTGGCCGCGAGGAGTTCGAGATCGGGGCGCGCACAGAGCACAGCCCATCCCGGCGCCTGTCGACTCGCAGGCGCAGGGAGGCCCGCGCGGGCACGCCCTCGGCGTCGATGGCCAAGGCGTGGACCTCCACCTCGTCCCGCAGGGCCCAGCGATGCTGCACCTCAGGCCCGACCGCGGTCGCGTCCTCTGCGAGCTGCCAGGCGACGCGCGCTGGCCGCTCGCTCTCGGCTCGCAGGCTCACCTCTTGGTCCGTCGCGGGGCGCGTGGAGCTCGCTTGGAGGCGCAGGGAGAGGGGCGATCCGGGGCCGCGCCTGAGCGTCGCTCGCACACCCGGGCCGAGTCGCAGGTTGGCCAGCAGGCTCGGGGCCGCCGCGGTCGCGAAGAGCGTCACTCCGGGCCACCAGCTCGCGCTCACGGCGCCCGTCACGCGGGTCGCGCGCCCGTCCTCTGGCACGATCAGGCGCAGCTCCGCGGGCTCCCGCAGCCAGCTAGCCGCGACGACTGACGCCCCCAGCACACGCAGCACGGGCTCGTCTCGCCGGGCGCTCGTCCACCAGCGGTCGAGGGCCGGATCGTGCGTCCATCGACGGCGCTGTGGATCCTGTGCGGAGACCTCTCGTGGGCGTGGGCAGCGGCCCAGCTCGACTAGCCGCTCACCGACACGCAAGGACGCCGCCTGTCGAGGTCCGGAGTCGAGCAGCACCGGAGGCCAGCTCGCCTCCTCGAGGCTCGCCGTCAGGGCGATCTTCAGCCGCGGAGTGTAGCTCGCGACCAAGATGTCCGCGGGGTAGCCCTCCAGGGCGCGCAGCCGGCGCCGCAGCTCGTCGATGCTCAGAGCGGCTGCGGGTGGGAGCGCGATCAGCCGAGGCGCTCGGCCCGCGGCCACCACGCGCACGCTCGCCACGCTCACGCGACTGCCCGACGAGGGCGCGCGGATCCGCAGCGAGTAGGTCCCCGGCGCGACCCAGCGCGGCACAGGCAGCCGCAGGCGATAGACCAGGGACGCGCCAGCGTCGGGGCGCACCTCGGCGACGCGCAGCGCGTAGAGCCCGCGCGCGCCCTCCAACGCCAGGCCACCCGAGGCCAGGAGCTGAGCGTCGAATCCACGCAAGGCGCTGTCTTGTTGATGTCCGGGTGGAGGTGTCAGCGCCGACGGCATGCGCACGCGGGCGATCAGCGCCGCGCCCTGCTCCACCACGGCGGGCAGACCCGGGCGCGGGTAGAGCAGCAGCAGCGGGCCGCTCTCCTGAGCCGCGTCACCGAACGCGCAGGCGGGCAGGGAGACGGCCCAATCCGTCGTCCCGGAGTCTTCCGCTGGGATTTGCGCCAGCCCAGGCCGCGAGCTCGAGATCAGGCAGATGATCCCCACGCCGAGCCCCAGCGTCGCGCGGATCCTTCGGAGCGCCTCGATCCATCCTCCGCCCACGCGCTCCGTCCAGCTCGTCGAATCGCTCGCGGCCGAAGGGGTGCAGGGGCGCTTCATCCGAGGCCGCTTGTATCAGAAGACCCAGAAGAAGATGCCCAGGTCGTAGAGCATGTGCGTGTAGACCGCGACGGCGAAGCCACGGGTGCGATAGACCAGCGTCAGGTAGAGCCCGCTGAGCAGCCGGAAGACGAAGCTCGTGAGCGTGAAGGCGTCCGAGAGGGAGCCGATGTAGTGCATGGCCGAGAAGGCCGTCGCCGCCAGCAGGGCCGCCACGAGTGGGGCGCGCGCTCCGCGCAGCTGAGGTGCTTTGCCCAGCAGCCAGGTCAGCCCTCCGAAGAGCCCGACGCGGAACACCAGCTCCTCGTGGAAGCCCGCCCCCGCGGCCATCACCAGCTTGTCGATGGGGCCGAGCTCGACACCTCCGATCTGATTCGCCCAGAAGCCGATCCGTTGGGGCACCAACGCCTGCGTCGCGAGACCCACGCTGAAGAGCATCACCACGGCCAGCACGGAGCTCTCCAGCATCACGCGGCCGAAGGAGAAGACGTGGGCGTGGCCGCGGCGCTTCAGGGCGCGCCCCGCCAGCAGCATGCCGCCGCCGATGGCCAACGTGAGCGCGAGATAGCCCGGCACCGAGAGGCGCAAGAGGCGCACCATCAGATCCGTCACCAGATCGACGCCGTTGCGCATGTTCATCAGCAGGATGCCCAGCTGATAGATCACGAAGACGGGTGTCGTCAGCACCAGGCTCGTCAGTGGGTCCACGGGCTGCGCGAACCAGCCCGCGCCGCCCTCTCGCCGCTGCTCTTTGGCCGTGCGCTTGGCTTCCTTGGCGACGTCTGCGTCCAGTCGCTTCTTCAAGGCGCCGAGCCGCTCGCGCTCGTCGGGCTCGTGAGTCTCGGGCGGCATCAGCTCAGCCCGTAGCCCTTGATCTTGTAGAG
>JAADHO010000132.1 GCA_013151775.1 Deltaproteobacteria bacterium | reverse complement strand
TGCGTGGAGATGCGCTGCGGTGAAGCGCGGCTGATCTTCGACGCCGGTACGGGCATCCGCCTGCTAGGGCGCGAACTCGCGGCGCACAGCCCGGCGGAGCTGCACCTCTTCTTCAGCCACGTCCACTGGGACCACATCCAGGGCTTCCCCTTCTTCGCGCCAGCCTTCATCCCCGGCAACACCATCCACCTGCACGGGCCGCGCAACTACCTCGGCACCATCGAGACCGTGCTCGGTGGCCAGATGGAATTCCCCACCTTCCCGGTCGTGCTCGACGACCTGGGCGCGGATCTGATCTTCCACGACGTGACCGGCGGAGACGTGATCGAGCTCAGCCCCGAGCTGCGGGTGCGTACGGCCTGCGGCAATCACCCGGGCGGCGTGCTCGCCTATCGCGTGGAGTACGGCGGCAAGAGCGTCGTCTACGCCACCGATACGGAGTACGGGCCGGAGGATCTCGATCCGGCCTTCGTGGAGCTCTGCAGAGACGCGGATCTGCTGATCTTCGACACCATGTACACGCCCGAGGAGTACGACGGTCGCGCCGACGGGCGCTCGCGCAAGGGCTGGGGCCACTCGACCCGCGAGGGCGGAGTCGCGCTGGCGAAGGCGGCGGGCGTGAAACGCTACGCCCTCTTCCACCACGATCCGGATCAAGATGACGCCGCGGTAGAGCAGAAACTCGAGCGCACGAAGCAGGACTTCGAGAATTGCCTGTTGGCGCGGGAGGGCTTGGTGCTCGAGGTCTGAGGAGTTCAGCGCGCGGGAGGAAACACGGACTCGGGAGGAGCCTCTCGCCACAGGCGCTCGAGCAGATCGAAGAGCATCGACGCGGGACCGCTGCGCCACTCGCCTTGGAAGAGCGCGATGCGACGGATGAAGGTCTCGCCCAAGGCGAGCTGCACCTCGAGCTCCGGTCGCGGCTCATCCACGATGCCGGTCTCGCGCAGAGGCCTGAGCAGCCACACGGCGCCGTAGCGCAGCGCCTCGAGCAGCGCCTGCATCTTGCCCGGAGAGAGGGTGCTGCGGCGGCTGAGCAGGCGCTCGCCGTAGGGAGCGCGCCCCGAGACGATGCGCTCCCCGTCGCCGAGGACCTGCAGCCTGCGTGTGCCGTGAACGTCGGAGTCGCAGGCGGTGAAGGTCAGCAGCAGGTTGCCGCGGCTGGCCGGATCGAGGGCGGCCCGCTCCAGAGAGGTGATGAAAGGCAGGTGCACGCCAGCCGGCGCGTCGCCTCGACGATGGGAGAGCCACTCGGAGGCGAAGTCGTAAGCGACCCGAGCGTGGGGCAGATCGGCGGCGGCCTTGCGTACGGCCGCCAAGCCCACATCCCCCAACAGGGCCAGAGCGTCGAGGCTGCGCCATCCGAGGCGTGACTCGGCGCCGGGGGAGAGCACACGCGAGAGCCGCCGCGCCGCGTAGGTGGCGCCACCCTCGCCCAGCTCACGCAAGCGTTCGCCCACGTTGGCGTCACCGGCCAGCAAGAGACCGTCGAGTTCGGCCTCGAGGGAGGCGCTGATCCCGGCCTCCCGCAGGGACTCGGGCGGGCTCACGACCAGGTCGATCAGCTCCGTGCGCGCCTCGCCGCCCTCGGGAGGCATGTAGGCGTGAAGCCGGCCGCCAGCGCGCACAGGATCGTAGGCGAAGGCGACACGGAAGACGCCCGCGCCACGGCGATCGAAGGCGAAGGAGAGGTCGAGACCCGTCTCGGCGCGCTCTCCCGAGTCGAGGCGCACGAAGGCGTCGGGCGGATGCAGCACGTTCACATCACCGAAGGAGACGCGGATGTAGGGCCGGTGAGCCTTGGGTGGAGAGAGGCGGAGAGATCGCGGATAGCCCTCCGCGAAGCCGAACACGTCCACGGGCCCGGCGCCACGGTTCTCGCACACCAGCGTGAGCCGGACGCTACCGCCCGCCTCGAAGGCGCCGCCGTCACGCACGAGCCCGAAGCGCACTCCACCCTCTTCGGGGCCGAAGGCGACGTCGCGCGTCTCGACGCTCTCTATGCTCTTTCGCCCTCTGCCGCCCTGGTTCATGCATTCGCATTTGACCTGATTGGGGCCACGTCGCAAGTTTCGGCCCATGCGTCTCCCCGGACTTCTCCTCGTCCTGCTCGGCTCGACCCCCTTGGCCTTGGGCTGCCTGCCCTCTCTGGGCGCCCCAGACAGCGAGGCCGCACGCGTCGTCGTGTTCGTCGCAGATGGGCCCCTGGCGGGGCAGCCCGCCTTCGCCGGACAAGCGCTGATGCGCAGCTCGTGCGGGGACGCACGCTTCTGCCACTCACCGGACGCCGACAACAGCGCCGGGGACGCTCGCTTCGGCACACCCGCGGGGCTGAACTTCGACGTGAGCCCAGCCTGCGCTCAGGGCGAGAGCTGCGATGCCCAGGTCGAGCGCCTGAAGGTGAATCAGCGCCGCACCTACCGTTGGCGTGAGGCGATCTACCAACAGGTGGACGAGGGCTACATGCCGCCGGGCAGAGTCGGCAGTGAGATCGTCGCGAGCTCCACGAGCTACAGCTACGCGGACGGGACGCCGGTGCCCGGCCTCGACACACCCGAGGGCAAGCAGATCCTGCGCACGTGGCTCGGCGCAGGCAGCCCCGTCGTCGAGCGCTTCGCGCCGGCCGTGGCGAGCGTTCCCGCGGGAGCGGACTGTGCGGACGGCACGATCGGCGACTGCAAGTACGGCCTCGCGACCGGTCCGGCGCCGGTGGTGGAAGCGACGTGGACCTCGATCTACACGCAGATCATCCATCCCCTCTGTGGCGTCCGCTGCCACGGCACGAGCGCACCCGACTACCGCAGCACGACGCGCCTCGATCTCTCGACCCAGCGCATCGCCTACGACCAAATGGTTGGAGTCGCGGCCACGGGCAACACCTGCGCCGGAGCGGGCTCGCACGTGCTGCCCGGAGACTCGGGCAACTCGCTCTTGGTGAACCTGATGGGCAGCTCCCCACGCTGCGGCGTGCGCATGCCCCAAGGAGGGCCCTTCCTCACCGACACCCAGCTCGCCGTCGTCGCTGAATGGATCGACGCTGGCGCCTTGGACAATTGAGGCGATGATGAAGAAGGGCTCCTTTCTCGCGGCGCTGCACTCCGGCGCGCTGGTCTTCGACGGCGCCATGGGCACGGCTCTGTACGAGCGCGGGCTGCTCTACAGCACCAGCCTCGACCACGCCTGCGTCAGCAAGCCCGACCTAGTGCGCGAGATCCACCGCGCCTACGTCGAAGCGGGCGCCGACGTGCTGACCACCAACACCTTCGGCGCCGGGCGCTTCCGGCTCGAGCCCCACGGCCTGGAGAGCCAGGTCCACGAGATCAACCTCGCGGCGGTGGCCTTGGCCCGCGAAGAGGCCGGCGACAAGGCCTGGGTGCTCGGATCCGTCGGGCCCACGGGGCTGATGCTCAAGACGGTAGAGGAGAGCCGCTACCCGGAACTACAGGCGGCCTTCCGCGAGCAGGCGGCGGCACTGGCCGAGGCGGGGGTCGACGCCATCCTGCTCGAGACCTTTCGCCAACCGGAAGAGCTCGAGCTCGCCATGGCGGGCGTGAAGGCGGGCACGCGCGGCGGGCTGCCCATCGTGGCCTGCGCCTCCTTCGACGCCTTCGGCACCATGAGCGACGGATCGGGTCCCGAGCAGGTCGGCCGGCGCATGGTCGAGTGGGGCGCCAGCGCCATCGGCGTGAACTGCTCCGACGGACCCGCAGGCGTCTACGAGATGAGCACGCGCATGCTCGAGGCGGGCCTGCCCGTGGTCGCCGTGCCCAACGCCGGGCTGCCCCATCGCGTGGAGGGTCGCCTCGCCTACCGCGCGACGCCCGAATACTTCCAGCTCTACGCGCGGCGCCTGTACAAGGCGGGCGTGCACGGCGTCGGTGGCTGCTGCGGCACGACGGAGGAGCATATCCGCAAGATCGCCGCGGCCTCGCGCATGGTCGGTGGCGGCGAGGGGGTGGGCCGGGGCGGCGGCATGCGCGAAGAGCGCATCAGCCAGGCGCCTCTGCCCGCGCCCGGCATCGAGGTGGTGCCGACCCACGCCAAGGGCAGCCTCGGAGGCGCCCTCGGCCAGCGCTTCGTGATCTCCGTCGAGGTCAACCCACCGCCGGGCCTCTCCCTCGACAAGGCCCTCGCGGGCGCCAAGCTCCTGCGGGACGGCGGCGTCGACGTGATCAACATCGCCGACGGTCCACGGGCCAGCGCGCGAATGGGCAACCTCGCCCTGAGCGTGCGCGTGCAGGACGAGCTCGGCATGCCGGCGCTGATGCACGTGACCACCCGCGACCGCAACCTCCTCGGGCTGCTCGCGCATCTCTTGGCGTCGCATGAGCTCGGCGTGAAGAACCTGTGCGTGATCACGGGTGATCCGCCCAAGATGGGCGCCTTCCCCGACGCGACCCCGGTCTACGACACGGACTCCGTGGGCCTGCTCAGGCTGATCCGCGGCCTGAACCACGGCTACGATCCGGGCGGCAAGCCCATGGGCGCGGCCACCTCCTTCTTCTGCGCCACGGGCGCCGAGCCGGCGGCGCTGGATCTGGAACGCGAGCTCGACCGTCTCGCCCTGAAGGTCGAGGCCGGCGCCGAGATGGTGATGACGCAGCCGGTCTACGATCCGGAGGTGCTGCATCGCTTCCTCGAGCGCAGCGACGCCCTGGGCGTCCCGACGCTGGTCGGGATTCTGCCTCTGGCGAGCTATCGCAACGCAGAATTCCTCCACAACGAGGTGCCCGGCATGAACATCCCCGAGGCCACCCGGGAGCGCATGCGCGCCGTGGGCGGCGGAGACGCGGGGCGCGCCGAGGGCGTGCTGATCGCGCGAGAGATGCTCTCGAGCGTGCGCGAACGCGTCGCGGGCGCCTACATCATGCCGCCCTTCGGACGCTACGCTCTGGCCCTCGACGTGATCGACGGAATCGCGCGATGACACTGCGTGGCCCGAGTGGTTTGAATTGCGTGGCCCGGCGGCATAGTCTGAGCCTACGTTGACGAACGCGCCGCGAAGCGAGAGCGAATCGACCGCGGCGCAGGACCACGGGGACGTCATGGGCGACGTGGAGGTGCCCTTGATGCGCCTGCCTCTGCTGGGCTGGCTCGCCTTGGGCGCCGCCCTGCTCGACGCCGGGACGAATCGCCTCGGCCTGCGCGTGCTCGCCGCGAACCTGCCCCACGCCACGCGCGTCAACCTCGAGCGTTGGGGAGGCGTTCCGCGAAACCTCGCCGCGGTCGCCGGGCTGGTCGCCCTCGCCGCCGGCCTGCTCGCCTTCGTGCGTCGACGTGGGCACGTCTCTCTGCCCTCGCGAATCGGGCTCGCAGCGTTCTCGGGCGTCTTGCTTCCGACGCTCTTCCTGGCCACCGTGCTGCCCGCAGCCCGCACGACGCCGCCCATCGTGCTGCTGGCGACAGGCGCCGCGGACGTGATGGCCATCCTGCTCGCCGCGTCCGTGCTCGGGCGCCCCGGGCCCGCCTGCCTTCGGCTGGGCATGGCCAGCTTCGCCAGCGCCGCTCTGCTCGGCTTCGGCGCCATCGTGCTCGGCCTCGCGAGCGGGCTGTTCAACCTGAGCCTCGGCTACTCCATCTCCGGCACGATGGCGCAGTTGGGTGAGGTGGCGTGGCTCACGGTCCCGATCTGCTTCGGCGCAGCTCTCTGGCCACGGGGAAGGGGCCCCGCGCAACGCCTACGGCTCGCCGCCGCCGCGGGCGTCGCGGCCTTCACGCTGTCGATCTTCCTCTGGGGTCAGGTCAGCCTGCGCTCCCACTTCGCGGACATCTTCTATGGGCTCACCCACCTCAACCTCTTCCTCGAGAGCGCCCCCATGGTCTACGGGCCGATCCTCGCCTTCGGGATGGGCGTCGTCACGCTGGGCCTGCTCAGCCCGTTGATGGCGGACCGTCAGCTCGGCGCCGGTCTGCTGCTCGTCGCCGCCGCTGGCTTCACGCCGCGCGCGCCCATCCTGCTGCTCTACCTCAGCCTCGGCGCCCTGCTCTTGGCTCGAGGCTGCCTGGCCCGCGCCACCCTCGCCGCGACCCACGACCTCTTGCGCGCACGCGGCTAGCCCGGGATCGACCGGGACGGCGTTGCCTTCTCGTGCGGGTTGCGCGACCATTGGGGTATGTTGCGCTGCTCACGATCCGCGCTCGCGCTCGCCATCGTCGTTTGGCTCTCGCCCACGGCCACGCGCGCCCAAGACGCGGGCGTGGGTCCGCATCCCGAGCTCTGCCCCCTCGACTACGTGGGCTGCCAGACGCAGGAGATGGACTGGAACTACCGCGACGCCCTCTTCGACGACGTGGACTTCGACACGGGCTGGGTGCCGGCGAGCTCGCCGCTGCAGCTGCGCTTCATGTTCTCCCTCGGCGGCTCCACCGAGATCACCATGGGCGGCACCTCCGTCACCTCCTGGCCTCCGCCCCTCGCCGAGTCCGTCCCGGGCCGCGCAGGCACGGGCGCCTTCTCCGTGAACTATGGCTACGAGGTGCACGTCTTGATGCGCTTCGACGTCACGGTCGCGGGCATCCGCTACGCCTGGATGAGCGAGATCCCCGTGCCCTTCCTGCCGGCCGACTTCCGCGTGGCAGACGAGGCCCTCTTCGATCCCTACATCCTGCCTCCGACCACGCCGCGACCCATCGAGGTGAACGACACGACGGAGCGCGTGCAGATCCTGGACGTAGGGCTCGGCAGCATCATCGGCATCACCGGCGTCACCGGCGGGCTCGCCGTGGACATGCAGGCAGCCCTCGACGGCTTCTGGCAGACGGACAAGCTCGTCGTCAGCGACGCGCGACCGATCCTCGAGGAACTCGGGAGCACGGTGATGGGCCCGGGGGGCAGCGCCGTGGGCTTCGGTGGCTTCAAGGACGTGCTCGTCCACCCCGAGGGCAGCCTGCGCTATCGGGGCTCGCTCAACTTCTATCCCAACCTCTACCTGCGCGTAATCGGCGTGGACTTCCGCTTCGACCTGGCGGAGATCCCCGTGCAGCTCGTGGACCTGGAGTCGAACGTGATCTTCGACGACGCCACCAGCCACGTGCCGCTGCCGGATATCGAGGTCACGCCACAGGAGATCGCCTTCGGCGAGGTCACGGCGGGCGAACGGTTGGAACGCTTGGTGCGCGTCCGCAACTCGGGGGAGGCGCCCCTCGAGGTCAGCCTCTCCATGCCGGACCCGCCCTTCGACGTCGTCGAGACCAGCCT
>JAADHO010000444.1 GCA_013151775.1 Deltaproteobacteria bacterium | reverse complement strand
AGGCCAGCACGCGTGACGCCGCATCGGGGGACGTGGGCGCGCGTGTGGACGCCGCTTCGGACAGCGGCGCGCGCGTGGACGCAGCCGTGGACAGCGGCGCTGCCGTGGACGCAGGGCCGGCGGTCTGCGTCCCCGTGATGTGCCAGGGGGCGCTGCGGGCCTGCGGCGATTGTGTCGACAACGACGATGACGGCGCGGCGGACGCACGCGATTCCAATTGCCTCGGTGCCTGCGACAACAACGAGTCCGGGCTCAGCACGGGAATCCCCGGCGGTGACACGCCGCAATGCGGTCTCGACTGCTACTACGACACGGATCAAGGTTCGGGCAACGACCAATGCCATTGGGATGGCCGCTGTGATCCACTCTCGCCCGACGCGCGCTGCAGCTTCGAGGATCCACCGCCACCTTCCGCGCGATGTCCCGACACGCAGTCGAGCGCCTGCCTCGACTTTTGCCGTCCTCTGACTCCCAATGGCTGTGATTGTTTCGGCTGCTGCGAGCTGCCGGCTCGCTCGGGCAGCTTCGTCTTTCTCGGCTCGGTCGACAGCGCCGGAGATCCCTCCTGCACCATGGACGCCGTGGGCGACGCCACACGCTGCCATCCGTGTACCCCTGTGCGAGGCGAGTGCTTCAACCCCTGCGGGCGATGCGAGCTGTGTGTGGGTCGGGACCCGGGTTCGCTACCCGCGGACTGCTTCCCGCCGCCGACTCCGACGGACGCCGGTACCCCAGCGGACGCCGGAGCGCGCTGCGATCCCGGCGTGCAGGCATGTGGGCTCCCCGGGGACCCGGCGTGTCCGAGCGCGTACTATTGTCTGACGGGCTGTTGCATCCTCTTCGGCTGATCTTCGCACCTTCGGTGAGGATTCACTTCAGGGAGAGCTTCAGGCCCATCTCGTTCTTCATGTGAAGCAGAGCCTCCGCGTTGCCCTTGGCGTCGTCCACGGGGTGATGAGTGTGCTTCGTCTTTCGCAGATGCTTGAAGCTCTGGAAGCTGTCCTTCACCAATCCTTTGTAGAGTGATCCGAGGTTCTGTGAGCTGAACCCAAAGGGATTTGCGCCAAGGAAGTGGTGGAAGTACCAGTTGATGAACTGCCAATCGAAGCCGTTGTTGTCGGCGATGAAGAGCCTGCGCGGGCCACACTCACGCTCGATCCAGTGGTCGAAGCGCCGCATGACCTCTTCGGGTGGGTCGAAGCCGAGGGTCTGCTCGCGAGAGTGCCCCGAGACCGCGAGCGCCTGCGGGATCCAGCGCTCCGAGATCGGGCGAAGTCGCCCGTAGTAGCTCCGCCCGAGGCCCGCCTCCACCACCACCGCCCCAAAGGAGATCATGGAGTAGTCGCCGGGGATGGGGCCGTCCGCCTCGATGTCCACCATCACGTAGGTCATGCCGCCATGCTACGGAGGGCCGCCTCGGATCACAACTGTTGCTCCCGGTCTGTCCCTAGACGAGTATAACCCTAAATGGGGACACAGAAGAGTCGCGGAGACACAGCCCATACGAACCTGGACGTCCGTTGCGACGCGTGTATCGAGTGGCGCGCTCAGAGGCCGAAGACGCGGGCTGCGTTGTCGTGCAGGAAGAGGCGCCGGGCCTGCTCGTCGAGTCCTAGTTCATCGACCTGCTCGAGGCAGTGGCCAGGCAGGATCATGGGGTAGTTCGAGCCGAAGAGCACCTTCGCGCGTCCGTCTGCTCGCATGTAGCGGACGAGCTCGGGTGGGTAGCGCTTGGGCGTGTAGGCGCTGGTGTCGATGAAGACGTTCTCGTACTTGCGGGCCATGGCGACGAGCTCTTCGGTCCACGGATAGCCGATGTGTCCGGCGACGATCGTCAGCTCGGGGAAATCGACGGCGACCCGATCGAGGTAGGGGATCGGTCGACCCGGCTCCGAGGCCATCAGCGGTCCGGCGTGTCCGGCTTGGGTGCAGAAGGGTACGCCGAGCTCCACGCATTCGGCGTAGAGCGGGTAGTAGCGGCGATCGTCCGGGGGCAGCTCCCACAGCCACGGCAGCATGCGCAGCGCCTTGAAGCCGAGGTCGTTCACGGCGCGGCGCAGCTCGCGGACGGCCTGCATGGGTCTGTGCAGGTCCACAGCGGCCACGCCGAAGAGGCGCTCGGGTGCGGCGTGGATCATCGCGGCGACCTCGTCGTTGGAGATGCTCGGGCCCGCGGGGGAGGACCACGCCGACACCAAGGCGCGCGCGACGCCGGCCGAGTCCAGGGCGCCGAGGGTCGCCTCTACGGGGATCTCGTCGGGGATGCCGCGCTCCCGCATCCAGCGGTGGAGCGACGCGAAGATCGGGTGGCGTACGAAGGCGGGCGTGGGGTGCTGGATCCAGGCGTCGATCACAGGCTCGGGGATGCTGCTCATGGCGCGCAGCATGACAGGCCCGCGGGCCTTCGGGCGAGTGCCCGCCGCGAGGCCGTGCTAGAGCGTGTGCATGAGACGTCTCGGCGTGGATCCCGGCTCGGTGCGGGTGGGGCTCTCCTTCATGGACGAGGGGGCGCCCCTGGTGGTGCCCATCGGCACGGTGGAGGTGGTGAAGAAGGACGTGGCCGCCGCGACCCGCGAGGTGGCCGAGGTCGCGAAGCGGCGCGGCGCCGAGGAGGTGGTGGTGGGTTTGCCTCTGAGCCTGGCCGGTCGCGAGGGCATCGCGGCGCGGCGCGCCCGGCGCTTCGCAGACTCACTCCAGGCGCAGCTCGGCGTCCCCGTCGTGCTCTGGGACGAGCGTCTGACCACGGCGCAGGCGGAGCGCGGCCTGCGGGAGCTCGGCGTGGGCGGCAGAGCTCGGCGCGAGGTGGTGGACCAGGCGGCGGCCACCTTGTTGCTCCAGAGCTACGTGGACGCGAAGGCGGGCTGAGGTCGTGGCGTCCAAGCGCAGCGCGCGGCCCCGGAAGGGGCGATCCTGGAGGGTGCGTTTCTTCTCGCTGCTGGCCGCTCTGCCGGTCGTGCTCGGGCTGACGGCCGCGGCCTATCTGCTGATGGTGTATCCGTCCCAGGCCCACCCCGGACGAGGGCGCCTGGTGCGCGTGGAGATCCCGCCCCAGGCGAGCCCGAGTGTGATCGCGCGGCGCCTCGGGCGGGCCGGGTTGGTGGAGCGTCCTCGGCTCTTCGCGGCGTATCTTCGGCTCTTCGCGGCCAACCAGGCGCTGCGCGAGGGCTCGATCGCCATGCGCGACAACCTCGACCCTGGCGCGGTGGCGCGGCGCCTGCTCGTGCGGGGCGTGAGCCAGGTGATCGTCACCGTCCCCGAGGGCGACAACCGCTATCAGATCGCGCGACGTCTCGAGGCGCAGGGGGTGTGCGACGCCGCCGCCTTCGTCGCCGTCACCGAGCGACGCTCCTTCCTCGACAAGCGCGAGCTCTCCGCGGACACGGCGGAGGGCTATCTCTTCCCCGACACCTATACGCTCAGGCGTCGCATGCCTGCGGGCGCCGTCGCCGCGCGCATGATCCAGAACTTCCGTCGCCGCATGATGCCGCTGCTCGAGCGTCACGCCCGCGGCATGGCCCAGCTCTCGGAGCAGCTCGGGTTCGGCATCGACGACGTGGTGAGGCTCGCCTCGATCGTCGAGGAGGAGGCCGCGGTCGACGAGGAGCGCAGGCTGATCGCCGGCGTGTTCTTGAACCGCTTGCGCTCCGACAGCTTCCGCCCGCTGCACCGCCTGCAGGCCGATCCCACGGTCTCCTACGGCTGCGTTCGCGAGCCAGAGCGCGCGCCGAGCTGCGCCGACTTCGACGGACGTCACATCACCCGCGCCATGCTCCGGGACGGCGCCAACCGCTACAACAGCTATCGACACGGGGGGCTGCCTCCGGGGCCCATCAGCAACCCTGGTCTCGCCAGCCTCGAGGCCGTGCTCGACGCCGCGCAGCACGACTACCTCTACTTCGTGGCTCGCGGTCACGGCAGACACTCCTTCAGCGCCACCCTCGCGGCCCACAACGCGCGCGTGGGCGAGTACCTGGAGCGACAGCGCGCGGCGCAGCGTGACGCGGGCGACTGACGTGGAGCGATGGCGCGTGGCCTGACGCTCTCCGGGACTCTATGCTGCGCCTCGTGAGTTCTCCGAAATCCAAGAACATCCAAGTGCACGAGGCTGAGTTGAGCGCCGCAGAGCGCCGCGAGGCCCACGGACACCCGGGGCTGACGCTGTGGTTCACGGGCCTGTCGGGCTCGGGCAAGAGCACGCTCGCGTATCGTGTGGAGCACCTGCTCAGCGAGCGTGGCGTCTTCGCCTACGTGCTCGACGGGGACGGCGTGCGTCATGGGCTGTGCCGTGATCTCGGCTTCGCACCCGAGGACAGGCGCGAGAACATCCGCCGTGTGGGCGAGGTCGCGGCGCTCTTCACGGACGCGGGCGTGGTGCTGCTGACGGCCTTCATCTCACCCTATCGCGCCGACCGCGCGGCCGTGCGTGAGCTGCTGGGCGACGCCTTCGTCGAGGTGCACGTGGCCGCCTCGCTGGAGGTCTGCGAGGCGCGGGATCCCAAGGGTCTGTACGAGAAGGCGCGCAGCGGCGAGATTCCGTCCTTCACGGGAGTGAGCGCGCCCTACGAGGCGCCCGAGGCGCCGGAGCTTCGCGTCGACACGGGAGAGCTCTCGATCGACGAGGCCGCAGAGGCTGTGCTCGCGTGGCTCCGATCCGAGCGCGGTGTCGGCGGCGCGGCGAGCTGAGGGCTCGCGCCAATTGTTCATGACGCGGGCGCGCCTTGGGTCCATCCTCGGGGCATGGACGCTGCTCCCCGAGGTGCTCTCTTCGACTCCTTCGCGCCCGAGGCGCGGGCGGCGCTGGCGACCTTCTTCGAGCCCGTGGAGCTGAGCGCCGGGGAGTTCGCCGTGCGCGAGGGAGATCGCGATCGCGACATGTACGTGATCGCCGAGGGCGAGGCCTTGGTGGAGCGGGGCGGCGTGGAGGTGGACAGGCTCGGGAGCGGGCATCACTTCGGTGAGCTGTCGTTGATCGCCGCTCGACCCCGGGCGGCGAGCGTGCGCGCCGAGACGCAGCTCTCGCTCTTGCGGCTGTCGCCCGCGAGTCTGCGGAGGCTCACGCTAGAGCGCCCGGCGCTGGTCGTGCCGCTGCTCGAGGTGCTGGTCTCGACCTTGGGGCAGGAGCTGTCGAGCATGACGGATGGCGTGCGCGTGCTGCTGCGGGATCGCTCTCTGCCGCGACGTCGGCATGTGCGCGCCACGGTCGCGGGTGTGGTCGAGGAGGTGTGGGTCGGCACGCCCGTGGGGGAGGTGCTGCCCGAGATGGTGGATGGTCACCCCACGGTGGCGGCGCTGCTCGGCGAGCGCCCGGTGTCCATGACGACGCCGCTCTCCTCGGACGCGTCGGTGAAGCCCCTGACGACGGCCCATTGGGAGGGCAGGCGCATCTACCAGCGCTCCCTGGCGCTGCTGCTGCTCGAGGCTGCCGGGGAGCTCGGTCTCGAGGTCCGGCTCGACTACTCTGTGGGCCTCGGACAGCGCGTGCACGTGGAGGCCGAGGATCGCCCGCGCGTCGCCCGTGAGCTGGAGGCGCGCATGCAGGCGATCGCGTCCGAAGATCGACCTCTGCGCGATGAGCTCTGGACGCTGGACGAGGCGCGCGCTCACCTCGACGAGGCGGGCGATGGGGCCGGCGTGGATCTCCTGCGCACCTGGCGTCAGCCGGCCATCCCTCTGGGCTCCTACGGTCGCGTGTATGCGCCCGCGCCCGGGCCGCTGCTGCCGAGCACGGGCAGCCTCACGGGCTTCCGCGTGGTGGTCGACGATGGCGCGCTGCTGCTGGTCTACGGTCCCCACGGCTCGCAGGCCACGCCCAGTCCCGAGGCCACTTCCCCGCGCCACTCGCGTCCGCCCCCGCCGCCGCTGCTCGACGAGGCGCTGCGGGCGTCCTCCCACGCGCGCAAGATGACGAAGGAGCCGCAGCGTTGGCTCAGCAGCCTCGGCACGTCGACCGTGGGTGAGCTGAACCGCGCCTGCATCGACGGAGACGTGTCCGAGCTGATCCGCGTGGCCGAGGGCTTTCAGGAGAAGCGCATCAGCCGCATCGCCGACGCCATCCGCCTGGCCGGCGCGCGCGTGGTGTGCATCGCTGGGCCGTCCTCCTCGGGCAAGACGACCTTCATCAAACGCCTCAGCGTGCAGCTGCGCGTGGACGGCCTCCGGCCCCACGGCATCAGCCTCGACGACTACTACGTGGACCGGGATAAGAACCCTCGCGACGAGCGCGGCGAGTACGACTTCGAGGCCTTCGAGGCGCTACGCGTGGAGCTGCTCGGGGATCACCTCACGCGGCTGCTGCGGGGGGAGAGCGTGCACACGGCGCGCTACGATTTTCAGACGGGCGCGAGCTTCCCTGCGGGTGGACCCGAGCTGTCGCTGGGAGAGGGCGGCATCCTGCTGCTCGAGGGCTTGCACGGGCTGAACCCGCGCCTGCTCGCGGGGGTCGCGCCCGAGGGCATCTTCCGCATCTTCATCTGTCCCTTGGCGCAGCTGCCCCTCGACCGCCTGCAGCGCGTGCACGCCTCCGACGTGCGGCTCCTGCGGCGCATCGTGCGCGATCGTCACGGGCGCGGCACGGCTTCGGCGGACAACATTGCGCGCTGGCCGGCCGTGCGCCGCGGCGAACAGAAGCACATCTTCCCCTTCCAACAGCACGCGGACGCCGTCTTCGATTCGTCCCTGATCTACGAGCTGAGCGTGCTGCGCGTATACGCGGAGCGCTACCTGCTCGAGGTGCCGCAAGATCACCCCTCCTACACCACCGCGTTCCGGCTGCTCGGGCTGCTCGAGCGCTTCGTCTCCATCTATCCCGACCACGTCCCGCCGACCTCGCTCTTGCGTGAATTCATCGGCGGCAGCGGCTTCGAATACTGAGGACCGGGTAAGCCGCGCCAGCGCGCCGAAGCCGCGATTCTGGTGCGGCTCCTTGGGTGCGTTGACCGTCGCGAGGTAGCAGGCGTATTCTGCTCTCATCGAAGGGAGCCGATATGGCGAGGACGACATCGAGGGTGAGTGTGTGGGTGCTCTGCTGCGCGCTGGGCGTCGCCGGCTGCGGTGGTGATGGCGGCGTCGCGCAGGACGGCGGCCGCGACAGCGCGAGTGAGGACGGCGCCATCGGTGACGGCGCCATCGGTGACGGCTCCATCGAGGACGGCGCCATCGGCGACAGCGCGAGTGCGGACGGCTCCATCGAGGACGGCTCCATCGGCGACAGCGGGAGTGCGGACGGCTCCA
>JAADHO010000442.1 GCA_013151775.1 Deltaproteobacteria bacterium | reverse complement strand
CGCGGCGTCGTCGCGGCGCGCCCCAAGTCCGCGAGGCCTTTCGCGCATGTCACAGGCCGACCCGCGTGGCTGCGACATGGCGCCTACAGCCGCTTGTACTCCTCCGCGAGCTCGCCGAGTTCGCCGCGTAGCTGCTTGCTCAGCTCCTCCTTCGCCGCAGCGAGATAGCGCTTCACGGTGGCGAGGCTGATCTCCATCGCCTCCGCCACCTCCTCCAGCTTCAAGCCCTCACCGTGACGTAACTCGAACGCCATCTGCTGATCCACCGGCAGGGAGTGAAGTGCCCGCTGCAGCGTAGTGCGATTCGCGATGGTGCTGCTGAGCGACGGGCCGAGGTCCATGGCGGTGTGGACTCGACTGTCGAACTCCTCGGTCGGCTTGAAGCGCCCGTAGTGCTTCAAGACCTGCTTGCGCGCGATCCCCCAGAGATAGGCGCGTGGGTTCCGGATCTCAGCCTGCCCGGCGACGAAGGCCAGCATCGTCGCTTGCACAAGGTCGAGCACGGCCGCGTCCGGCACCTTGGTGCGGAAGAAGCGCTTCAGCTTGGGCCAATCCTCACGGATGAGCCGGTCGAGATCCTTCTGCGTCTGCGTAGGAGTGTCCATCATGTGTGCTTCATGTCCGTGAGCGCGCGAAAACGGCTCATGGAGCGCCGGGAGGCGGCGCCGGGCCGCGGCCGCCGGACGTGCAGGTGCCGGAGTATCTCTCGCTGCCCGCGGACGTCGCCTTATAGCTGCACGTGAGCTGGTCCCCGTCGAAGACCCAGTTGAAGTGGTATGTGAGTCCACCGATCTCGACATCGGTCTCCGCTGTAATCTCGGCGTCGTCCACATGGACCTCGACGGGTCGGGTGACCCCCCCCACGACGGCCGGTGGGTAGCGGCGTCTACCCGCCCCCTTGATACGCCAGCGTCCGGGCCTGACCCGGTCCGTCAGGCGCCGGGGCCCGAAGTCCAACGAGCTGCTGCCGACGTACCGCACGTCCATCTGATAGCGCCCCTCCGCATTAGGTGACGTTTCGCCGTGAGTGACCTCGACGTTGGTGTCGAAGTGCCAGGTCCCAGCCACTTGTCTCACCGCCGCTTCGACTTCAACGACGTGACGCCACCACAAACCACCGCCAACGATCAAGACGACCACGATCACTGCCGCCAACATCGCCCACGCACGGCGCGGCGTCCGCCGACCGCGCAGCCCGACGAGCGCCTGCTCCATGCTCGCGTATCGCTCGGCAGCCGCCGAGCTAGTCATGCGTCGAATCGCATTCCAGACTCCCGCGGAAACGCCGGCGGGCGTCGCGGCGGCTATCTCGAACTCCCCCGTCAGCGCCTCCGCCAAGCTCATGCCGAACGCATACTGATCGCCCAGGGCCGTCTGCTCTCCGCGCCTCGCTTCCGGTGCCAGGTACGGACCTGTCCCTGCGACGGCTCCGGCACCGCCAGCATCGTGCTGAGCCATGGTCGCGAAGCCGAAGTCGATCACGCGCGCGACGCCGTCCGTGCCGACCAGCACGTTGTCCGGCTTGAAGTCGCGGTGCACGATGCCCACGGCGTGCGCAGCGACCAGGCCCTCCCCGGCTGCGGCATAAACGCGGAGAATGTCTGCGGTCGATCGCTGCTCCAGGTTCATCCAGGTGCGCAGCGTCGGACCATCCACGAGCTGCATCGCGAGCACTGCGAGACGAAACGCTCGGCCATCCATCTCGGCTTCGACCTCCAGCACGTCGAAGACGCGCACGACGTTGGGGTGATCGAGCCTCGCGAGTGCGCGCGCCTCGACCAGCATCGAGTCGTCCTCCCCCAGCGGTGAGAGCTTGAGCGCGACCTGCCTCTTCAGGCGCTCATCGTGGGCCTCGACCACGACTCCCGTCGCACCTCGACCCAGCAGGCCCTCCACCGTGTACCGCGCGGCGAAGACCACGGGCGAGCCGCCGACCAGCCGCGCACGCAGAAGCTCCGCCCCGATAGCGTCCTCGATCGAGGTCGCCGATTCCTGCGGTCCCGATGAGATGTCCCCGCTCACAGCACGTTCTCGCGCAGCAGATGAGAAATGTCGAGAGCCGCGCTCCATGCTCTCCAGGGTCGATGCGATGCTTCCAGGATCGGCAGAGCCCGTCCCACCCTAGGAAGAAGAGAACTTTCTTCAGCAGACGTGAGCCGAAATGGCGGCCGCCGGGACATGCCCTGCGGAGGCCAATGATGAAGCACTCGCACACGAACAACAGCGCACCGAGCCGTCGCACCTACGAGGCGAATGTTCGCCGCGAGGCAGCGCAATGACCGCTCCAGCCACACGAGCAGCGAACGACGTGGCCTCGACGCGCGATGAATGGTCGAACGAGCACGTGCGGGCTCGACTCGAGGCGCTGGAAGCGGAGCTCGCCGGCTTCCCCGAGCACAGCGGGCGATTTCAGAAGCCCCCACCGATGCCCGCCATCACCTACTGGTACGTACGTGACGGCGCGCGCGTCTTCGGGCCGATCGCGGAGCCCGAGGTTCTCGAGGCGATGGGTCGTAGCCATTTCGGGCCTCGCTGTGCGGTGGCACGGGTAGGCCAGGACCATTGGCTCGAGGCGACCGACGTGCCGATGTTCCGAGCGCTGCTCGACCCGATGGCCTCAGACGAGCCCTCGAGCACTCCCGAAATGCCGATTCCCGGCCTGGAGCAGGTCCGCTTCCCAGCCTGGGCAAGGCTGGTCGCCATCAGCGCCGCGACCATCTCCGGCGCCGGCCTGCTGACGCCCCTTGGCGCGTTCGCTGCCCACGATCACGTTGCACCCGCCATCGCCGGGGCGCTCACGGTGTGGCGCCTCGTCACCTTCGCCCTCGTCGCGTCGGCGGCCACGTTCGCGCCAGCGAAGATGCTGACTCGCTGCATCCTGGCGGCGGGGTCGTTCTTGCTTGCCGGTTGGGTGACTCGAATCGTCTCCCACCCCGCGTCTGGCCTCTTCGCGGTCGACATCCTCGTCGCCTTCGCGCTCGGCCTGGCCGCGCTGGGTTTCGCGGAGGCGTTCGAGACGCACGCGGGCCGCGTCCACCGCCAAGCTCTGGACTTCGCCGCAGCGCTTGAACCGCCGCGCCCTGCGTGGAGGTCTCGCTTGGGCTGGGCGATGCTCGCCATCGTGCTGACCGGCGTGGTCGTGGTCGGCGTGGGCGTCGGCCTGTGGCTGATGCTGGCTTAGACGTCACGGGTTGGCCGGGAGCGGTCGGTCTTGAAGTGGTGACTGTCGGACGGTTTCAACGGCCTCACACAGATGGTGGGTCGGCGTAGACCACCTGGATCACCTTCTCCGCCTTCCGCACCACGTCCTGCACGATCTCAGCGCCGCTTACCTTCGCGGGCAGGCTCAGCGGCAGCCACAGGTGACCCTGACTCATGACACGCTTGTCACGAAAATCCGACGCTTCGAGGCGCTCGAGAACGCGCGCGAAGGAAGGCGTTTGACGATGAAAGCGCATCCAGATCGGAGTCGTCCGCGGTTCGTCTCCCTGTGGGGCGAAGGGGTCGCGCACACCGATGCTGAAGAAGGTGACCGAGCTGCCCAGAGGCTGGCCAACGTAGCGACGACGAGAAGGCCTGGCGGCCTTCGGTGACGAGCACCTCCTCGGTGCCCATGGGGTAGACGGGGTGCTCTTCGCCAGACAGCAGGCCCGTCTTCGAGAGGTGTCGAGTGACCTGGTCCACGATCGCCTCGAAGTCGCTTGCTCGAGTCCGCCATGGGCGAATCTCCTCGAAGCTCGCGAGGGGCGCGATGAAGTCGCCGTTGAGCACGTCGTACATGCCGCGTAGCTGCAAGAATGCGCTCTTCGTCGGCTCGCACGACGGTCGCCGGCGCGCTGCCGTGCTCCTCCGCATTCTGACCACCTGCGAGCTCATCGGACTCACGCCCGAGGCCTACCTCGCTGGCGTCTTGCCTCAGCTCGCTCGCGGCATCCGGATCGCCGAAGATCTCTCGGCGCTCATGCCTGCCGCTTGGCTCGCAGGAAACCCCGACGACGCCATCCCCGCGCTCAACGTCCAGCGCGTCTCACGCTTCAACGACTGACGCCGAGCTCGACGCGCTGTCGCCGACGCCAGCCGACGCCGACGCCAGCCGACGCCCGCTGATGCCGGAACCCAGGTGGCTGTGTGGCGAGTGCACACCTTTCGTCAGGGCCAATACTGGTTCGAAGCGTTGCCTGCGCTCAGCGTCGACAAGGCAGCGCCCCTGCTCGCCGCTCTTGGTCTCGTCGTTCAGCGACACGAACTCATGCGGCAGCTATTGCTCTGAGACACCCCAAAGGGTGGGGAAAATGAGGCGATGGGTCAGCCCGACACCATGATGTTGCACACTTCCGAAGGCCGGCATAGTCTCTCTGTCGTGTCCTGAGAATTGGAGAGCGTGAACCGCTCTCAATTCACTGCACAAGAGGAACTATCGCATGCTGTGCTGCACACTTGATCGCCTTGGTCGGACAATTTCCTTGGTCGCTATTACGTTTCTCTCCTTTGCGTGCGGAACGACCGTATCATCGGGCTCGCGTGAGCGACGAGCCGCATCTGCACAAGACTTGCAGGCTCATATGGTACATATGCGAATGCACATAAGCGAAATCTCGCATGGCTCCGAAGTTACAGATCACACGGCGCTTGCAATAGGACAAGCATGTGAAATACTAGTTATGCCACTTGAGTCAAATTCGAGCGAGCAGACACCATGCGCATTTCGAATCGAGTGCGGCAGTCGTGTACTGTTTAGTGACATGCGCGGTGACGCAACCATGTGCTACTACGGGAGGGTGACGTCAAGTCAGCGTTATATATCAAGAGTGCGTTATGCTGAATCGACATCGAGCGGTTCTTCTCAGAATCATCATCTAAACAATATTGATATGATAATTGCACCAGGCGGACAACGCGGGCATATCACATTAGAACTCAACAGTACCAGGCTCTCACTTGTGCGTTCTTCGGTTTCGCATACTGTTCAATCTATTCCCAGTGCGAGTCTTGCGTCGTTGTCTGAAGTCCAGCCGGATGGAAGCAATCTCGTGCCTGGCGAGCCTCTCCGTTGGCTAGTGTCTGGCGAGAATCATGCCCTGAGACTTAGTGAGTATCCTGGAGGACTTCGTGGCGCTCGGTGTGAACTGCTAATCGATTCTGATGTCTTGCACGCTTACCTGCCATCCCCAGGACCTGCATACGATAACCAAAGCGGGATGGCCCGCGAGAATGATACGCTAGATGACATCGATGCCGAATTCGGCGGTCACTGTCATGGTAGTGTTCGACCAACAAATAATGGTACGCTCATCTTTTCTCTTCGAGTTGGTTTGCAATCCGGAATGGGAAGCCATCGTGCAATATATGATTTTATAGAAGTGGCGCCTCCAGAAGAAGCTGGCGGGCGTTCTATCGTTATTGCATCTGGAACGAATCGAGCTCGTATCACTCCTTTCTGGGTCAATCGTCCTGGACCCGAGCAGTCTGTTGCCAGCGTCACCGTGGAGTGCTCCGGTGGTCTAACTGAGACTCGTCTCCAGGAATTATGGGCTCGTCTTGGCCGAATGCATATTCGGCCACAGAATCGAGGAAGTTGTGCTAGTGCATACGTCGCACATCGACTGGACGCTTTCTCAACTTCACTTGCCAGTTTTCGTGCGGAAGTGAGCGGGACCGCGCTAACTGCGAGTGACGCTCGTGCTGTCTTGTCGCTTGCGTTACAGGTGTACGCGCAGGCGAGCCAACTTCAACGGTTACTTGGTTGGATCGATGCAGCCGGACTTCGACGGGATATTGTAGCCTCAATGTCGAATGCTAGGGGTGTTCTTCAACCCGCATACGAGAACTGGGTTGCGACTGTATCCGAGCGATTGGACCATGCGGAGGAAGGAGCTACTGCGGAGATTCAGCAAGTTGTGAGAGCGCGTGGCATAGAGGAGAGGCAGTGGCTGGCGCATTTTCCTGAAGTTTTTGCTCATGAACAGCGACTTGTCAGTGGTGCCCTTGTTTCGCGATTGGTGTCTTCATGTCTTGAGTCCGTGGAACCCGAGGGGGCTGAGGACGCGCTGAGAAGAATGGCTGATAATGGAGACGTAACGGTTCGTGAACGACGGCAATGCACCCGGCATAGAGACGCGCTCTGGCGTCCCATTGTGGCAGCGGCAGAAGATGAATTCCGTGGCGCATTGAGGCGCGGTGACGTCACAGCAGCCGAGATTGCCCTGCTTGATCTAGGGCGGTTGCGTGGCTCAGGTACGGACGTCCCCGACCCGCAACTACGGCGCATGCGAACGCCGATGGCGCGCCGTCAGGAAGCGGATCGACGTCGCCTACAACGCATGCGAGTGGCGATTGCTCAGCATCAGCAAGAGGATCGACGTCGATCGGCGACACAATTTGATGCGCTTGTGTCAAGATATCGGCGAAGTATGGATATATCAATGCGAATGTGCAGCGCAAGAAGGAATTGCAATGGTGCGCTGCTAAATGCGTTAGGATTCGGCAGATTCGGCAGAGGAAATACACCGTATCCCACTGTTATCCGTAGGCTTGACAGAGGCGCCACGCCAGCAAACGTATTTTGTATAGTTGAACGAATGGATCCACTTGTCGTTCGCGTAATGCTTGGTCTGTCTCTAGATCAACAAGACGAAGTACGTGAGTTTGTTCGTGCGCATCCTGGGTTCTATGGAAACTGACTTGTGGTGGTCTGCAGCGAACTGTTGCGTCGCGCTCGCAGTGGGATCATGGTTGCATTGTTTTAGGTGTTCTAGCTAACTGGATTTGCGGAATACTTTCGCTCGCTGGCCGGAGTCTGTGCTCGGATCGAGTCTCTGGAGTATGCCTAGAGCGCCGATTCATTTCAAAGCCAGGCAAGCACGCGGCGTTGCGCATGGCGTGGTCCACGACCTTGAGGTTGGGAACGGCTGCGTGGCGACGCGCGTCGAAGACGTTGAGCCGGAGTAGCCGTTCACCCCCAGGGTTGAGCGCGCCGGCCGACCGTGCGACTCGTCGCACATGACGAATCTCGACATCGCGACGCTCGAAGCCTCCGTGGAGGCTCTCATCCAGCAGCAAGTGGCGGCCTATGAAGGGCAGCTCCGAGAAGCGCTGGGGCGCAAGCTCTCCGGCGGGCAGGGCAAGCAAACGCAAGACGTCCAAGTGGGGCTCTCGCTCCCAGCATCGCGGTTGAAGAAGACTGGCCGGGTCAAGACGGTCGGCGAGCGCAGCCGGACGCGCTACTACGCAGTCACGCCGC
>JAADHO010000168.1 GCA_013151775.1 Deltaproteobacteria bacterium | reverse complement strand
TCCGTCTCCGAGCTGACCCACGGCGTTGCGGCCCAGGCAGTAGACGGCGC
The DNA here is from genome assembly GCA_013151775.1 of Deltaproteobacteria bacterium. GTDB lineage: Bacteria > Myxococcota_A > Polyangia > Polyangiales > Houyiibacteriaceae > JAADHO01. The sequence goes on along the minus strand of JAADHO010000168.1, from coordinate 7,260 downwards.
CTCCCGACGTACGCAGGCAGACGTGCGCCGCGCCGCAGGCCACCTCGACGACGTCCGCCGGCAGGTCCATCACGTCCACGGGTGTGTTCCGCTCGGTCGTCGTGCCGTCTCCGAGCTGACCAAAGCTGTTTGCGCCCCAACAGCTGACCCGTCCGTCCATGCGCAGGGCGCAGACGTGGGCGTCTCCTGCGCTCAGGGCGACCGCGTCGTCGAGGCCCATGACGGCCACGGCTCGTGTGCGTGGGACCGTGCTGCCGTCGCCCATCTGACCTCGTGAGTTGTCGCCCCAGCAGTAGACCTGGCCGTTCACGTCCTTCGCGCAGCTGTAGGCCGCGCCGGAGACCAAGGAGATGCTCGCCGCATCCACGGAGCCGCTGCCGCCCGAGAGGTCCAAGGCCATGCCCGAGGTCGCCTCCACCGACGTGGGGATGTGCTTTTCGGTCGTCCCGCCTCCGCCCAGCTGTCCTTCGCTGCCTCTGCCCCAGCAGAAGACCTCTCCGCTGTCCAGAGCGGCGCAGGTGTGTCGCGCGCCGGCGGACACCCTGAGGGGTGACGCGCCCGCGAAGACGCCCGAGTCGACGGCCGTCGCTCGGAGCGAATCCATGGTGGTTCCGTCTCCGAGCTGACCGTTGCGGTTCGTGCCCCAGCAGTACACCCGGTTCGCGCCCGTCGGGTTCAGCACCAAGGCGCAGGTGTGGCCGCTGCCCTGGCCGATCTGGTCGACGTCGCTCGACAGCGCGCTGCCCACGACTCGGGTGGGTGTGTTCCGCTCGGTCGTCGTGCCGTCGCCCAGCTGCCCGCCGCTGTTGTCGCCCCAGCAATAGGGGCGTCCGCTGGCCACGAGGCAGCTCTGATCATTGCCCGCGGAGATCTGCGTCGCGTCCATGGGCACGCTCATCACGTCCACGGGAACGCGGCTGCTCATGTCGACGCCGGTGCCGAGCTGACCTCTGGATCCGAGTCCCCAACAAGTGGCCTGGCCGTTCGCCCTGAGAGCGCAGGTGTGCTGCGACCCGGCGGAGATCCCGACGATCTCCTCGCCTTCGCAGAAGCCGCTCGGCTGGCAGGTCGCCCCTGCGCAGTCGTGGCCGCAGCGACCGCAGTCCGTGGGCGCGGACAGGTCGACCTCGCAGCCGTTGCGGCCGTCGCCGTCGCAGTCGGCGAAGCCCGCGTCGCAGGCGGCCAAGCTGCAGCTGCCGGCGACGCAGCTGCCCGAGGCGTTGGCGAAATCGCAGCTCACTCCGCAGCTCGAGCAGTGGTTCGGGTCCGTGTCGAGGTTGGCCTCGCAGCCGTTGTCCGGATCTCCGTCGCAGTCGTCGAAGCCCGTGTCACAGCTGATGACACAGCTGCCGGCGCTGCAGGTCCCCGTGGCGACGCCCGTCAAGGCGGCGCAGGCGTGTCCACAGCGTCCGCAGTCGTCCGCGCTGCTCGACAGGTCGAAGCCGTTGTCGACGATGCCGTCGCAGTCGTCATCGAGTTCGTTGCAGATCTCGGGGCTTGGCGTGCAGCCGTCTGGCACGCCGCCGTCCAGCGTCGGTCGCGAACCGGGGATGCCCCCCGTGAAGCGCGGCAACTCATTCGCGGCCACCGCTGTCGCGACGCACTCGCCCTGGTTGCAGGTCCGCTCTGCGGCGCAGCTCACGCCCTGACAATCGGCGCTCAGCATGATCTGCACGAGCAGGCTGCGGTCTCGCAAGAAGGAGGTGGTCAGCCTTCGCTCCACCACCGGCGCGCCCGAGCGCTGCGCGCTGGCGACGATCTGAACCGGACCCAAGGTCCCCGAGCTGAGCGCCTCGGCGGACGGGCGCAGGCCCAGGCTGAGGGGCCGCACGGCGCCCGCGCTCAGATCGACGTTGACACGCTGACGCATCCCTCCGGGGCCCGTGACGTCGAGGGAGATGGAGTCGACCTGGTCGGGCACCGATAGGTCGGTGTCGACGACCAGCACGAGCTGGGTGGCGTCGGTCGAGCTGCAGGCGCTGCTCGCCAGCGCGAGCGCCACCAGGGCTCGGATGATCCGCGGGGAGGTCATCGGACCTCCAAGAAGCCAGGCGTCACGTTGCCCGTGAAGGGCGCTTGTCCCGAGTCGCGCGTGAGCACGACCCCTGCCGTGACGCCGCCCGCCACCACCAGACCGACGGCGATCCAGAACCAAGGTGAACGCAGGACGCCGCCCCCTTCGTGCGCGGGCGCTTCACTCGGACCTTCGAGCAGACCCGCTGAGGTTCCAGGCTGCCCGCCGGCCCGTGCGGCCTGCGCCGGATCCGGGACACCGGCGGTGGCGCCTCGAGCGGGCGCGGGCACCTCGAGGCGCAAGCTCTGCTCTGCGCCCACCTCGAGCGTCACCTCGGCCTCGGCCACGGCCGCTCCCTCACGCAGGACACGCAGCACGTGCCTGCCCGGGTTCACCGGCAAGGGCGCGGACAGCACGGCTCGCGACACGGGCGCTCCGTCGAGCATCAGCTCGTCGCCGGGCCGCAAGGAAGTCACCCGCAAGGTCAGCTGAGGTGTGCGCGCTTCCACCTCCGACAGCCGCTGGCGAGCCTCTCGCAGCAGACGCGCGTCCGCCTCGTCGCTGTTCTCTCGGACGTAGCGCCGGTAGTTCTCGGCGCCCTCGACGAGCCGCCCCGTGTGCACCTGCGCCGTGGCCAGATTCAAGAGCACGCGCGGCCGATGCACCAGCTCCCAGGCGCGTTCGAAGGCCACCCTCGCGTCCTCCCAACGCTCCGCTCGGGCTGCGGTCATTCCGTGGTGAAAGGCGCGGCGCGCCAGCGCTCGCTCGCTCGCCGATGGCTCCTGCGCGGCGGCTCCCCTCGGCGTCGAGAGCTGGGCTCCAGAGCAGAGCCCGAGGACCAAGAGTGCGGCGGCCGTGACTTTGGCTCGCCCGGCGAAATTCTGAGTCATGCGCACGGCTGAACCGTATCACGGGATGCGCGAAAACATCTCGCTTCGCGGCAGCATAGTGGTGCCGCTGTACTTCAGGCCCGACTGCATGTATTCTTCTTACGGCGCGGGAGTGTGCTTGTGAAGAGTAATCTGGCAGTTGGGCTATGTTTCGTAGGTGTGCTGAGTGTGGCGGGATGCGCCTCAGGACCGAGTTCACCACCGCCTCCTGGCGATGGTGGAGTCGACGCCTTGGTCGACGGGTCGCGGGGCGACGCGTCGAGAGACACGGGCGTGGACACGGGTCCGGCCGACGCGGGAGACGCCGGGCCGACCATCGCGGGCAGCACCTGCGAATCGTGCGAGGACCACAGCGACTGTGAGGTCGGCTCGTTCTGCGTGTCTCTCACCGTGGGCGGCAAGGCCTGCCTGCCCGGCTGCAACCCCGACATCCCCAGCTGTCCGCGGAATTTCAACTGTGTGTTGGACATCGCCAGCGGAGTCGACAGCACCGTCTGCACGCCGGTGGGTACGGGCTGCTGCGTCGATCAGGACCTCGACTCCTACGGGCAGGGCATCGGCTGCGACGGCGCCGACTGCAATGACGAGGACGAGACCATCAACCCAGGGGCCTCCGAGATCTGCGACGGCACGGACAACGACTGCGACGGCACCACGGACGAGCCGCCCACGGACTGCTCCTCGGGGCGCTGCACCGACCGCGGCGACGGCACCTTCGAGGCGGTGGAGTCCGCCAGCTGTGAGTCCGCCATGTGCGTTTCCGGCACGCTGACCGATTGCGCCCTCTTCAGCTGTGAGGACGGCGGCGAGAGCGGCAGCCGCTGCGCGACCAGCTGCGATCCAGGGACGGGCGACGACGACAACCTGTGCATCTTGGCCGCCCACTGCGATGGCGCCGCGTGCGTCACGGACGAGCCCAACGGCGGCGTGTGCGATGAGGACACGGACTGCTCCTCGGGTCACTGCGACGGTGGCTACTGCTGCGACTCGGGCAGCTGCTGCATCGACAACACCACCTGCGGCGGAAACACCCGCACCTGTGATGATGCCACGACCTGCCAAGGCACTCGCGGGGACGCGACCTGCGTCTCCAACAGCTGCACCGTGACCACGGGCATCGCGGACGACAGGGCCTGCTCTCTGGAGATCCTCGCCTTGGATTGTGGGCTCTATCTACCCGTCATGTGTGATGGGACCATGGATCAGACCCCGCCCACTTGCCCCACTAGCTGCACCTTGGACACCCAATGCCTCGAGGCCGCTCACTGCGATCTGGGCTCGTGTGTGCCAGACCGTCCTGCCGGCGGCACCTGTGGACGCACGGAGGACTGTCAGGCGGGGCTCTCGTGCGTGGACGGCGTCTGCTGCACGTCAGAATGCACCGGTGGCTGCGAGGCGTGCAATGTCACGGGCTCCGAGGGGGCCTGTACGCCCATCCCAGCCAGGACGGACCCGGACGCGGAGTGTCTGGGCTTCCTCTGCAACACCTTCTACACGGGCTTCCTGACCGATGACATCTGCCGCTTCCGCCAGGATGTCAGCGACGATCTTGCGGCTTGCAACGGCGGCGGCGCCTGCCTCACGGCGGGTGATCTGTGTCCTTCTCAGCCGGCAGGAGCCGTGCAAGTCAACTGCGACGACAACTGCCAGACCGTTACGGTGAGCAGCTGCGCGGCCATGTTGCCCGGCGAATGCACCAACCTCGACAGCTCCATGGACACCGTGACCTGTGGCGTGGGCGCCTGTCAGCGCACGGTTCAGCACTGCGTGGGCGGGGTCGAGACCGTGTGTGCGCCCGGCGGATCCACGACCGAGATCTGCAATCTCACGATCGACGACAACTGCGACGGCACCATCGACGAGGGCTTCCAGGACACGGCTAACGCCTCCTGCGTGGGCTCCTTCAACCTGATGAGCGTCGCCTCTGCGGGCAGCTCCACCATCTCTCCAGAGCGCATGCTCTACGGACCCTCCGACGAGCACTGGTACCGCGTGGCCTTCCCCGGCGCCGGGGTTGGAGCGCCGACCATCACCTTCGCGGTGAACACGGGCGGCGTCTACAAGTTCGACGTCAAGGCCAACGCCTGCGGCTCCGCGGCGTCGTGCGCCAGCGGCAACGCCAACGCCGCTACCACCTACCGCTTCATCGACGACACCGCGGCGACGGCCTTCAACACTCGAACGACTCCATGGCCGGGAACGGTCTTCGTGCGGGTCTACCGGACCAACGGTGGAAACACCTGCGGCACCTATCAGCTGCGCGTCGCGCGCTGAGCGGGGGTGGCCGCGAGCGCTGTTCCCCCGAGCGTTGGCTGCGTCTCGGCCGGTGCTGAGCTGACCCGGGCGCGTGGCCCTAGTTCACGCTCGCAGGCGCCAGCTGCCGGCGAGTGACCGCTGCGGGTGGTAGGCGCCTGCGAGCGACCCACTGGCACACGCGACGGACGCCGCTGGCGCGTCGAGTTCACCGAGGACCCGGGGCGAGCCCACGCGACCGACGCGAATCCCCTGGCCAAAATCCCCTGGCCAAACGAAAAAAGGCCCTCCCGAGGGGAGAGCCTTTCTTCCGCTCGACGCGTGGTCGTCAGCCCGCCGAGAACGCTCCGAGGGGGTGACGTGTGCGGCGTGTCGCGAAGGTTGTCAGCCCGCTCGGCGCCGGCGCCCGGTCTTGCATGCGCAGCGCGCTGGCCAAGGCCATGACGCCCAGACCGTGCTCCTCGAGCGTACCCGTGGCGCCATCGCCTCGATTCGACAGGTAGAGCGCCACGCCACCAGCGACCGCGATCGCGGAATCACCAGCGTCGTCGCGCCTCAGCACGTCGACCTGGAAACGCCTGCCTCGGGCGTCCGCGAGCACCACGGGGATGGCCCCGTGTCGCAGCTCATGGATGGACTCGATGGTCCATCGAGCCTGGTCCGCGGCGGTCGGCCCGGAGGAACTCAGCCCCGTGCCTTCGGTGAGCGATCCGAAGAACGCGCGCACCTCCGCTCCCGCTGCCGGCACCACATCGAGCTGCCCTTCCGGCATCCCGCGTCGGTGATACAGCTGTGGCTTGGAAGCCTCCGCTGTACTGTCCTGCGCGGCCGCACCACTCGCCTGTGCTGCCAGGCCACTTGCGTGGCCCGCAGTCACGGCAAGCCCTGCCGCTGCACTCAAACCGCGGACGAATCCGCGACGCCCAAGACCCTTCTCCACTGCTGTCACGTAGAAACCCCGTAATCTATCTACACCTTAGGCGATTCACCCAGGTTCCGTCAAGGGTGCAATCAGACACGGCTCGGGGCATGCTGTCGTGGGGGACCTCCCCGAGGAGACACGACCATGACTTGTGCCCGCGCCACGCTCGCCCTCGCTCTCTCGCTCCTGCTCGCCTGCAGCCCCGAGGGCGGTACCACGCCGACTCGCGACTCCGGGCTCCCGGATACGGGCGTCGACTCCGGCGGTCCGCCGCCCCCTCGCGACTCGGGTCCAGGGGATGCCAACATGTGCGGCGCCTTGGCCACCTGTGCGGGAGCCTGCGTGGACACCGCCGTGGACGTGGCGCACTGCGGCAGTTGTGACGACGCCTGCTCAGCGCCGGACAACGCCGACCCATTCTGTGTGGCGAGCGCCTGCACTTTCCGCTGCCAAGCTGGCTTCGCCGTGGAGGCGGGCGCCTGCGTACCCGCGCCCCGGCTGATTCGCCCCGCCTCCCTCGCGACGGTCTCGAGTCACGCGCCACGTTTCACGTGGGAGCTTCCCAGCGGGGTCACGGCGGCGACGCTGAAGCTCTGCAGCGACCCCGACTGCGCGACCGAGGTCCGCTCCGTGGACGTGACGGGCTCCGACTACGTGGCGGATCCTGCGCTCGATCCGGGGCGCTATTTCTGGCGCGTGAGCGCGTCCGGTGTGGCCAGCCCGACCTGGCAGTTCGTGGTCACGGTGGTGGATGGAACACGGCTGACGGCCTTCGGCGTTCAGCCTGACTTCGACGGGGACGGTTCGGGCGACCTGGCCATCGGCGCCCCGCGCGTGGATGACGGAAGCGGTCGCGTCTACGTGTACGCGGGCAGCAGCACGGGACCCTCGGCTAGCCCTAGCCAGATTTTGCGCGCGCCCGACGGGGGTGGCTTTGGCGGCGCCTTGGCAGCGGCCGGAGACTTGAACGGTGACGGGCTGGCAGACCTAGCCGTGGGAGCCGATCGCGCCTTCGGCGTGGAGGGTCGCGTCTACATTTATCTGGGCGCGCCCGACGGACTGCCCGCCCGCCCGAGCCTCACCCTCACGGCGCCCTCGGGCACGCTCTTCGGGGCGGCGGTCTCCGGGGCCGGGGACGTGGACGCGGACGGCTTCGGGGATCTGCTCGTGACCGCCCTCGG
>JAADHO010000280.1 GCA_013151775.1 Deltaproteobacteria bacterium | reverse complement strand
CGGCGCAGAAGGCGCGGGACCGCTCGGACGAGGTGGGGGAGCGGCGCCCATGCCGAGCATGGTGGCCTTGGGCGCGCGGCGCGGAGGCGGAGGAGGTGGCGTGCGACTCGGCACCGACGGGGGCGGAGGTGGCGCGCGCCGCTGCTCGGCGGAGGGCAGGTTCTCGAAGGCCGAGAGCCCGCCGCTGCGCATCGCGGCCGCGTCGATCTTGCGGTACTCCTCGTCGCGGGTCACCTCACGGGCGATCTCTTCCTGAAAGGAGCGACGCATGTAGGAGCTGAGATCCTTGCGCGCGAAGAAATTGCCGCTCGTGTACATGAACGACTGCAGATCGTCGTGCAGGTCCATGGCGCTCTGGTAGCGATCCTCCGCGTCCTTCGCCAGCGCCCGCAGCACGATCTGCTCGAGCTCCTCGGGGATGCGCCGGTTGTAGGTGCTCGGCGGCATGATCTCGACGTTGCGCACCTTCTCCAGCGTGGAGAAGTCGCTCTCGCCGACGAACAGGCGCTCACCCGTGAGCTGCTCGTAGAGCACGATGCCCATGGCGAAGATGTCGCTGCGTCGATCCAAGGGCAGGCCACGCACCTGCTCGGGGGACATGTAGCCGAACTTGCCCTTGAGGATGCCCGCTTGGGTCTTGCCCGCCTTGTTGGCCGCCTTGGCGATGCCGAAGTCGATCAGCTTGATCTCGCCGTCATAGGAGATCAGCACGTTCTGGGGCGAGACGTCTCGATGCACCAGGTGCAGGGGCCGCGCGGAGGAGTCCTTCTTGTTGTGGGCGTAGTCGAGACCCTCGCACACCTTCATGGTGATGTAGCAGGCCATGGGCACGGGCACGGTCTCGCCGCGCTTGCGCGAGCGGTCGAAGATCGCGCGCAGGTCTTTGCCCTGCACGTACTCCATGGCGATGAAGTAGCTCTCGCCCACCTTTCCAAGATCGAAGATCTGAGCGATGTTCGCGTGCGAGAGCTGCACGGCGATCTTCGCCTCGTCGATGAACATGACGATGAATTCCTGATCCTCCGCGATGGAGGGCAGGATGCGCTTCAGAGCGATCAGGCGCTCGAAGCCCTCGACGCCAAAGGTCTTGGCCTTGAAGACTTCGGCCATGCCGCCGACGTTGATCCGCTCGAGGAGCAGGTATTTTCCGAAGGGGATGGGCTTCTTCACCGCGACCCTCTGAGATATTCGCTTCGAGTCAACTCTTCGATTGTTGCCCGGGGCCCGTGGCCCACGCCTCTGGAGTGCTCATCCACCGGGATGGTGGCGGCACTGTACTGGATTTGCACAGAGCTTATCAAGCGAAGTTCTCGGTGGTGCTCAGCTTCGTACATGATGCGTGGCGCGCCGACCCACAGGTATTGGACCGACTCGCGCGTGGATCCTTGGTGCGCGTGACATATCATGCCTGACGGCGCTTGTGGCGCACAGTTCGCGCGCAAACGCCACTGGAGCTCAGATTGGGGCTACACGCCACCGTCAGGAGCACGAAACCTCGGCGGCTGATCCGCGTCGCGGAAGTAGCGCACGCGCGTGTCCTGCATGCGGTACCAGTACATGTAGGGGCGCGGCCGGACGTCGGGGAAGAGCACCTCCGTGGCCCGGCGGGGTTGGGCCTCGAGCACCAGGGCGGCATCCGTCGAGAGCTCGCGCTCGTAGCCGTCGGGCCCGATGCGGGTCTGGGCGTCGACGGCGAACGCCAGCCGAGTGGACTCCAGCGCCAGCGCCTCGCCGACCACGCCCGCGCGCGTCAGCGCTCGTGCCAGCCCCGGGGCCCCAGGCGCGCTCTTCTCCACGTAGACCAGGAAACCGTCTCGCGTTACCCCGAGCGCCGCCTGGGCGTCGGGACGCTGCTCCAGGGGAACGCCCCGCAGCAAGATCTCGGCGCCCTCGGGTGCGTCTCCCACGGCGAATTCGTAGCCCACCGTTTGCGCCTGGGCGTAGAGCCCGTGGCGCCCCGCGCCGGCCTGCTCGGGCCGACTGAAGTAGCCCAGGGCGCGACCGTGACCGTGCCGCGCCAGGACCGCGGGCTGGGCGCGACGCGGGTCGATGCGGATCACATAGGTCTGGGCGGCGTCCTCGCCCAGGTCGACTCGCGCGAAGGCGTAGGGCCACTCGTCCCTCGGCAGACCGTCCGTGGAGAAGCGCTGAGCCTCGCCGCCCACCTGCGCCGGCAGCAGATCGGGTCCCGGCAGCACGGGCTTCAATGTGAGGTAGAAGAAATCGCGCTGATCCCGGCGCATGTAGCGCGGAAAACGCATGGGCGTCATGGAGCGCACCGCCTTGCGGCCGCGCATCACGTAGCCCTCGGCGCCTCCTACGGGCAGCTCGAACTCCATCGAGCGCCGGCGCCGACCCAGAGGCGCGAAGGGCTCGTCGGGGCCGTGGACGTCATAGTATTCGAAGGCCGTATGACGCTGATTCATATCAAGATGGATACCTCGCACGCAGCGCGTCTTCAGCATGGCCGCGCCCAGCTCGTCGGCGCCCATGGATTTGCCCCAAAAATACGCCATGAAGCCCTCGCGCGTCAGGCAGATGCCGGAGCGATCCATGAACACCTGCTCCTCCGCGTCTCGTGGCGCGGCGCCCCACCACCAGCGACGCCAAGGGTTGTAGCGATTGCCCTCCACCACGCTGGTGAGGTTCTGCCGCATCTCGACCATCGAGTCCGGAATCTGCGCGGTGGCCCAATCCTCGCGAAACACCGTCTCGCCCGCGGGGGGATCCTCCCACGAGCCCATGGCCACGACTCCGTCATCGTACACGGCCACGGTCGCCGCCCAGGGCTTGGGCGGCAGATAGACGCGGCCCTCGCTCATCATGCCGAACTCGCCGTGAATCGACTGGAAGCCGCCGTTGAAGCCGGCGACCATATGCCTGAGGGTGAAGTCGTCCCGAGGCACGCGCCCGGGCCCCGTCTCACCCGTCGCGCTCTCGGGCTCACGCGTCCCGCTCATCACCCGCAGCTGCACCTGACGTGGATCCCAGAGCACGATGTAGACGCGGGTGAAGGGCCGATCGAGGTCGACCTGAAGGAAGGTCTGGTAGAAAGCCGGCGGCGCGTTGGGCGTGGCGCGCACGAAGGGATCGTCCACCACGGGCAACCAGGCGCCCTCCCCTTCGGCGGGGCGTGACACCAGCGGATCGAGGGGCTCCGGCGGCAAGCCCAGCTCCGGCGCGGGGGGGTTGAGCGCGATGCGGCGCCGACGCTCCTCCACCGTGACGCCTAGGTCTTGGCTGACCTCCGCCTCCGTGTCCGTGCCCACGGCGCCATACCACAGGCGCTGCAGGCGATCCTTCAGGCCATAGACCCGATGCTCGAGCCAGGCGATGGGTTCGGGGCCGACGAAGGAGAGTCCGCGCACGCTGTCCACCAACCAGGTCAGGCGCCCCGGCTGCGCCAGCTCCTCGGGCTCCACCCGCACCTGACTCGCGCCCTCCAGCGGGGTCAGCGTACCCGGGCGCAGGCGCAGCGGACCCTGCTCCGTGGTCAGTTCGAGCGTGTCCCCACGCACGCGCAGCTGCGCGCTCTCGCTCGGCGGCTCGAGATCGTAGCGCACGCGCCCGAAGCCCGCGGCGCGCCCCGCCTCCTCGAGGTTGGTGACCCGCTGCTGCAGGCGCGCGAGGGCCGGCCAGGACGCCGTGGCCTCGGGCGCCTGTCCGCGCAGATCGAAGAGCGAGACCGCCGTGAAACGCCCTCCGACGCGCGTGAGGTAGGCGAGATACCAGCCGAGGCGCTGCGGCCGCAGCTCGTCCGCGGCCGAGCTGCGCGTGAGGTTGGTGAGCCAGGAGATGTCGAGGATGGCGCCGCCGCCCGTGACGCGCACCTCCGCGTAGTAGAGGTCGCCCAAGCCTCCGCCGGCGCGCGCCCGGAGCACCGCGGGACGACGTCGAAAGGGCCCCGGATCGGCCGCCAGCCAGACCAGGTCTCCAGGCTCGAGTCGCAGCCCTCGCGCAGCGAAGGCCCGGACCAGGTTCTGCTCGCGTCCCGCCCCCGAGACCGTCCCCTGACGCAGCAGCGAGACCAGCAAGAGCGCGGCCACAGCCAGAGCCGCCAGAGAAGAGCGAGCGCGCAAGTGGGCGGCGATGGAGTGTCGAAGTCGTGAAGGCGGCATGGCGGGCTTGGGGACGCGCCCCGTCCCTCTAGCACGGCCCGAACCCCGAGCGAACGCTTTGGCGTTGTGCCCAGGCGCTCCTTTGCTATGAAGCGGAACATTCGACCGGTCCCCCCACACTCGCGGGACACGCCGGGGGGCGGATCGCAGTCGCCTCCGATCGCCCGGCGCACCCTCGAACTCGGTCGGCGCAGGTGCCCCATGACGCGCGTTCTTCTCTTTCTCCTCCTCGCCAGCTCGGCGGTCCCGACGAGCGCAGCGGCTCAACGACGACCTCCACGCCGTCCCCACCCGGCGGAGGCGCCCGCGCCCGTCATCTCCGACTTGGCGGAGATCAGCGCCCAGCTGCGCAGCGACAACCCCGACGAGGTGCGCGAGGCCATCGATCTGCTCAGCGTGCTCGATCGCCCCGAGGCGGTGCCGCCCCTGGCCGCGTTGCTGCGATCGGGCCAACCCGACCCGGTGGCGGATCGAGCCCTCGAGGCCTTGCGAGGCTTGGCCAGCCCCAGCTCCATCGAGGTCTTGGTCGAGATGACCCGCCATCGGCGGCCCTCGGCCCGCAGGCGCGCGTTCCTGGCGCTGGCCGCCATCGACGACCCGCGTATCCCGGCGCTGCTGGCGCAGGGCCTGCGCGACTCGGATCGCAGCGTGCGCGGCGCGGTGGCCTTGGCCCTCGGTGACCGCCACGCCACGGAGACCTTGGACGCCCTCTTCACGGCCTTCGAGCGCGGCGTGATCGAGGCCGCCATCGCCATCGGCAAGCTGGTCCCCGGGGCGGGTGTGGAGCGCTTCGACGCCTACCTCGGACAGCGCCCCTTGGCGGTGATGCTCAGCGGGTACGCTCCGCTGCTGCGCCGGGACGACATCTCGGCGGCGGTCAAGCGCGGCATCGTCGAGAAGCTCGGTGAGGTCGCGGGCCCCATGGTGCGGCGCTTCCTCGGCGAGTACCTCAGCACCTTCCCCGAACGCGACCGCTCGGCCCTGAAGAGCCTGGTCTCGGAGACGATCCGCCGCATCCCCCCTGAGGCCGCGGCCGCTGGAGGTGGAGCATGAGGCGCGCTGTCCTACGCATCACGCTGGCGGGCATCTCGACGCTGCTCCTGGCCTCCGGCTGCACCTATGGCGCGGTGACCGGCGCCTTCGATCCGCGCTTCCCGGACAACCGCCCCCGAGCCATCGCGCGCATCGTCGCCCGCCTGCCCGCCGGACGCGTCGCCGACGCCCCGAGCAACGCCCGCGGCGTGCCCCTCGCCCTGGTGACCACCCACGAGACGCCGCGCGCCATCGCCGCCTACACGCTCGCGGACGGCGCGAACCTCTGGACCCATCCCCTGGACGCCATGACCCGGCCCGAGATCCTGGGCGACGTGGTGATGAGCAGCACGCGCGACGCCCTGGTGGCGCTAGGTCTCGCGGACGGTCACGAGCTGTGGCGCGCCGAGCTCTCGAGCTTGGCCTACGTGGGCTCGTGTCGCAGCGGCGCCGACCTCGTCTACGCCACCTCCGTGGGCGCAGGAGGAGGCAGCACCCGCGCGGGTCGCGTGCGCGCCGTGGACGCGCGCACGGGCCTCGAGCATTGGGCCTTCGAGGTCTCGGGCGTCTTGGGTCGGCCCGCCTGCGCTGGCGGCTTCGTCTTCATCCCTTGGGATCGCCAGAACATCGCCATCCTCGACGCCACCACCGGCCTCGAGCGAGCGCGCTTGCGCACCACGGACGACGTGCTCAGCTGGGTGCGCTCCACACCCGCAGGGGTGTTCTATGGCAGCCGGGGCGCCTATCGCTTCAACGCCCAGAGCGCCTCGGGTACCAAGACGGAGTCGAGCTACCACGCGCCCTTCCTGACGGACGCCCCGCGTGAGCCGCTGCTCTTCGACGACGCCTTCTTCCCCACGCCTGGCACGCGCTCCGCCCGTGGACGCATTCGCCTCTATGCGTCGCCCGCGCCCAGCACGGATCCCGCCGCCTGGCCGCTGGAGGGCGACACCGTCTACTTCGTGTACTACCGCTACGTCTTCGCGACGGATCTCGAGGGGCACCTGCGCTGGGCGCGCAGCCTCGCGCAGGACGTGGTGAACGCTCAGGTGTTGCGCACGGGCCTGCTCACCGCAGGCGAGCGCGGCGACATGCGCTTGCTGGACACGGCGACGGGCGCGGACCGCTTCACGCTAGACCTGGGCACGGAATTCGACTCCGTCGCCATCGACGCCCGGGGCCTCCCCGCCGCCGACGTGACCGAAGAGGCTCCCGATCTTCGCAGCGCGCTGGTGGGCATCGCGGGAGATCCCGACAACCGCCTGGTGCCGGCGCGCGCCTGGGTGATTCAGCGCCTGGCCGCGCTGCCCGAGCCGGAGATCACGCGTGACCTGCTCGACCTCTACGCCCAGCGCGCCATGCCCGCCGCTCTGCGCGAGGCGATCGCCACGGCCCTGCGCGGTCGCTCGGCGGGCGCCGAGTTCCTGGTGCAGGCTCTGCGGCAGCACTACGACTTCCTCGACGGAACCACGCCTCCACCGCTGGCGTTGATCGTGCCCTCGCTGATCGAGGCGGGGCGCCACGACGCCGTGATCGGTCTGGTCGATCAGCTGAACGATCCGAGCACCCCCTTCGAGGTGCTGCCTCAGGTCGTGCACGGCATCGTCGTCTTGGGCGACGCCTCGGTGGTGCCCGCCTTGGCCTCCTTCCTGCGCCTCTACCGAGCGGACTCGACCTTCGCGGAGCACCCCGAGGCGCTGACCGCGGCGGCGGACGGGATCTTCCACCTCGGCGGTGTGGAGGGCCGCGGCGCGCTGCAGGCCATGGCGGACGCGCACACCACCACCCCCGGCCTCTCGCAAGCCATCCACGGTCTGTTCGAGGCGGAGACGCATCAGGCCGAGGCCCACGCCCAAGCCGAGGCTCTGGCCGCTCAGCAGGCGGCCGCTGACGCCGCGCGACGCGAGGTAGAGGAGCGCCCCATGCGCCTCTCCCAAGAGCAGATCAACGCCGTCTTCGTCGAGCACGCGGACGATCTGCGGGCCTGCATGCAGCAGGAGCTCGCGAACACGCCGCGCCTCAGCCAGGTGCGCATCGTGTTCATCATGAACTCGGACGGGACGCCCCGAGACCTGCTCTTCGCGCCCAACGGCGCCGAGCTCGTCAGCTGCCTCCAACCCGTCGTGCAGGGGCTGCGCTTCCCGCCCTTCCGCGCGCGGCGGCAGCGAGCGGTCTACCTGGCCCGGGCGCGCGAGCTCGGCGGCGCGCAGGCGG
>JAADHO010000459.1 GCA_013151775.1 Deltaproteobacteria bacterium | reverse complement strand
CGGGGGCGCACGTCGACGCCGGGGGCGCACGTCGACGCCGGGGGCGCACGTCGACGCCGGGACTAAGTATTGGTTGGGATGACGGTGACGGGGGCGAAGGACCGCTCGTCGTTGGCTCGTTGGCCGGCACCGCCTTTGGGGCGAGACGGGGTCGAGGAGCGAGCGCCCTCGCAGCGACCGACCGAGCGGTAGGTCCCTACCGCGACCGAGGGAGCGAGAAGGTAAGCCGCTCAGCGGCCCCGCCTCGCCCCAAAGGTCAGCGGAGCATGGCGCGGCAGTCTCGGACGTACCTACCCTGCCCCTGCTCCACGCACTGCTGGTAGGCCTCACGCCCACCGGCGCTGTTGCCCGTGGCTTGGCGGGCCGCACCGAGCGTGATCCACGCCTTGGAGTTGGTCGGGTCCACGGTCGTGGCGCGCTCCGCCAGCTCGAGGGCCTCCCGGTTCTGACTCCGGTTCAGCAGCATGAAGGCCAAGTTCGCCAGCGCTTCGGCGCCGTTGGGGTTGGCCTCGATGGCGTGGCGGTAGGCCTCCATGGCCTGACGGCGTCGATGCCGACGCTCGAGACCGTTCGCCTCCTCGAGCAAGGTCGCATAGTCGCCCGTGGGCGCTACCTCGGGCGCTACCTCGGGCGCTACCTCGGGCGCTACCTCGGGCGCAGCCTCGTCCGGCGATCCGTCGGCCGACTCCGTGCCTTCCTCGGGCGGAGCCTCATCCGGCGATCCGTCCGCCGACTCCGTGCCTTCCTCGGGCGTGGCCTGATCGGGCACGAGAACGGCCGCGGGCGGAGTCGCGGGATCCGCCGCCGCCACGGGAGGCAATGGAGGCGGCTCGGGCGTGGAGTCCTCACCCATGTTGACGGTGCTGAGATCCGGCAGGGTCACACGACCCGACGCGAGCTCGTCGGGCCGCGGCATCAGCCAATAGTAGTAGATGACCATTCCACCGATCAGCGCGGTCAGGATGCCGCCGATCAGGAAGGTGACCATGCGATGGCGCTTGGCGTCCGACGCCAGAGGCACGGCGGAGACGCGCAGGTCTTCCCAGGTCTCGTGGGGCGCCTCGTGGGCCGCCTCGTAGGTCTCGGCGGAGAAGAAGTCCTCCGTGACCTGCGCGTGCTCCCCGGTCTGCGTCAGGGCGCGGATCATGGCGGATGAGGTGGTGCGCTTCTTCTTCCCCTTCTTGGCGGCGGGCTTCTTGGCGCTAGACTTCTTGTCCTCGGGCTTCTCGCCTTCAGGCTTCGTCTCCGCAGACGCCTCGGAAGTGGGCTCGGCTTCGCCCTCAGCTTCCTCCGGGCGACGATGGGAGCCGGTCTCGTCCTCGCGGGTCTTCGCCTCGTCGGGGCGCTGCATCGAATCGGACGAGATGTCTCCGCCGACGGCTACCTGCGCCTCCGCCTCATCCTGCGCGGCGGCCTGGACGGCGGGAAACTGGATCACGTTGCTCTGCTTCGCCGCAGCCCCCGACCGCTTGCTCCGCTTCGAACGTTTACCCCGCTTGTTTCGTCCCTTCTTGGCCATCTTCTTCTCCGTGGGCTTCTTTGTTGGCTCTGGCTTACCTGAGGAGTCGTCCTCGGTGGGGCTCGTTTCCAAGTCTGCGCTTGGCTCGGCCCCGGAACCGCTCGGCCCATCCCCCTGCTGGGGAATCACGTCATCCGACGTGGGGGCAGTTTTGGTAGATGCAGGCTCCATGCCGTCGCCGGAGCTTGGCGAATCCTCAATGGTTTCGGGATCGGATACAAGCCCCCCCCCGGCACTATCTGGCACAGGTGAGGTCTGAACGACCTCAGCGTTAGCGTCCTGTCGGTCCTGCGGCTCCGCATCCTGCGCGTCCACGGCCTCCGCCACCGGTTCGCCGGACGTATCGGCCTGCGGCTCGACAGGCGCCGCCTCGGCCTCCGCAGGCACCGGCCCCTCCGGTTCGTCTCCAGGGACGACCTCCGCCTGAGGAGGGATCTCGGAGTCCCCGGGGAGCAAGATCTCGGCCTGCTCGGACTCGGCCCCCGGCGCGACTCCGTTGTCGGCAATCAGACCTTCGAAATACAGCTTGGAGATGGACGAGAGGGTGGAGAGATCGTCGTCCTCGCGAGCGTCGACCACCTCGAGGATGCTGCGCTCGCCGTCGAAGAGCCGGAGCACGGCGTTGATCTCGTCGGGGATCTCCGCCAGCCGCTCGATCAGCTCGTCTTCGTTCACGTCGAACACACTCGAGAGTGGTGGGAGCTGCTCGAGCAGCCGCCCCCACTCGTCTAGGCGGCGCATGCCCTCCATCAGCAGCCCCTGCATCGAGCCCGAGATGGTCGGGGAGTCGGTGCGGACCTCACGAAATTCGAGGTCGAAGTGCCCCTCGTTCCAGACCAGGAAGCGATAGACAGCGGACTCCCCTCGCTTGTTGCCGAGCTCCGCGTGACGAAGTTTTCCCTCTTCGAAGAAGATCGCCCCTCGCTGATCCTCAGATGTGAGGTGCAGCACACCGCTCTTTCGGCTGATGTCGATCGTCTGGAGCAGATCGACCAAGCCCATGTCGGCGAGGGAGCCGGAGAAGCGGGTGGTCGCCATGGAGTTGCGATGCTGCAAGCCCTCACGCTGACGGCGCTGCAGCTCGAGGTTCACCCGGGTGATGATCTCTTTGATGTAGATCGGCTTGGTGAGGTAGTCCTCCACGCCGAGCTCGAGCCCGCGGACCTTGCTCTCCACCGAGCCATCACTCGACAAGAACATGAAGGGGATATCCGCCCAGTCGGGGTTCTCGCGCAGGTGCTCGACCAAGGCGAAGCCGTCGACCTCGGGCAGCCGCGTGTCCGAGATGATCATGTCGGGAGGGGACAGCTCGACCATGGAGAGCGCGTCCGTGCCGTCGCCGCAGGTTGCGACGCTATAACCGGCCTTGCGGAGGCTTACCGAGAGTACTCGGAGGCTCCGCTCGTCGGCATCTACCAGGAGGAGGTTTTGCTTGGCCAAGCGGTGGTTCCCAGGGGTAGGACAGTCTGAAGAGCCAAGGCCTTGGGTGTCAAGCCGCGGGTGGTGTCCCGTGTCTCAATTCTCGACCCCAGCGCTCGACCAGCGGACTCGGCGCAAGGCCCAAGAGGCGATCCTGCACGCGACGCTTGACCCATCGGCCACGGCTCTCCTATCGTGGCGGCGAAAGTCGGGATCAACATATGCGCCTCAGACCCCTCATCCTCAGCGTCAGCCTCTCCGCCCTCATGGCCAGCGCGATCGCCTGCGGCCAGTCCTCCGGTGGTGACGTGGAGATCCTCCACATGGAGCCAAGGACGGGCGCTCTGCAAGGTCAGCAGCCGGTCAAGATCGGCGGGCGAAATTTCCGCACCGATATCGGCTACACGGTCTACTTCGGCACCAAGAAAGCCGAACAGGTGACCATCCTCGACCCCGAGACGCTGCTGGTGATCACGCCGCAGCGCGACGAAGCGGGCGACGTGGACGTGACGATCCGCGCCGACGATGGCGCCGCCTTCCGCATCACCAACGGCTTCCACTACGAAGACCGCGGTGGAAACGTGGTCGAGCAGATGGGATCGGGCCCGGCGAAGACCAAGAAGGGCAACCTCGCCTACTGACGGGCCCAGCCGCGGCACCGGGCCGGCTTTCCTTCTCGCTCCCTTGGTCGCGGTACTCTCGTACCGCTCGGGCGGTCCCTGCGAGGGCGCTCGCCCCGGCACCACGGCTGAACCCGCCAGCACTCTGGCCGCGGCACCGGGCCGGCCTCAACGGGGCCAGCCTAGCAAGATCACCACGGCGATCGAGTTGGGCGGATGATCCGGGCGACTGCCCTGGCTGACGCCGATACCGACGTAGCGGACGTCCCCTTGGAGAGCGGGCTCGAGGGTCGCGGCCTCGTCGAGACTGGAGACGACGACCATCAGACCGCCGACGCGTGAGAAGGCGATGGCGAAGCGGCGCATGCGGCCGCTGGCGTCGTCCACCACGTCCTGCTGGCTGAGGTCTGGATGCGCGAAGTAGTCGGCCGCAGCAGTCTGGGCCGACGCCGCTAGGTTTGGATCGAGCCGGAGCGGGCGCGCGTGGCGGGCGCGCCGAGCGCGGTTCAGCGCCGTGAGCAGTTCGCCTGGCGCGGCGGCAAGGTCGATGCGCTCCGCTGCGCGGATGAAGAGCTCCGTCGCGATGAAGGCCATGCGCTCACCTTCTGGCTCCGCGACCACGGCGATGCCCACGGCGGTCACGTCCGGGTTCAGCAGGTTCGCTCGATGTCCGGGGCTCTCGAGCAGGCCTCGGTGGATCTCCGCGGCGCCGTAGCCACGGCCGATGTTCTCGAGCACCAGCCCCGTGCGAATGCCCGCCCGCTCCACGCGCTCGGGAGCGGTGCCGGTGGTGGGCGAGCGATGACCGATGAAGTCCGCCTGCACCATGTCTACGGAGTGGGCGCGCGCCACTCGCACCAGCGCCGTGTCCACCGTCAGCTCGGGCAGTCCCGCCTCGCGTCGCGTGCGCTGCACCTCCTCGAGCAGCGCCGCGGCGACCGCGTCCGGATCACCGTGTTCTCCGAGATCGTCCCCGGCAGCGAGGGTGATCGAGTGGGGCACGGGGACGCCCACGTAGACGGGAAAATTCGCCAACACGCTGTCGCCGCGAGGTCCCTGAGCCAACAACTCCACGCGATGCACACCTCGCGCAGGCACAGGCAGGCTGAGCTCGAAGTCGGGCCCCTCCCCTGCGGGCAGACGCTGCACCGAGCCGTCGGGAGCCGTGACCGCGAAGGTCGGCCCGGCGAAGCCCGCGTGCAGACGACCCGAGAGCTGCAGCTCGGCGCCGGGTTCGACGCGACGCGGGACGGGCTCGAGGTCGAGGGGTCTGCGGGAGAGCGTGACCACCGTCAGCGTCAGGCCGCCGCGCTCGGCCACGCCCACTCCATAGTGATCGTAGGCTTGGCGCTCCAGGAAGCGCCGGACGCTGTCCTGCACGCCCGCCTCGAGCCCGGCGGCGTCGGGCTGACCCAGGATCAGTAGGTGCGGAACGGGCTCGACCAGCCCGAGGTTTCTGGCGAAGAACTCGACCAACGCCTGGGGCGGAGGCGTGGCCCCGTCGCCGAGGTGCTCGAGGGTCCAGCCCGCGAGCAGCGAGAGTCGACCGTCCGGCAGGATCTCCACCCCGGCGGCCCGTCCCGCCGCCTCGACCCCGCGCGCCACGCTCGCCGCTGCCTCCTCCGGTCCCACGGGCCCGCCGTCGCTGCTGAGGGTCTGGTAGGAGGCCACGCTCGGCGCCGGAGCCTCGATGCGTTCACCTCGCGCGTCGCCGCGGAGCATGGTGGAGGGCCCATGTGCGCCGCATCCCCCGAGAGAGAGCGCGAAACACAGCGAGGCGGCGATTCGAATCGAGAGAGCGAGTGGTCTCAGTTGTTGGCCCACGGATCGACGACCTCTGTGCTTTGCACGGTAGGGTGATGGCGCGGCCGAGGCCGCATATGGGGAGCGGGCCGCATGGCAGGAGCCATGACCTCCACGCCGGGCTGAACCGTCTGCGCGTTGGCACGCTGAGGGTGTGGCCTGCGGGATGACGTGAGCTCGACGACGATCGAAGAGGGACCGTCCGGGCTCAGGCGCACCTGCGCGTCCGCGTGACCGCTCAGGCGCAAGGTGAGCAGTCGCGAAGCCGTCGGGACGGGGAGATCGACAGGCGCGTTGCCCAAGAGCACGTCGTCTTCGTACACGGAGGCGCCCGCGGGGTGGCTCTCGAGGTGAACCCGGGGCGCAGCCTCGGGCGCGGTAGGCGCGGGATCCGGCACGGGCGCGGGAGCCGGGGTGGGCGCAGGTTGGGAGACGCTGGCGTCGACGGCCACCGTCGGCGCGGAGGCGATCGCCTCTGCCGGCTCTGACGACCCGAACGATGACACCACGCCGACGACCACGGCGACGGCGACCAGAGCGGTGGCGGCTGCCAAGGCGTAGAGCGGACCACGGCCTGTGGGCAGCTCGATGTCTTCCGTCGGTCGAGCCGACGTCTGCGTCGCCATGCTCTGCGGCGCTGCCCCGACGGCCGCGTCCATCACGGCGCCCTGCGCCGCATACTCCCCGGAGAAACCGGGAGGCGATGCCTCGATGCGCGCGTCAAGATCCTCGAGCAGCGCGTCCACGTTGGGGTATCGCTCTTCGGGTTTTTTGGCCAAGGCGCGCAGCACCAAGGGCTCGAGGACTCTGGCCGAGCCGGCCAGCTCGCCAGGAGGTGTGGGCGCCTCGAACATATGCTTGCCCAAGATGCCCATGAAGGTGTCGCCCTCGAAGGGCACGCGACCCGTGAGCAGCTCGTAGGCGATCACGCCCAAGGCGTAGATGTCCGTGCGCGCGTCCACGGCCTGACCGGCGGCCTGCTCCGGGGCGATGTAGTGGGGCGTGCCGAAGATCATGCCCGTGCGCGTCAGCTTGTTGTTTGCGCCTCCGACCTTGGCGATGCCGAAGTCGAGGATCTTCACCACGGCTTCGGATTCTCCGAGCTGCGCCATGAAGACGTTGTCGGGCTTCAGGTCGCGATGGACGATGCCGCGCGCGTGGGCCGCGCCCATGGCGGAGCCGATGCCGCGCAGGATGCGGGCGGCGGCCCTGGGGCTCAAGGGGGCCTCGCGGCGCATCAACTCGGTGAGCGTCTCACCCTCGAGATGCTCCATCACGAAGTAGGCGGTACCGTCGGGCAGGTGGCCGAAGTCGCTGATGCTGACGATGTTCGGATGCCCGATGGTGCTCGCCGCCTGCGCCTCCTGAATGAAGCGCTTCACGGTGTCGGGATCTTTCGCCGCGTCTCCCCGCAGCACCTTGATCGCCATGGACTTGCCGAGCGCCTCGTGGGTGGCGCGGTAGACGACACCCATGCCGCCCTCTCCCAGGACGTTCTCGATGCGGTAGCGACCGTCGAGCACCTGACCGAGGAGCGGATCGGCGGTCGTGACCGCTTCCTCCGGGACCTCGGTGGGCGAGCCGTCGTGGGGACAAAAAGCGGCCTCGTTGGTGAAGCGGGCGCCACAGGCGGGACAGATACGCATGATCGGAGGCGTCCCCCGAATCGATTCGGGCTCTGGAGGACGCTCAGGGTTTAGCATCCCTCCGGCCCGACCGTAAGGTTCCGTCGAGCGGGAACGACGACGATCAGTCGCCGGACGCGGCGTCCCGGGGTGCGTCGGCGTCGAGAACGGAGGCCTCTCCGATGGCGGCGTCGGCGCTCGAGACCTCGGCGCACGCGCCGGCGCGGCAGATCAAGGGCGCGCGGCAAGCGTAGTCCCGGGTGCACGGCTCGTAGAGCCCCTTGTCGCCCGAATGGAAGCCACAGTCCGCCGCCAGGCTGAACAGGGCCAGAAGCACCAAGGCGGCGCGCTTACGAAAGCTCGCGCGAACCTGGGGGATGCTGGTCGTCGTCGCCG
>JAADHO010000023.1 GCA_013151775.1 Deltaproteobacteria bacterium | reverse complement strand
GTGTTGGGTCGGGCGCGACGTCGGTCGGAGGCGGAGCGGCGGTCGCGACGTGGGGCGCGGCCTCGGGCGCGGGCCGGACGTAGCGCGCTCGCTCCCCGGGACCGCTGAGGTCGATCCAATAGGCGGCCCGGGCGCGCACGTCGACGTGGGTGAAGGTACTGTTGGGGTAGTAGCCGACCCCCGTCGCCGCGAGACCGCGAGCGAACTCGCTGACTCTGCGACGCTCGACGCCCTCCACGATCACGTCGAGGGCTCGCGCCACGCGGTGGCGGCTGCTGCGCCTCGCGCGCGGGCGCACGCCGGAGACGATCAGGATGCGTCGGTCCGGCCAGCGTCGGGCAAGAGTCGCCAGGCGTGTCAGCAGGCCCGGGTCGAGTCGCGGGATACCGGGCGCTACGTAGGTCAGTCCGGGTCTGGGAGCGGCGCTGGGATCGCCCTCGGGCGGGATGCCGTGGGGCCGCGCGAGGCGGCTCAGGCGGGCCAGGGCCTGCGTCCGCGGCCGACCCTCACAGTCGCTGAGGCGCAGCCGCGCGCTCTCCTCGGGATGCGAAGACGCGCGTACGATCAGCGCCTCGGCCGACGCGCAGGCTTCATCACCCGGGCTCGTCTGGGCGCTCACTGGGCTGGTCAGAGCCAGTGACCACGCGAGCCAGAGGGTTTGTATGCTACGCGAACGCACATGAACCTACATACGCAGGATGCACTCTTCGTGGAGGCCGTCGCAAGAAAACCGCGAAGGACTCGCCGCGCTACTGGAAGCTGGGGGCGTCCAAGAGGTGGCGGGCGTAGCGTCCCCGCAAGAGCAGGGGCTCGCCATCCATGCGCACGTCGGGCCGGCGCATCAGCAGGGGGATCTCTTGAGTGCAGCCGAAGTCTGCGCGGGTGAGCTCTGCGCAGCTGTCGCCCAGCGTGAGGTGCAGGCCTGGCATCTTCAGGTCCTGGAGCAAGGCCCCGATGGGCGTCAGCACGCTGATGTTGGTGCCCAGGGCGATCTGGCCCACCCGCCGGGCGTTGGACACACCTCGCAGGGCGTCCATCAAGAGCGGGGCCTCGGGACCGTCCGCGTGGGACAGGCGACTCGCGGCGAAGTGCAGACGCAGCTTGCCCGTGCGCCCGATGCAGCGCCCGTCGGGTAGCCACACGCCTCCGTCAGGGACCAGCGTGCCCTCCACGCTCGAGGGCGTGGTGAAGATCTCTCCGCCGGGGAAGTTCGTCCAGCCCGGCTCCTGCAGCACGCCGCTCTGATTGTGCCAGCGTAGCGGCTGTGCGCAGCGGATCTCGAGCTGCGTGCCGGGCGCGCCGCGAACCTCCAGCCGGCAGGGCGGTGTCAGGAGCTGGACCAGGCGCTCCCCGAGGGCGTGGACGGCGTGAAAATCTGCGCGCACGGACTGGCGCATCATCTCTTCGGTCACGCCCACCATGTGGCCGTGTCGGCCTGTGTCGTTGGCTTCGATCATTCGGCGCCGGAAGCCGCGCGGCAGATCCACGCTCGAGACCAGCAGCGAGGCGCCGGCGTTACGCACGCTCGAGAGCAGGCGCTCGACCAGCGGCTGATCGGCGCAAAAGGCGGCGTCCACACACAAGGCCGAGACGCGTACGCCGAGGTTGGAGGCCTCCGTGACCAAGGCGGCCGCGATGGCGGCCTTGCTGGGCTCCGCCACCACGATCAGATCGTCGTCCGCCTTCAAGCAGAGACCTCGCGTGATCACGTTCCGGGCGCCCGTGCGCAGGCGCTCGTCGAAGGCCGTCGACAGCAGGCGTCCGCGATCGTCGTGGGCGGCGACGAAGCTGTCCCGGCGCACGCGATCGCTCTGGGGTCTACGACGGCGTCGCGCCTCTCCGCGGGAGGACGACGATGGCGTCTCGAAGGGCACGGTCGTGCTGCGCGCGTGCACACGCCGGGCCGGATCCACCGGCGCCTCGGGCGCGAGTTTCCGGCTTCCGCTCACCGGCTCGCTCAGATCGCCCCAGCGATCATCGAGCTCCGGCCGGCGTCTGTCGTGACGCTGTCCCATCGACCCGTGATACCCCCTCTATGCCACGATGAAAAGCCCCCCACAGGGAGAAAATGGGACGCAATTGGCACATGAATTCCCGCGCTGGCGCATCATTCCGTGACCACGCGAAGAATCGCGCGCGCCAGCTCTTCGGGCACCTGCTCTTGCAGGAAGTGGCCCGCCTGGGTCTCGGTGACACGCGCCTGGGGTAGGGCCCGTCGATGGCGCCCGAGGGCTCGTCCCAGGATCGGATCGCGCAGACCCCAGACCAGCTCGGTGGGGCCTCGGTAGCCGACCATCCAGCCACCGATGGCGTCGAGCAGAGCGGTGCTCGGGTGAGCCTCCGAGGTGGGCACCATGCGCGCCAGGGCCAGGGGTCCCGCCCTCTGCCAAGAGCGCCTGAACGGCCAGACATAGGCCCGGCGGGTAGCGCGCTCGAAGCGGCTGCGTTTGCCTTGCGCGAGCTCGAGCAGGTGCATCGGCAGACCCAGGCCTCGAAACGCCAGGTCGCTGACCATCGGGGCGTGGCTGAAGCGATGAAAGGCCTTGGGCCGGAAGGGGCGCGCTGGAGGCAGCACGGAGGTGTTGGCGAGCACCAGACCACGCAGACGTTCGGGCCGCGCCCGCGCGACGCCGGCTGCGATGGGTCCACCCCAATCTTGGCCCACCAGGACCAGGTTCCGCAGGTCGAGAGCGTCCACTAGCGCGAGCACGGTCTCCAGCTCCATCGCCAAGGAGTAGGCGCTCACCTGCGTGGGTTTGTCGCTCAGTCCGAAACCGACCAAGTCGGGCGCGATCACCCGCAGGCCCTCGGGCACGAGCCGAGCGATCACCTTGCGCCACAGGAAGGACCAGGTGGGGTTGCCGTGGAGCAGCATGACCGGCGTCCCGGCGCCCTCGTCCACGAAGTGCAGAGCGTGGCCGGGGAGTCGGAGCATGCGCCGATGCCAGGGCAGGGCGTCCTGGATGAATTCCGGCAGGCGCGGCGCGAGGGCGAAGTGGTGGGTCGGTGGCGCGGACATTCGGGCCTTCTACCCCAAAGCACGGAGAGCTGCTCTTCCGCGCACGTGACCCGGGGCCGTCATGCAGGCATGCTCGGCGGATGGCCGCGCGCCGCATCGAATCTCGCTATGTCGATCCTCTGGACGCCATCTGGCTGTCCGCAGCCCACGGCTTCGGCCTCGAGCTGCGCCGCTCCGAGCAGGTCTTCGCCAGCGTTGATGGTCGAGGCGTGCTGACCCTCGGCGCTGCGGGCACGCTCGACGCGGACGACTGCCTGGCCCAGATGATCTTTCACGAACTCTGCCACTCTCTGGTCGCCGGTGAGTCAGGGCTCCACCTGCCCGACTGGGGGCTTCCGGACTGGAGCGAAGATCTCTCGGGCGTCGACCTCACGCCGGAGCACGCCGCCCTGCGCGTGCAGGCAGAGCTCGCCGGAGCCCACGGGCTGCGTGACGTGCTGGCGCCGACCACGGATTTTCGCGCCTACTACGACGCCTTGCCCGCGGATCCCCTCCGCCCCGGCACGGATCCCGCGTTGCCCCTGGCCTGCGAGGCCATCGCCCGAGCCACGCGCTCGCCCTGGGCGCCTCACCTGGAGCAGGCGTTGGTCGCCACCGCCCGCGTGGTGAGCGTGGTGGCCGGGCTGCCGAGCTGGAGGCCAGAGGCGCCGCCGCTGCTCTTCGCGCGCTATCACGAAAGCAGCGACGCCTAGACCTGGAGCGAAGGGCCACCTTGGGCCCGGTTGGACCCGGTGCGTGAGCGTGCTATAGCGCGGCCGCTTCTGACGAAGCCGGGGCCTCGCTCCGAAATTCCACGCCTCTCTCGGCTCTAACGGTCGGACCGGTGCCCACAAAACCATCGTGGGTCACCGACCGGAGGGAGGTAGCACCAACCGGTAAAGGAGAAATGAGCCATGGCTGAAGCTACTCACGAGATCCAGGAGGCGCCCGAGCTGGCCGCCCTGGGAAGCCCCGACGTCGCCAGCGGCGACCTGCCCATCGGCCTGCGTGCGCTGATCGACGCGGGCGTGCATTTCGGACACCAGACCCGACGCTGGAACCCGAAGATGCGCCCCTACATCTACGGCGCCCGCAACGGCATCCACATCGTCGACCTCGATCAGACGGCGCAGATGTTCAAGCGCGCCTACGAGTTCATCGTCAAGGCGGTGTCCAACGGCGGGCACGTGCTCTTCGTCGGCACCAAGCGCCAGGCGGCGGACGTGGTCTTCGAGGAGGCCACTCGCGCCGACCAGTTCTACGTCACGGGCCGCTGGCTCGGCGGCACGCTGACCAACTTCAAGACCATGAAGACCGGCATCGATCGTCTGCGCGATCTCGACCGCATGTGGGAGGACGGCTCTATCCAGACGTACTCCAAGAAGGACGTGCTGCGCATGCGCCGCGACCGCGAGCGCCTCGAGAAGTTCGTCGGCGGCATCAAGGCCCTGAACGCCCTGCCGGCGGTGATGTTCGTGATCGATCCGCACCACGAGCACATCGCGGTGAAGGAGGGACGCAAGCTCCACATCCCGATCGTGGCGCTCACCGACACGAACTGCGATCCCGACCTCATCGACTTCGTGATCCCCGGCAACGACGACGCCATCCGCGCCATCAAGCTCGTGACCTCGCGCGTGGCCGACGCCTGCATCGAAGGTCAGCAGCGCCAACGGGATCAGGGCCATGGCAGCGCGCCGAGCGGCAACGCCGATGGCGTTCAGGTGGAGCACGCGCGCACGCGTCGCCGCCGCAGCTGAACCCTCCAAGTTTTCTAAGAATCCTACTCAGACAAGGTAGAGGAACATGACTCAGGTGACGGCCAAGATGGTCAAGTCGCTTCGCGACCGTACGGGCGCGGGCATGATGGATTGCAAGAACGCGCTGGTCGAGAGCGACGGCGACGAAGAGAAGGCGATCGAGGAGATCCAGAAGAAGGGTCTCGCGAAGGTCGCCAAGAAGGCGGGCGCCATCACGGCCGAGGGCCTGGTGCACGCGTATATTCACGGCGGTGGGCGCGTGGGTGTGCTCGTCGAGGTGAACTGCCAGACGGATTTCGTCGCGCGCAACGACGAGTTCAAGCAGTTCGTGGACGAGTTGGCGATGCACATCGCCTCTGAGCGTCCCGAGTACGTCTCCGACGCGGAGATCCCCGGCGGCGTGATCACCAAGCAGAAGGAGATCTTCCTCGGCCAGCTCGCCGAGGAGGCCAAGGCGAGCGGCAAGGAGAGGCCCGCCGCGGCCATCGAGAAGATCGTCGAGGGCAAGCTCAACAAGTGGAAGAAGGGCGTCTGCCTGCTCGATCAGCTCTTCATCATGGCCGAAGGCAAGGAGACGATCGCGTCGATCGTCGATCGGCTCACGGCCAAGATCGGCGAGAAGATCTCCATCCGACGCTTCGTCCGCTACGAGCGAGGCGAGGGCATCGAGAAGAAGGTCGAAGATCTGGCCGAAGCGGTCGCTGCGACCATTGCGGAAGCCTGAGTCATGGCCCACCCCGATCTCGCCTATCAGCGCATCCTCCTGAAGCTCTCGGGAGAGGCTCTCTGCGGCGTCCGGGGTGGGTTCGGCGTCGATCCCTCTACTCTGCGTGAGTTCTCGTCGGAGATCGCCGAGGTCGCGTCCCTCGGTGTCGAGATCGGCATCGTGATCGGCGGCGGCAACATCTTCCGCGGTCTCAAGGGCAGCGCCAGCGGCATGGAGCGCGCGAGCGCGGACTACATGGGCATGCTCGCGACCGTGATCAACGGCATCGCCCTGCAGGACGCGCTCGAGAAGGTGAGCGTGCAGACGCGCCTGCTCTCCGCCCTCGACATCCGCGAGGTGGCGGAGCCCTACATCCGCCGCCGCGCCGTGCGTCACCTCGAGAAGGGACGCGTCGTGATCTTCGTGGCGGGCACGGGCAACCCCTACTTCTCCACCGACACCGCCGCCGCGCTGCGCGCCATGGAGATCCAGGCGGACATCCTGCTCAAGGCGACCAAGGTCGAGGGCATCTACGACAAGGATCCCGAGAAGCACGAGGGCGCCACCATGTACAAGCGCCTCAGCTACGATCGCTTCCTCGCCGATCGCGTGGGCGTGATGGACTCCACGGCGGTCACCTTATGTCGTGACAACGACCTGCCCATCCGAGTCTTCGCGCTGCCTAGACGCGGCAACATCCGCCGCGTCGTGCTCGGCGAGGACGTGGGCACGGTCGTCAGCGAAGAGGGCTGAGCGTCTGCAGCTCTGCTGCGCGTCGTCCACGCATGCCTCGTGCTATGTTGAGTGTGCCATGTCCGCCGCCGCCGAGAAGTTCGCGAGCTACGACGACGTGCTCGCCGCGCCCCGGCATCGCGTCGCCGAGCTCGTCCGCGGGCAGCTGATCACGTCGCCGAGGCCCGCACCTCGCCACGCGCAGGCCGGTTCCGGGCTCGGCGCGAAGCTCTTCACGCGCTTCGACGAGGGCGACGGTGGCCCGGGTGGCTGGCGCATCCTCTTCGAGCCGGAGCTTCATCTGGGATCTAACGTGTTGGTCCCCGACATCGGCGGTTGGCGCGAAGAGCGCATGCCTCGCCTGCCCAGCACGCCCTACTTCGAGCTGGCGCCCGACTTCTGCTGTGAGGTGCTCTCGCCCTCCACGGCCAACTTCGACCGGGTCACGAAGATGCCCCTCTACGCCGCTCATGGCGTCGCCCACGTCTGGCTCGTCGACCCGCTGGTGAAGACGCTCGAGGTCTACGCCCTGAAGGGCGAGGCCTACCTGCTGCACGCCACCTACGGTAACGACGCCAGCATCCACGCACCCCCCTTCGACGCCGTCCCCATCGAGCTCGCGCGTCTGTGGAGAGACTGAGTGTCAGAACCTTCGACCTCGAGCCAGCGCGCCTAAAAGCCTCCCGGCCAACAGGCCCCGTCCAATATGCCATCGCAGTTGACATCTCCAGCATAGCAGCCGCCGGGGACGATCTCGACGCCGGGATGAACCGCTGGTTGCTCGTCGTCACAGTCGTCCTTGCAGGCGTAGCCATCCTTGTCGTCGTCGTTGTTACAGCAGTCGCCGTCGCCTAAACCACGACAATCATTGTCGATACCATCACACACAATCTCCGTCGCAAAAGGATGGACATCAGGATTGTGATCGTCGCAGTCTTCCCCAGGATCCGTTCGTCCAACACAGACGAAAGCTCCGTCTCCATCTTCATCTACGCAGCAGGTGTCACCAAGCCGACAGTCTTCGTCGATACCGTTGCACGGGATCTCGGTTGCTCCTGGGTTGATCGCTGGATTGTGGTCGTCGCAATCAACGTTCACTCCGTAGCCATCACCGTCTGCGTCTGCAGGACAGAAGTCGCTTCCGTCGCAGTCCTCGTCCAGGCGGTTGCAGCGGATCTCGGGTGCACCGGGA